>JBKJIA010000267.1:0-6912 GCA_046598735.1 Polyangiales bacterium
TCGACAGGATAGGTGCCGCGAACCGGCACGTGGGGTAGCGATTGCTTTGGCGAGGGCCCATCGAGCTGCAGCCTGAAGCTGGGCTGGCCTTCGATCTTCGTAAGCGCTTGGAAGACGATGGTGACCGTGGTCTTGAGCCCGCCTTTGATTTCGGCTTTATCGATATCGGTGCTGATCACGCGCAGCCCGTTGCTCCAGCCGACGTCGAGTGCCTGTTTGATCGCGGGCCTCTCGCGCAACACGAAAGCCTGAGTATCGACGGGGGGCTCGCTCACGCTGAACGTGGCGAGTCGCACAGCGTCATCGCGCGCGACTAGCGTGGTCTGATGGATGGGCAGACGGTCCTTCGGCAGAAAGAAGCCCGTCCAGATCTGGTACTCGCCCACACGCGAATCGGGGCGCGTCGTAATGGTGTGGCGATCGACCACGAAGTCGCCGGGCTTCCAGTTCGACACGGGGTAGGCACCCTCAACCGGCACGTGATCTTCGCGCATCGTGCTCGTACCGCGCACGTGCATGAACAGCTGCAAGTCTGGATCTGGCTTGTCGATGACCTCGTAGTACGTCGTGATCACGGTCTTACCGCCCGCAGCGAACGTGGGCTTGTCTAGATCGTAGCCGAGAATCTTCACGCTCCCGAAGTCGACCACCGCTTGATGGCTGGGCGTGGGGCGCGTGCGCTTGACGTACTTCTCGCGGCGCTCGCGGGCGCGCGCGGCATACAACGCCACATTTTCCAAACGGATGCGCTGTAGCTCCGCGATAGCTGCGGTCATCTCGCGGGCGTGTTCGGGCAATTCAGCCAGATTCGTGCGCTCGTTCGGATCGCTTGCAAGGTCGTAGAATTCCGGGCCGAGCCGGTCGAAGTTGTAGATCAGCTTCTGCGCGGGCGCGCGTACAAAGCCCATGCAGTAGCGAAGGTAAAAGCAGTTCAGAAAGACCTGATCGTGTCCGGGGCTAGTGAAGAGACTGCTGCCTGCCAAAGGTAAGCTCGGAGCAAAGCCAAGGGCTTCGAGCGCGGTCGGCACCAGATCGATATGCTGACGCAGGCCCCTGATCGTGCTGCCCGGCGTCACGCCAGGGCCTACGAGCACCATCGGTACGCGCGCGGTTTCCTCGTAAATCACGCTGTCGTGCTGAAAGCGACCATGCTCGCCAAAGGCTTCGCCGTGATCGCCCATGATCACGAACAGCGTGTCATCGAGCAAGCCTTTCGCTTCGAAGGCGGCAAACAGCTTTTTCAAGAAGCGATCGGTATACGCGAGCGTGTTCAAGTAGTCGTTGTGATCGCGATCGGGCACGAAGGTCTGCGTCTGAAAGCCGCGCGGAATACCGTAAGGGTGGTGGCTAGTGAGCGTGAGCATACCGAGAAAGAAACGCGCCTTTTGCTGCGCGGCCCACTCGACCACGGGCGCTATCATCACGTCGTCTTCCCAACCGAAATAGCTCACTTCGTCAAAGCCATCGCCGTTGAGCGACTCCTTGCCGACGTAGTGCGCGAAGCCGAACTCCTTCACCAAGTCCGAGCGACGTTCGTAGTGCTCTTCCGCGGTCTGAAAATACGCGGTGGCAAAACCTTGTTCTTCCAGCAGACGCGCCAAGCATTTGGCAGGGATGCCGCCCGCGTTCGCTTCGTCCACACCGGGCACGAGCTTGGGCAAGCGTCCGCAATGGATCGATAGTAAGGCTTTGCTCGTATGCGGCGTGACCGTGTACGCGCGCTCGACCTTGGCGCCGCGCGCGGCCAGCGACACAAGGTAAGGCATGTTCTTGATGGCCGGGTTGTATAGCGTCGTGTTTTTTGCGCCTACCGATTCGAGCGTGATGAACACGAGATTTTTCGCGTGCGGCGCGCCGGCGTTGGGGCTGTGCGGCGCGAGCGTGAGCTCTGGCTCGGAGGGCAGTAGGCTGGACAGGCGCTCGTCCGCAAACCCGCGACTGAGTATCAACAGGTCGCGCGTGATCGACACGTAGAACGTGTGTTCGACCGAACGCAGCGCGATCGGCACAGGCACGAACGAGAACGCGAAGGCGAGCAAGAAGGTAAGGCCCGCAAGCAGCAGCGATCGCCTGTAGATCGGCCGTTTCTGAACGAGGCTCGCTGAAGAGTCGCTTGATGCGGGCGCGGCACGAGCCCCGGCTCGCTTGAGCAGCCAGGCGAGCGCGAGGGAAATCAAGAATGGCGAGGCCAACAGCAACCGTAAGGTCGGCGTGATCGCGCTACCCATCACGCCTGTCAGCTCCGAAAAGCGGCCAATCATGTCAGCGAGGATGAAGCCATCGCCGATGGCCCCCGTAATCACGAAAAAACCGTGCTCGAAAATCGCCAGCAACGTCAGGACCGGCAACAGAAGATGCAAGACGATCGCGGTGGTAAGGGCAATTCCGCGACGCGGACTCGACAAACCCAGCAGGCCGAACAACGCCAAGCCTGACACCAACAGCAAGTCTTCTGATAGCGCCGCGAGCGCGTGGCTCCATTGCAACTCAGGTGCTCGTGCAGTCAGCTTGTGAAGTTTGGCGGCGATCAGGATCACAGCCAGCGGACCTACCAACACGAGCACGCGCGTTAGGTGGCTGGCGGCTGGCGAAAGCCGGGCTCGGGGTGCGCTCTCTTCCGACACGGTCATGGAGCCCCTGACTTTACGCGATTTAGCGCCTGACACCACGCGTGGCATTGACGCAAGCGCGAGCGAAAGGTACGCGCTTCATCCAAGCCCGAGGTGGACATACCATGGTGCGCATCGTGTATTTTGCAGCCGCACGCGAGCTCGCGGGTTGCGACAACGAAGAGGTGGCGCTGGCACCGGGCCAAGACGAAGCCACGTTTCGGGCGTGGCTCGCTTCGCACCGACCACGGCTTGCGCCCTATTTGCCGCGCATGCGCCTGGCACTCAACGGTGATTTGCGGCCGGAAAGCGTGCTCATCGGCGATGGCGACGAAGTCTGTGTCTTGCCTCCCGTCGCAGGTGGCAGCGCACTGGCGGAAGTGCGCGACCGTCCACTTTCGATCGACGAAGCACTGAACGCGGTGCGGCACCCAAGCGCGGGCGGCATCGCGATCTTTCTCGGCGTGGTGCGCGATCACGCCGATGGTAAGGCCGTCTCGCGCCTCGATTACGAAGCGCACGTGGCGCTCGCGAACCAAGAGATGGCACAGATTCTCGATCAGCTGATGCGCGAGCACGCAGGCGTGCGCTTGGCCGCGCTGCATCGTGTGGGCGAGCTTGCTGTTGGCGATATCGCGGTCGTGGTTGCTGCCAGCGCAGCCCATCGCGGCCAGGCTTTCGACGCCTGTCGGCAGGCGATCGATCGCATCAAAGAAACCGTACCCGTCTGGAAAAAAGAGTGGGCGCCCGATGGCAGCGCCCTATGGGTCAATCTGTAGGCGGCAAGTTCGCAACTAAACGATCATGCGCAGCGGCGATTCGAGCAGACCACGCAACACCTTGAGCCACTCGGCGCCCAGCGCTCCATCGATCACGCGATGATCGCAACTCATCGTGAGCGCCAGCTTCTTGCCCGCAACCACGATGCCGTTCTTGACCATCGGCTCATCGCGCACCGCGCTGACGGCCAAGATCGCACCCTCAGGTGGATTGATCACGGCACTGAACTCGTCGATGCCGAACATACCCAAGTTCGAGATCGAAAAGGTGCCGTTCGACATCTCTTCGGGCTTAAGCTTCTTGTCCTTGGCGCGGCCCGCCAGGTCCTTTATTTGGCGCGCGATCGCGAGCACACCGAGCTTGTCGGCATTGCGCACGACCGGCGTGACCAGACCGTCAGGAATCGCGACCGCCACGGAGATGTCCACGCGCTCGTGAAACAAGATGTTGTCGCCTTGAAAACTCGCATTCACCTTGGGCACGCGCCGCAACGCAAGCGCGCAAGCTTTGATCAGCAAATCGTTGAGCGAGATCTTTTCGCCACTCGCTTCGAGGTCGGCATTGATCTCCGCGCGCGCCGCCACGAGCGGGCCCGCGTCCACATCGATCGTAAGGTAGAAGTGGGGAACGTTTTGCTTCGATTCCGTCAGCCTGCGCGCGATCGTCTTACGCATGGGCGACAGCTTCTCGAGGCGCCCTTCCCCGGACGTTGCGGCCGGCGCAGCAGCTGCGGGCGCACGTGCCGGTGCAGCAGGCGCTGCGGCTTTGACGGCTGGCGGAGGGGCGCTCGGCCCGCGCAGTGCCGTACCCGGCAAACCCACGCGCGTGTCCGAAGTCTCGACATCGCGCTTGATGACGCGACCACCCGGCCCTGAACCGCGCACTTGCGATAGGTCGAGCTCACGTTCACGCGCAATTCTGCGCACGGCCGGCGACGCCATGATCCGAGCACCGTCTTGGCCACTCGCGCTTTGCGGTGCGTCAGACGATGGTTCAGCTTCTTGACTATCGTCGGATGGCGCAGGAGCCGCTGCTTTCTTGGCGGGAGCAACCTCTTTCTTCTGCACGGGCGCACTTGCGGACTTGGTCGTCTTTGGCTCGGCGGCGGCCTCCGCGTCAGGCTCAGCGTCATCGGACGCCGCAGCTTCGCCAGCCTCTACTTCGGTCTCGTCGCCTTGCGCGCCCTCGGCTTCGCCTTCGTCTGCTGCGTCTTCAGCCACCGGCTCGGCGGATTCTTTCGCCGGCGCGCCACCCGACTTACCAAGTAGCGCCGCAACGTCTTCGCCCTTCTTACCGATCACCGCCACAGGTTGATCGGGCTTGAGCGTCTCGCCTTCCGCCGCGAGTTGCTTCAGCAACACGCCCTTGTCGAACGAACGAAACTCCATGGTGGCTTTGTCGGTTTCGACTTCGGCGATCAAATCGTCGACCTCGATGGCGTCGCCCTCTTGCTTGACCCAGCGTACGAGCGTGCCCTCTTCCATCGTGGGCGAAAGCTTGGGTAGTCCGATGATCTTAGCCATGACGGATCCTCAAATTCAGTCGACGTACAAAGACTTCTTCACCGCGGACACCACGTCTTCGGCGCGCACGAGCACTCGCTCTTCCAGATTCAAAGCGTAAGGCATCGACACATCGCGCGCGGCGACGCGCAACACCGGTGCATCCAAATAATCGAACGCTTCGCGCTGCACGCGATCGACGATCTCTGCGCCCGGGCCACCGTAAGGCCAGTGCTCGTGGACTATCACGCAGCGATTGGTCTTCTTGACGCTTTCGACGATCGTCTTGTGGTCGAGCGGCCGCAACGTGCGCGGGTCGATGACCTCGCACTCGATGCCTTCCTTGGCGAGCTGGTCTGCTGCCTTCATCACCTCATAGTAAGGTCGGCCCCACGATACGATGGTCACGTCCTTACCTTCGCGAGCGATGCGCGCGAGGCCGAACGGAATCAGCTCGTCTTCTTCGGCGTCGGGCACTTCGCCTTTGATGCCGTACAGCGTCTCGCCCTCGAGAAAGACCACCGGGTTGTCTTCGCGAATCGCCGTCTTCAGCAAGCCCTTGGCATCGCGCGGCGTGGTGGGCGAGCACACCCACAGGCCGGGCACCTGCGCGTAGAACGTCTCCATCGCATGACTGTGCTGGGCTGCGACTTGGCGCGCCGCGCCGTTGGGCCCGCGAAAGACGATCGGCACCTTGAGCTGGCCACCGCTCATCTGAAACATCTTGGCCGCGTTGTTCAAAATCTGATCGAACGCCACGGCCGAGAAATTCCAGGTCATGAACTCGATGATCGGTCGCAAGCCCACCATGGCCGAGCCCACACCGATGCCGGCGAAACCGGCCTCAGCGATCGGCGCATCGATCACGCGTTTGTCGCCAAACAGGCCGAGCATGCCTTCGCTGACTTTGTAGGCGCCTTGGTAATGCCCTACTTCTTCGCCCATCAAGAACACGCGCGCATCGCGCTGCATCTCTTCGATCATGGCTTCGCGAACGGCGTCGCGATATCGGATCGTACGCATCTGGCTCAGACCCCTTTCTCGGTAAAGATCTGAGCACCTTCGGCGAGCACGCCTGCTGTGCTCGGTGCGTACGTGATCTCGTACATCAGGTCTTCGCTGGGCGCAGGGCTCGTGTCTGCAAACTCCAAAGCGTCGCGCACTTCTTCTTCGACCGAGGCATCGATCGCATCCACATCGGCCGCGCTCATACCATTTTCGATCAACTGCTCACGCGCGATGCGCACGGAGTCTTTTTGTTTGCGCAGCTCCACTTCCTCGGGCGTGCGGTATTTGCCCGGGTCGGACATGGAGTGGCCGCGAAAACGGTAAGTGAGGATTTCGATGAACGCCGGACCCTGACCCGAGCGCGCATGATCGATCGCCTTCTTCAAGCGCGTGCGCACTTCGTAGACGTCGCTCGCGTGAAAGCGATCGGAATACATGCCGTAACCTGCGGCCTTGCTGGTCAGATCGCGCACGGGCAACGTGCGTTCGAGCGGCGTGCCCATGGAGTATTCGTTGTTCTCCACGATGAATACGGCCGGCAGCTTCCATAGAGCAGCGAGCGACAAGGCCTCGTGAAAGCCGCCGATATTGGTGGCGCCTTCGCCCATGTAACCGAGGCACACGCGCGCTTCGCCCTCGTAACGAATTTTGAACGCGACGCCCGCAGCCAGCGCCAAATGCCCACCCACGATGCCGTGACCGCCCAAGAAATTCTTGGCCGCATCGAACATGTGCATGGAGCCGCCAAAGCCGCGCGAACAGCCGGTGTCTTTGCCGAACAGCTCGGCCATGGCAGCGCGCGCACTCATGCCCCGCGCCAGCGCATGACCGTGATCGCGATAATTGTTGCCAGGCATCTAATCATTCGCCCACGCCTGGCGCAAAGTATGATGTAAATAAATTGGCAGATAGCAGTTTAGTGAGCCTTGCTAAATACCTGAGCGTTTCTAAGTTTGATAAGGATATTGAACAACAAGCTATTTGGGCCATTAGCGATAAACAATCAACCGCTA
>JBKJIA010000318.1:0-5949 GCA_046598735.1 Polyangiales bacterium
ACGCAGCCGCGCACGAGCTACTCGGCGAAGATTCGCAATCCGAACCCGGAGATGCAGGGATGAGCGACGCTCCTATCGCAGCCATTGGCGAGACGCTGCTTCTGCCCGAGGGGACGACCAGTAAGTCGATCACCGAAGCAGTCAGCCGCGTCACGGAAACCAAAGCCCCGCGCGGCTGGTGGATTCTATTCTTGCTCGCAGCGAGCTTCACCGGCGTGCTCGGCCTAGCCATCACGTATCTCGCGATGGTCGGTGTCGGCACCTGGGGTAACAACAGCCCCGTCGCGTGGGCCTGGGACATCACCAACTTCGTCTGGTGGATCGGCATCGGTCACGCCGGCACGCTGATCTCGGCCGTGTTGTTCTTGTTCCGCCAAAAATGGCGCACATCGATCAACCGCTTCGCCGAAGCCATGACGATCTTTGCCGTTATCTGCGCCTTGATCTTCCCCGGCATTCACGTCGGCCGCATCTGGCACGCCTACTACATGTTGCCGATTCCCAATCAGATGGGTATCTGGCCGAACTTCAAGAGCCCCCTCATCTGGGACGTGTTCGCAGTCAACACGTACTTCCTCGTGTCCTTACTGTTCTGGTTTACGGGTCTCATCCCCGACTTCGCGACGCTTCGTGATCGCGCTACCAGCAGCGTAAGGCGCATGGTGTACGGCGTGTTCGCCTTCGGTTGGCGCGGTTCGAACCGTCACTGGCGCAACTATGAGCGCGCGTACTTGATCCTGGCGGCTATCTCCACGCCCCTCGTGTTGTCGGTGCACTCAGTCGTTAGCTTCGACTTCGCCACCAGCGTCATGCCGGGCTGGCACACCACCATCTTCCCGCCTTACTTCGTCGCTGGCGCAGTCTTCTCCGGCTTCGCGATGGTCATGACCTTGCTCTTGATCGCGCGCTCGGTGTTCGGTCTGCAAGAGCTCGTGACGATGAAGCACCTCGAGCTGATGAACAAGATCATGCTCGTGACCGGTACCCTCGTTGGTTACGCCTACGCGATGGAGTTCTTCATCGCTTGGTACTCGGGCAACCCCTACGAGCGTTACGTCTTCATCAACCGCGCCACCGGACCTTACTGGTGGGCGTACTGGTCGATGGTCACCTGCAACGTGATCTCGCCCCAGCTGTTCTGGAACAAGCGTCTGCGTACCAGCATCCCTGTGATGTTCGTGATCTCGATCTTCATCAACATCGGCATGTGGTTCGAGCGCTTCGTCATCATCGTGACCTCGCTGCACCGCGACTTCTTGCCCTCCTCGTGGGGCAACTACAGCCCAACCATCATCGACATCTGCATCTACATGGGTTCGCTCGGCTTGTTCTTCACGCTGTTCCTGCTGTTTTTGCGCTGGATTCCGATGATCGCCATGGCCGAGGTCAAGGGCGTCCTGCCCCACGCCCAAGTTCACCACCACCACGACGAAGGGCACGACGCAGTCCATGCGCCGGCCGCCGTCCCCGCTGAGTGAGACGCGATATGTCGACTTCTCAAGCACCCAAGAAAACCAAGAAGCGCGCCGCGCTCATCCTCGCGGAGTTCGACAGCCCTGGGTCGATCATGCACGCCGCCGAAAAGGTACGTGATGCTGGCTACCAGAAATGGGACGTCCACACACCTTACCCTTTGCACGGCATGGACGCGGCCATGGGCTTGCCCGATTCTCGCCTCGGCTGGCTCGTGCTCGTGATGGCCTTGACCGGCTTGGCCGCGGGCGCCGGCCTCATCATTTGGGCCAACGGCATCGAGTACCCAATCATCATTGGTGGCAAGCCGCCGATCTCGATTCCGTCGATGGTTCCCATCTGCTTCGAGCTCACGATTCTCTTTTCGGCGCTCGGTTGCTTCTTTGGCATGTTGGGGTTCAACCAGCTGCCGCGACACAACCATCCCGTGTTCGAGTCTGAGCGTTTCCGCGGCTGCTCGACCGACAAGTTCTTCATCTCGGTCGAAGCTGCGGACCCCAAGTTCGATGTCTCGCGCACCCGTGTCTTCCTGGAAGGCCTGCATCCCAAGTTCGTAGAGCTGGTGGAGGAAGAAGTATGAAGCCGCAGATTCGTGCGCTCTTGACGTGCGTCGCGCTGACCACGTTGAGCCTCGGCGCCGGCTGCCGAGGGCAGACGAGCAAGGAGAGCCCCGTGGCGATCCTGCGCAACATGTACCAGCAGCCCCGCTACAACCCGCAGGCATACAGCGCCTATTTCGCGGACCATCGCACCATGCGCCCACCGGTCGCTGGCACAGTCGCACGCGAGATGGAGCTCAGCTCGGCAGTGGCTGAAGGCCGTACGCAAGATGGTAAGGGTTTCGTCGATACGATCCCGTCCATCGTGATCGAGCGCAACGGTAAGATGAAGGGTCTGCTCGAGCGCGGCGAGGACCGCTACGGCATCTACTGCGTGCCCTGTCACGACGGTCTCGGCAACGGCCAGGGCGTGGTGATCGCGCGCGGCAACAGCCCAGCGTTCAAGCCGCCCTCCTTCCATACCGCCAAGGTCCGCGGGATGACCGATGGTCAGCTCTTTCAGACGGTCACCTACGGCTACAACAACATGCCTGCCTACGGTGCGCAGGTTCCAATCGATGACCGCTGGGCGATCGTGTCTTACGTACGCGCGCTGCAGTTGAGCCAGGCGAACAACAGAGGGGTCGAGCAGTGAGCCACCCGGAGACATCTAAGAAGGGCCTGTCCTATCGGCTCGATCCCGAAAGCTCCTGGGCGAACGCCTGGAAAATTTCGTTGGGCGTGGCCGTAGTCGGCATCCTCGCCGCGGCTTTCTGCGCGTTCCAGGACCGCGAACGCTTCGCATTTTCCTATCTGTTCGCCTACATCGGGTTCCTTACCATTGCGTTGGGCAGTGTGTTTTTCGGCCTGATCCAGTTTCTGACCAATGCCGCTTGGAGCGTGTCGATCCGTCGCACCACCGAGTTCTTGCATTGGCCGATGGCGCTATTCGCGCTCTTGTTCCTGCCCATCTTACTTTCGATGGACCAGCTTTATCCCTGGGTGACGCCCGCGCATCACGGTGCTGAGCACGGGGCAGTAGGCGAGGCTGAGCACGGCGCAGAGCACGGCGAAGCCAAGCCTTCCGAACACTCAGACGACGAGCACGACGCACCCGAGATGGAAGGCGTCAACCACGAAGCCGAGCATGCCGCGCACGCACGGGTCTTGGCCGAGAAGGCTCCATACTTGAACCGCGGGTTCTTCTACATCCGCGCGGCGCTGTACTTCCTCGCCTGGATCCTGATCTCGCGCAAGCTCTTCACCAACTCGGTGAAGCAGGATGAATCCGGTGACCCGGCGCTCACCGTCAGCTCGCAGCGTCTGGCGCCTGTGGCGCTCATCCTCTTTGCATTCACAACGACCTTTGCCTCCTTCGATTGGCTGATGTCGCTCGAGCCTTCGTGGATTTCCACCATCTTTGGTGTGAACTTCTTCGCCCAGAGCATCGTAGCGATGTTTGCGGTCACGATCCTGATGGGGCTGTCGCTGCGCTCGCAGGGCCACTTTCGCAAGGCTGTCAACATCGAGCACTTTCATGATCTCGGCAAGCTGCAGCTTGGCTTCCTGATCTTCTGGGCCTACGTCAACTTCTCGCAGTACATGCTGATCTGGTACGCAAGCTTGCCCGAAGAGACCACCTACTATCACAAGCGCTGGAGCGAGGGTGGTGACGGTTGGAAGGCATGGAGCATGGCGCTGATCTTCGGCCACTTCGTGATCCCGTTCTTTGTGCTTCTGTCACGCAATGCCAAGCGCGCGCTGACGCCCCTCGGTGTCGGAGCGGCCATCATTCTGTTCTTCCACTTCGTGATGATCTACTGGCTCGTGATGCCTTACTACGGACAGGGTTTGAGCCCGAGTTTGGTCGACATCGCATGCCTGGCCGCGGTGGGCGGTTCGTACTTCACCGCCGTGTTCTATCGCCTCAGCAAAGACTCCATCGTACCCGTCCGGGACCCGCGCCTGCCGCGTTCCCTCAACTTCGTGAACGCCTAATTTTTGCTCGACAGGAGCGCCCGTCATGGCAGCCAAAGGTTACGACGACAGCCCCCCACGCAACGGCACCATCGTGTTCTACACGATTCTGGCGCTGGCGATTCTCGTGGCGATCAAGCTCACCCTCGATTCGTACTTCGCCAAGGTCATGACCGCGGAGATTCACGACAAGGTCTTGACGCGTGGCATGGAGCCCGTGAAGGCCATGCGCGTGCGAGAGCGAACGATGCAGGAAGCGCCCGGTATGCAGCGCGCGATGGAAGTTCTATCGCAGCGCGGTCGCACCGCGTCGCCTGTGATCACGCCCAAGAGCGGCATGGGCGAGGACGGCTACGGCATGGAAGAAGTGCGCGGCTGGACCAAACTCAACCGTAAGGTTCGTGCCGTGGTTCGCCCGGGCGAAGCACCTGCCAGCGATGCCGGTGTCGAGCCAGCTATCGATCCAAATGCAGCACCTGCCGACGCGGTTGCGCCTGCAGCGGCACCTGCGCCCGCGCCTGCAGCGGCGCCTGCGCCTGCGCCTGCGCAGCCCACCCCGGCACCTGCTGAGCACGGAGCCGCGCACTAATCATGTTCTCGTTGTACCGCCACATGCGCATGGTCGCGTTTGCCTGCCTTACCGTCTGTACGGTCCAGGGTTCGGCGCTCGTGGCAAATGCTCAGGTGGCGGTGATGCCCACCGAGCTCGAAAAAGTCGACGTGGTGGAGCACTTGGACAAGCCGCTGCCCAAGGACGCGGTATTCCGCGATCACACGGGCAAGATGGTAAGGCTGGGCGACTATTTCGACGGCACGCGCCCGGTCGCGCTCACGCTCGCGTACCACACCTGCAAAGTCGTATGCAGCATGGTGCTCGGCGCCGAGGTCGAGAGCCTGAGGAACATCCCGTGGACGCTTGGTAAGCAGTACCGCGCGCTCACGATCAGCATTGACCCGCGGGACACGCCTGCGGCCGCCGCCAAGAAGCGCAGACAGATGCTGGGCCTCTACAATCGCGACGGCATCACGGCGAATAGCGCGGGCAGCTGGGATTTCTTAGTAGGAGATGCCGCGAATATCGCGAAAGTCGCAAACGCCGTCGGCTTCAAGTACCAGTACGACAAACGCAACGACCAGTACGCCCACCCAGCGGCGATGATGATGCTCAAGCCCGATGGGCAGATGGCACGTTACCTTTACGGTCTCGTGTTCAATCCCCAAGACGTGCGCTTGGGCTTGCTGGAGGCCTCGCAGGGCCGCTCGATCTCTACGATCGAAAAGGTAATTCTCTATTGCTACATGTACGATCCCATCGGCGCCAAGTACGTCATCGTCGCGCAGAACGTGATGAAGGTCGGCGGCGCCATCACGGTACTCGCCATCGGTTTCTTTCTCAGCGTGATGTGGTCGCGCGAGAAGAAGCGCCGCCGTCTCGAGATTGCAGCCGCCAAGTTAGTTTCGGGTCCCGCATCCAGTCGCCCCTTGAACCAGGTCTGACGCCATGAAAGAAGCGACCGTTCAGCTACCACGCCAGATGTCGACACTCGCTGCCGAGATCGACCTCACTTACTATTACATCTTCTGGCTCAGCGTGTTCTCGTTCGTCGCCATCATCGGCACGTCCGTGTACTTCCTGATCAAGTATCGAGCATCGCAGAACCCTCAGGCCACGCCGCCGGGACATCACGATGTGCTCGAGCTGTTCTGGACGTTCGCGCCGATCATCTTGCTCATCCCCATGTTCCACTACGGATTCAAGGGATACGTCAAGGCGATGGTCGCGCCGGCAGGTTCGATCGAAGTACGAGTCAAAGCCAAGCAGTGGGCTTGGGACTTCTACTATCCCGGTCAGTCGGAGCCTGTGCCCGGCGAGCTCGTCGTGCCCCTCGGCCAGCCGATGAAGATGGTGATGTCGTCCGAGGACGTGCTGCACTCGTTCTTCATCCCGGAGTTTCGCGTC
>JBKJIA010000011.1:0-4671 GCA_046598735.1 Polyangiales bacterium
CTATGCTTGAACAACGCAGTCGTAGGCAGCGTCGGAGGCTGAGTGCAGTTTTATCGTTCACTTCGTGCGCTTGCGGTTTGTGTGGGTGTGCTCACTGCGCTGGTAAGCGCACAAGCGCGAGCCGAAGAGGCCAAGGAAGGCGCCGACGCGCTGCATCAACGCCTGGAAGCTTTGACTGAAGACGAGCGGACCCAGCTCGCTCCCCTGATGGAAAGAGGTCCGGTCGCGTTGGTGGAGTTCGCAAAAGGCGAAGACTTACCCGCCGTGATGGTCGCAGGTTACGTCGAGGCACCCGCGTCACTCGTCGCTAAAATCATCCAAACTCCGGGCGAATATCCGAAGTTCATGAACACGCTCGATAGCGTGAAGGTGACCTCGCAGCGCGGTCCGCAGACTTCGTACACCTGGACGTGGCGCACCGGCATGTTGTTTCTCGAGGGCGACAATCGCATGACAGCTTACGGTCCGCCGCCCGGCCATCCAGAAGAAGGCTATCGCATCGCGGTGCACAGTGAACATGGCCACCTGGGCGAAGGCCGGCTGATGTGGCGTGTATTTCCGGCAGGCGAGAAGCGCAGCATGGTGGTGCTGGCCATGCGTGTGGACATGCGCGAAGCGAACTTCGTGATGCGACAACTCGAAACCGCCGCACGCAGCATCAATCGCTCGGTCAATCTCGCGCTCTGTTACGTGATGATGCTCGGCACCAAACGGGAAGCCGAAAGGCGCGCGGGGGCGGTGCAAGCACGGCCGACAAGCGTGGCCTTCGATGCGCCACAACTCGACTTGAAAGGCCTGAAGAAGGTGCTCGGGCGCGCCGACTTGCTCTTGATGGAGCTGACAGACAAGGGTGTAGGCAAGCTGAGCATTGTGGGACGCACGGGTCTTACGCCGCCGAAGCTCATCCCTGTCATGAGCAATCCAGAGACGTTTGGCAAAAGCCTGGTGCCCGGCAGTTACACGCGCGTCACCAAGCAAGAAGGCGAGCAAAAGACCTTCGAATGGGGGATCAACCTCCCGCTGATCGGCATCGAAGGCGTGATGACGTTGACGAACAAGGATGGCACCACCTCCGTCGACGCGACCGAGGGCGCCTTGAAGGGTGGCAAGTGGCGCTTCACGACGCCGACCTTACCAAGTGGCGAAGCCGTGCTCGTGGGGTACTGCAAGTTCGACATCACGCAGAGCACCTGGTTGATTCAGAAGATCGCCGAGATCGATCCAGTCATGGGTCACGGGCTGGCCGCGGCCAGTCAAGTCATGGTGCTGCGTGCCTTACGCACGCGAGCCAGGGACGAGGCCAAGTTGCTGAAAGCAGCCGAAGCAACGCATACGAACTCCGCGCACTGAGGTACCTCAAAACTCGCGGCAGTCCGCGGGTACTTCGACGCCCACAATCGGCTGCGGCCGCGCTTGCTTCACGATCAAGCGCCGGGTGTCGCGTTCGACCTTGAACTCGATTTGCATGGCAAACAAGCGGTTGAGCCCGAGCGGATCGAGCAGCGGTCGAAAGTGATCGTGCACGGCTCCTACGGCGCACGCGACATTGCGGATGTCTTCCAACATCAACACGTCCTGACCCTCCGTAAGACTGCTGCGGGTTTGCGCGCTCACTTCGGGGGACCGTCCGGGCCATGTGTAGAGCAGCTGCTCGGTCACGACACCGGGCGCGGGATTGGTGACCGACGCTTCGCCGATCTGAGCATTGATCGTGTACATGTCTGAGCGCGTGACGTGCAGCATGTTGCGACTGATCGCCACGCCCTGTGCGGCCTCGCCCTGTCCCGCTGCGTGCACGAGAATGGCCATGGCCGCGCGCGATTGATCGATGTTGGCAAACTCGCGTTCATCAAAGGCCCGCTGGTTCCATAGGCTCGACCAGACCGTGCGCATGGCGTCGGCTATCTGCAATTTCTCGTCACCGAGCTGCGCGCTCGCGGAAGTATGCAAGCCCGCACCGTTGAAGGTGGGTAAGTCTTCGGTGTTGCTGCTGCTGCGCATGCGCAAGCGCGCCTCTCCAAAGCTATCCCGAACGGCAGCTTCGACGGACTGCAGCAGCGCCACATCGACGGGCCATGCGAGCATTTTCGACCTTACGTTTGCAAGGCCCTGTGCGCGCAACTTCGAGTCCGCACGAAATGTGGCGTCTGCCCTTAGCGATTCGAGGAGCGCTTGTGCACCGCTGTTCCTGAAGTGTTCGAGATAGTGAGCCACAGGAATCGCAAAGGCTTGCTCGGGCACATTCAACGGCACGGACGCGGGAGCACAGCTGAGATGCACCAGGTTTACTTTGTACAGCTCGGCAAACTGCGCGGCTTTGCCGCCAATGGCGGGCAAATCGGCGAGACCACGTTCGCTGAGCGGCTGCACGCCGCGCACAGTCGCATCGATGGGTGGTTCTATCGCGGGTCCGCTTGGCTTGTGGGCTTGCCAGAATGCGTCGGCTTCTTCAGCGCTCGCTTCGCGCACGACAAAGTCACTGGGGGCTACCTCGAGCCGCACCAGTTTCGACAAGTAAGGTTTGAGACGCGGGTGATTGCGCGCATCGCGTAGCGCCATGTTGGGTGTACCGCGCGCTCGACTCAACACGTTGATATGCGCGAGCGGCGTTTGAAACGCTTCTGTGATCAAGCCGCCTACAAACGGTAGGTCGTTAGGCACGCCATCCGTAATCACCAGGGTGTGTGGACCAAGCTCTGCACTGTCGAGTTGATCTGAGCGAACAAACATCAGCTCGCCGTAACCCACCACCTGAGTCAGCGGCTGGTAGTGCAGATCGATATAAGGCGCGTTAGTTCCCACGATGGGCACCGTGCCTTCGATCTCCCGCATGCGCCGGAGCTGCGAGCTATCCGCGGGCCTCAAAAACCATTGCTTAGGATCCTCCGTGCGCGCCACCGCGGCAAAGAATGCGCGTCGCATCTGCTCGGGAGTTATCGCGTCTCCGGTTGCGAACTCGACCGTATGCAGACCACTCGCGTGTCGCACCAACGTTCCCAACAGGAAGCGACGTCCTTCACTGCGAAAATAGTTAATCTGACTAAAGGCCACCCAGCCCTGCTCGAACTCTCGTGCCTGAACGGGATCGCAACGATCGAGGGCAGGTTGACGATCGATCTGTTCGCGAATGAACGTGTAGTGCAGCGCCCAGCGCTCCGAGCCGATCAGGTGCACCACGTCGCCGCTCTGCATGTCGACCACAAACTTCAGGCCTTCGAGTCCAACCTCGGTGCCACCGGCCGCAAGCGTTCTAAAGTCTCCGTCCGTATGGAGTGCGTGAATGCGATCGCCCGTCGGGCGCAGCGTGACCCCATCGCAGCGGTCATTGGGGAGCGCCGGCGTCGCATGGTTACAAAAACGAAACTGGCCGCTTGTCTCGGGTGTGCGCGTCAAGGCAGCACCCTGTGGCCAATGCATGAAATCTGCCCGATCGATGGCTTGCGCGGCACCATCGAACAGGCTCACCGCGCCTTCAAATTCGGGTGAAGCATCGAGCGCGCTCACGTCCGCAGCGGTGACCGGAACCGAGACGCGAGCACCAGGCAAGAGCATTGCGCTAGGCCACGCGAGGCTTGTGCCTTGGTCAGCGAGCGGCCACGCCATACCAGGCGCCATCGCCGCCACACGCAGGCGATAGTCATCCAAATTGACGATTTGATCACTCGTATTGAGCACTTCCACAAACGCGGCGGGCTTGAGCGCAAGCTCGGTCAGGGCCAACGGACTCGGCACCGCCGGCACAGCAGCGGGCCAAGCGTAAGGCGCAAAGGTTTGATCGTTCGGTAACGACGGCGGAGGTGGTGGTTCGCAGGCTGCTCCGTTACTACGCCTGGGAGTCGCATAACGACAGCGTACAAACGCGCCCGAGCCATCCGGCAAGCGCGCGTAGCTCTCGTTGAGCGGCAACGCCGGAACGTCAACGCTGTCGACGGCGCCGCAGTCGATGTGACGGAGCTGCACCGCATCACCGTCGGCGTCGAGCTTGAATGGTAAGTGCCTTCGGCCTTGTTCAACTTCGTCGTCGGCCCACAAGAGTACGCTTTGACCCGGCATGACGAGCTCGCCCGGCAAGCGCACGGGATCATGGGAATCGTCCGCAAGCAGGTAGTCGTCGAGTTTGAGCGGCAGCAGGCCGGTGTTGAAAAGCTCGATGAAATCATCGGTTTCACCGAACGTGTCGACCCAGACTCCATCGTTGTCCGTAAGTACTTCGTTGATGCGCAAGGCGCCGCGCTTTTGGCAGCTTGTGCCCGCGTCGCGGCGCGTGCCCCCATCGCCCATCCCCGCGTCGGAAGGTAGCTGCAAGGAGCCAATCTGATCGCACGCCGGCAACGCACATACGAGCATCAGCGACAAGACTATGGGAGAGCGAGCCACCTTTACCCTTACCTTTGGGCTCGAACGCTGCAAGTGCTGCGCCAACAAAGCCGCCTGCAAATACCTAACGAACGCCGGGTTCTCTCAGGCTTGCAGTGTGCCACAACGTGCCGCCCTAGGGACGATCGAACATGCCGCCTTGGGCAAGGTTGCGAAAAACGGCGCGCGGCGGGGCGGCGAGATTCGCGGACTCACACAGTAAGGGTTGGGTGTCGCGCGGTTCTGTTTCCGCTTCGCCATAGCCGTCTGCGTCCCACGCTGTTATAGGGAAGACGTGGGACTTCTGCGTTTCGA
>JBKJIA010000149.1:0-2703 GCA_046598735.1 Polyangiales bacterium
GCGACCGCCGCCTTAGCGAGCGCAAGCTCTTGTTGGGCCACGCGCTCGCTGAAGACTGCGCCAGTGAGCTCTTCTTCGGCGGAGCGCAATGTGTACTCAGCTTGATCGAGCACTTGCTGCGAGGTGCCTTGGCCTGCCCGCAACGTGCGCTGGCGCTCCGCTTGCTCCTTCGCAAAGTGCACAGCTGCTTCGGCGCGTTTACTAACAGCCTTGGTGCGATCGATGTTTGCTTGCGAGACCATCACGCGCGCGCTGGCCTCATTGCGGGTGCGATCGTCTAACAGACCGGACGCCATGGGCGCAATCTCGGCAATCACAGCGTTTTGCTCGATCGAATCGCCGACTTTGAGCTGAATGCGCGCCAAATGACCGAGTACGGGCGAGGAAACCACATAGCGAGCTCGCACGCGGGTCTTGCCTGATTCTTCGATCGTGACTTCGAGCGGACGGTTCTGGGCGCTGCCCAAGCTGACAGGAATGGGATCAGGCACGAAGCCCTTGGCTATGAATGCCACCAGTCCCAGCAGCACGGCTGCGACGAACACACGCGTCACCCATTGCCGCTTCTTACGCCCTTCCATGACTCACTCCCGACTCTTCAATACTTCGACCAAGTTGAGCTTATCGAGCTTGCGTCGCACGAGCGCGGCGCTGAGCAAGGCCGAGATCACGATCACCAGCACCGAAAATGCGTAGGTGTGCTGTGTCATGCCCGGCGGAAAACGGAAACCCTCAGGATCGTTAGCGGCCAACATACCCTTAACGAGCACCTTACCGAGTAAGAGTCCGAAGGGGATGCCCACGAGCACTTGCACCGCGAGCTCACCTATCAAAATGGTTGAAATCTCGCCGCGCGTAAAGCCGAGCACACGCAAGCTTGCGAGCTCACGCCCACGCAAGGAGAGTGCGACGCGCGCGTTGTTGTAAACGACGGACACGGCGATACCCACGGCAAACAATGTAAGGATCAGCGAGAAAGTGCCCATCGCTTCGCCGGTCTGCCTGCGAAATTCTGCGACCATCAGGTCCTTGCGCACCACGGATGACACGCCCGGCATGTCGGCTATCTCTGCTTGCACCGCGACCACTCGATCGTTGTCGACCTGCAGTAAGGCTTCAGTGGCAGCCGGCGCTTGAGACATCAACCGCCTGAGGGCCTCGGCATCCATGTGCACCCACAGCGCCAACAGCTCCTTGGTTACCCCGGTCATCGTGAGCTTGATCGGACTGCGATCACCTGTGAGTGGAAAGACCGTGAACTGTTCGCCCGGCCTAAGGTCGAGGATGGTGGCTAAGGTTTCCGTCAGCAACACGGAGTCGTGCGCGAACTTCACCTCGTAGCCGAGATCATCGAGTAAGGGTCGCATGGCGTGGCGCGCTGGATGGCCCACAAGCGGCACGATGCGTTCCTTATGGCCGGAGCGTACGCGGACTTGCGCGGTGTAACGCCATTGCACATCGCGCACGCCAGGAATCGTGGAGAACGCGTGTACGGCCGCTTCGGGCACGGGCTCATGGAAGGTTACCGCTAAGGTTTCGCGCTGCGCCTTCTGCATGTAGAAATCGAAGAGAAACGCCATCGCATCGGTGAAGAACTGACCGGTGACGACGATGCCGATCGAGGCCGCAATCGCCGCGGCGCTGAACAAGGTGCGCGACGGTCGCCGCAGAATCTCCCGCGCGATCATGCGCGCCGCCGGGCCGAGCCAACCGAGGACCAAGTCCGTCAGCGCTCTATTGCGATAGTTATCGGGAGCGGCCGGCCGCATCGCCTCAGCAGGCGGCAAGAACACCACGCGGCGCACCGCGATCGCCGAGCCAACGATGCCCGCGACAAAGCTTGCAACCACAGCGTTGATGGCAAGCTCTCGCGTCATGTGAAACGCGAGTGATGGCATGCGGTAGAACTCGACGTAGACGCCGGTGAATACCTTACCGAGCTCCGATCCGATCAAAAGCCCCGCCGAAGTACCGAGCACGATGATGGTGAGCGCCGTCTGCAGATAGTGCAGCCCCACCTCACTATTGCGATAGCCAACGGCCTTGAGCGTTGCGATTTGGGGTCGGTCGAGCTCTACGAGGCGCGATAACACCACGTTCAGCAAGAAGGCCGCGACTGCGAGGAAAATGAGCGGCGCGACCGTGGCCATCGCGCTCAGCCCGGCCAGATCTTGGGTGAGGAAATAGTTCGAGATCTGACGGTCTCGCGAATAAGCGCCGAGCGTACCGTAGCGGTCGAGCACGTCGTCGGCCGCGCGGATCACCGAGGTAGGATGCGCACCCTGAGCGAGCTCGAACACCACGTTGTTGAAGGCACCGCGCAGATCGTAGGCCGATTCGAGCGCCGTGCGCGGCATCCACAATACGGCAAAACGCTTGGGCGCCGGAGCATTCGCACCATTGGGAACCGCGAGCACATACTCAGGTGACATCGCGATACCGACGACGCGCAAGCTGCGTTCACGCCCTTCGATCACCACGGGTAAGGTCGCGCCCGGCCGGATGTTATGCACGCGCGCAAACATCTCGATCAGTAAGGCTTCGTCGTCTCGATCCGGCTCGGGCATGCGGCCGTCGACCAGCACTACGCCGTTCAGCGCTGCCTTACCGTGCATGGGAAGCGAGACAATCTGAGCTTGTGCCGGTTCGTCCAAGTCTTCGAGCGGAACGCGGGCGTTGCCCACCACGCGTGGATACACGCGC
>JBKJIA010000295.1:0-23340 GCA_046598735.1 Polyangiales bacterium
GGTAGCGTCATCGGATCGAACGGCTTCTGAATCACACCGACCGCGCCGACCTTCAGGTAGTGCTCCACTTCGCTGCGCTGCACTTTGGCGGTCATGAAGATGACGGGGATGTCGCGAAGCTCGGCGTCGTCCTTCAGGAGGGCGATGGCAGACAATCCATCCATGCCGGGCATCATCATGTCCATCAAGATAAGGTCCGGTTTCTCGGTCCTGGCGAGCGCGATGCCGTCGGCGGCACTCGCGGCCAGCACGGTCTGAAACTTACCCACCGCGGTCAGGCTCAGGTGCCCAATTTTGCGGATGTCGTCTTCATCGTCGACCAATAGTACCTTCATGGCGTTTCCTTTTCGCTCCTGCGCTCGTACGAAGCTGGCTTCCGTCGCGAGATGAGCGAAACGATCTTGTCGCGGAGGTCGAGCGGAGTCGAGCGCGACTTGACCAAGGCCGCGGAGACACGACGAGCGAGATCCGCGGACGCATCCTGAGCTGAAAAGATGATCACCTGGGCACGCCCCACCAGTCCCAGCAGCTCGTCACCACCCCCATCCGGCAAGGATAGGTCGAGCAGTACCAAATCGAAGGTTGCGCTTGCAAGCTCCTGCTTCGCCGAGCTCAGGCTGTCGGCGCCCACGACATCCCAGGTGGCGGGAAGCGTCTTGCGGACGATGCGACGAATGTCCGGGTCATCCTCTACGTGCAGCACGCTCGGCTTCGTATTTTGCGTCCCTGCGATGGCATTCGCGATGGAAGCGAGCAAACGGGTCTCCTCAAACGGTTTGCTGATCATATCGTTCACAAGGACAGCGGAGGCACCAAGATGACGATCGGAGCCGGACAAGACGATAATCGGAACGAATCGCGTGGCCAGCGCCGCACGCAGCTCCGGGATGAGTGCACCGCTATCCCCATCTGCGAGCACAAGGTCCAGGGTGATGGCGTCGTAGTGATGCTGCGCCAAAAGTCGACGAGCGCGTTCTAAGGTTGGGGCGACATGCACGGCATAGCCTGCCGAGCCGAGCAGCCCTTCAAGAAGTCGAGCCAAGTCCGGATCGTCTTCGCAGACGAGGATGCGGCCCGAGCTCGACGCGGCGCGTGGGTCCTGCACTGGGTGCAGGTAGGGAAGGTCGAAAAAGAAGATCGTTCCCCCTCCGTCGGCTGGTTGAAAACCCACGCGCCCGCGCATCTTCTCGACGATGGCTTTCGTGATGCTGAGGCCAAGCCCAGTCCCGCCCTTGTTGCGGGTGCTTGACGCATCGGCCTGCGAAAAGCGCTCGAAGATTCTTCCCTCGAACTCCTTGGGGATGCCGGGGCCGTGATCGCGCACGCTGACCCGGACCCGCTCTCCGATGAGCTCGGCGGACACTTCCACTGCGGCACCGGCTGGCGAGAATTTGGCCGCATTCGAGATCAAGTTTGTCAGCACCTGGGCGAGCCTATCGGGGTCGACCAACACCTCCCCTGGCGGGATCGGAGTGCTTACCATCAGCTGCGTATGGTGCGCTGTCGCGTAGCCTTGGTTCGCGGCGACGGCGCTTTCCACGGCGGCGCGTAGCTCGGTGGCTTGGAGTCGAAACTCCATGCTCCCCGACTGCATCTTCTCCATGTCTAGGATGTCGTTGATGAGTCGCACCAAGCGATCGCTGTTCGACAGCGCGATGTCGACATACTCCTTCGCCTCCTTCGGGATCTCGCCGAGCACACCTCCCGAGATCAACCCAAGCGAGCCGCGAATGGAGGTGAGTGGCGTGCGCAGCTCATGGCTGACCGTGGACACGAACTCGGACTGCATGCGCTCGATGCGCTTCCTGTCGCTGATGTCGCGCACCACGCCAGTAAAGTAGCGCTGCCCCTCGAGAAAGAACTCGCTCACTGCGAGCTCCGCGGGAAAGGTGCTGCCATCCTTTCGTGCCGCTGTGACTTCGCGTCCGGTGCCTATGATCTTGCGCTCGCCCGTTCGCAGGTAGTTCGAGAGGTATCCGTCGTGCTGCTCGTGATAGGGCGCGGGCATGAGTATCTTGACGTTCTGGCCAATGAGTGCGCTGGGCTCATAGCCGAAGAGGCGCTCGACAGCGGTGTTGGCGCTCTGCATCGTGCCGCGCGCGTCGATGGTAATGATCGCGTCCACAGCCGTGTCGATGACCGATCGCAGTCGGACCTCACGTTCCTGGACAGCGACTTGTTGCTCGCGCAGGGCGCTTTCGGTCTGTGCTTGGCGCGTGATATCGCGGAAGGTCGCGACCACTGCGTCCACTGTTTTCGATCCTGGTGAGAGAACGAGTGGTTCCGTGTTGATGCTGACGAGCGTGCGCTCGCCGTTCGGCCTGTTGATGAGCATGAGTACGTCGCTCTGCGCCTGTCCTGTGCGCAGGGTGACCATGCTCGGATGCTGCTCGCCTGGGAACGGCGAACCATCGGGGCGCGTGCTGCCCCAGCGGGGATCGATGGAAGCCCGTCCCAGTAGCTGATCTCGTGACAGGCCAAGGATGCGCTCTGCGGCGGCGTTGGCTTCGCAGATCGCGCCCGACTGATCTTGAATCACGACGCCCTCGGCCATGCCTGCGAACATCGCGTGCAGGCGCACCTCGCTTTGGTGAAGCAAGGCCTCCGCCCGCTTGCGTGCAGAGATGTCACTTGCGATGCCCATGAAGCCGATGATTTCGCCGGCCGCATTCGAGCGCGCGGTGACCGAGAGGTCGACCGAAAAACGTGATCCATCTTTGCGAATGTAGGTCCACTCGCGTTCATCCGGAATGCCGCGCCGCGCTTTGGCAACAAAGACCTCGAAGCCCGGCTCGATCTGCAAACCGAGCTCGGCCGAAAGCGAAATGGCTCGCGCCTCGACCTCGCTACCCTCGTGAAGAATGGCCGGTGTGACCTTGCCGACGACCTCTTCGGCCGTGTAGCCGAGCATCCGCGCCGCCGCCGGGTTGAACTCGCGAATCGTACCGTCCGGCGTGGTCTCGATAATGCCGTAGTTCGAGCTCGCGAGCATGCCCTGCACTCGCCATCTCGCCTCGGATACCTCCTGGAGTGTTGCCTCGAGCTCCGCCTGCTTGGCTTTGACGGTCGTCATGTCTCGCGCCGAGGCGAAGAACATTCCATCCTTGACGGCGGCGGCCCAGGATAGGGGCACCCAGTGGCCGTCCTTGTGACGAAAGCGATGTT
Source organism: Polyangiales bacterium (assembly GCA_046598735.1). Classification (GTDB taxonomy): domain Bacteria; phylum Myxococcota_A; class Polyangia; order Polyangiales; family DASUME01; genus DASUME01. Next base: position 3,166 of record JBKJIA010000295.1, read on the forward strand.
CGAAGCCAATGGTTGGGATCGAGTCTGTGATGAGCTTCGAGGCTTCGCGTAGGGTCGCCCCTCGATCATCAGGATGCACGAAGTCGGTGAGCGGCTTTGCGCGCAGCTCTGAGAGAGTCCATCCGAGCAGCTGTTCCCAAGCAGGATTCAGCTCCTGAAAGTAGAACTTGTCATTCACGGTTACGAGCAGATCGAGGGACTGCGTGAAGAATCGCCGGAAGGTATCGAGCTCCTGAAGGCGCGCCCGAAGCAGCAGGTTCTTACGACGAAGCTCGAGCTGGTCCACCACCTGTCGCGCGAGTAGGCCGATCATCTCCAACTGGATGGGCGTGAGCTCGCGCGCGACGTGATCGATGGTGCACAGTGTGCCGATCACGAAGCCATCCTCAGTGCGCAAGGGCGACCCGGCGTAGAACCGCACGCGCGGCTCGCCTGTGACGAGCGGGTTGTCCGCGAAGCGCTCGTCCTCGAAGGCGTCTGGGACGATCAGAGGAGCATCGCTGGCCACGACATGTCCGCAGAAAGAGATGTCCCTGGGCGTTTCAGGCGCATCGAGACCGTAGCGAGACTTGAACCATTGCCGGTCCGCATCCACGAGCGAAACGAGGGCGATCGGCACATTGGCGATGTGCGCGACGAGCCTCGTCAGCGCATCGAATGCAGGCTCGGCGGGCGTATCGAGGATCTCATAGGCGAAAAGCGCCTGCAGCCGCTGGGCCTCATTCGTGGGCTTGTCTGGAGCGTGCAATGGAAATCCTCCCGAGCCGGGGCTCCCCCCTGGCCGTTTTCCCCCATCCGGCGCACTGAGCGTATCATCGCGCGCTTCTGGCCAGCCCGGATTCCGAGCATCCCAGGGTGGTCGCGAGTTTGCTCCGCGCAAGGTGGCTGGGATTCGCCGTGTAGTCCGGGCCACCATGCCTTGGTCATGCAGGTGGAATTTGCAGGGTCCGTTCGAAATCGATACGCGCCGGCAAGTGGTCTTGCGTAGGATCAGGATCAAGTCATGCCCAGCCACGCAGCCAGCGTTCCCGTGCCTTGCCGCCGCGCAGCCAGCGCGCGGCACATGGCGCGGCTGGAACCGATGGACATGTTCCTGCTGTCCCTGGTCGACGGAGTTCTGAGCATGAGCGAGCTGTGTGACATCATGCCTTGCGGACGGGACGAGACGCGGCAGCGTGCCCAAAAACTGGTCGGCTGCGGCCTGGTCGAGCTTTCGGTCGGGGGCGCGCAACCTGCCGGCATGCATCCCGGCGGCGGTGCTCCTGTCTCGGAGCAGCGGCCACTGGAACCGCACGCTACGCGCAACGAGCTCTGTGCGGTGGAGGCGCTGCTCGACGAGCTCGACGAGCTCGACGCGTTCTCTTTGCTCGGAGTGTCTGCCGATGCGTCCTTGCGCGACCTGCGCGCAGCGTGTGCGCGGCTGAAGGTCGAGCCGCGCAGGCCGCTGACGAGCGTCACGCCGCCGCCTTCCTGTCCGTCGCACATGCCCGCCATAGCGGGCGAGCGATCCGCACGGGCCGAGGAGCCTGGTCCGCCCGGACCGTTTGCGGACCCACCCTCCACGGTCCGGATGCGACCATGGCCAGCCATACGGAATGGGCCATCGAGCGAAGACACACAGCTGGGGCATGAGACACCCGTGGCGGCTCTGCGCGTGCGTGCCCTGCACGCCGAGGCAGCCTGCCAGTGGAACCAGGCGGTCTCCAGCTGGCGCGAAGTGCTTGGGCGAGAACCTGACAGCAGGATGGCTTGTCTGCGCTTGGCTCACTGTCTGCTCGAAAGCGGCAGCGCTCGACTGGCGCTTCGGCACGCGCGCGAAGCCGTACGCAGAATGCCCCGGGATTTGGAAGCACGTCTGCTGCTCGGGCGGGTGTATGAGACGGTCGGCCTGAGTCTGAGCGCCAGACAGGAGCGCGACGTAGCCTGTGATTTGAACCGCCGCGGAAGATCGCGCTGACTGGCGCATGGACACTCCTCGGCCACCTCACGGCGAGCGCGAGCGCGCTTTCTACGGCTGAAAGGCTGGATTGCTCGTAGTGGCCGAGAATTGGGTAAGGCAACCCAACACTCAGCCCCGCGAAAGCCCCCGCACGTGTGCGAGGTCTTCCGCCGCCATCATCACGTCGCCACTCAACGCGTTGACGGACGCTTCCACCTGCCCAGGCGTGCGCGGTCCAATCAATGCGCAAGAAACAGCCTCATGCGCCAGCACAAAGCGCTGCGCCGCAGACGCCAAGCTCAGCACGTCGCCATGCACGAGAAAGCGTAAGTCCGTGGTCTGCTGCACACGTTCGGCCAGCGCTTCGGTTTGCCAGCGTTGGCTGCGATGATCGTCGGGCACAAAGCGCTTATTCTTATTCCAGCGCCCTGCGAGTAAGCCATGCAGCAGTACCGAGCGTGCGATCAGGCCGATGCCACGCGCAGCCGCGTCGGTTGTGAGGTCCCAGACCAGCTCCGGCTTATGCAGATGAAAGGGTAAGCACAAGACCTGCGCGTCGCTCTCCATCGCCGCGCGCGCCACGTCGATCTTACTCGTCGCTACACCCCACGCGCGGAACTTGCCCGCCTTGCGCAAGGCTTCGATGCAGTCCCGTACTTCGTCGCTGCGCAAATCCGCTTCGCGCGGCTCGTGCAGCAGCCACACGTCGATGCGATCGGTGGCCAGGCGTTTGAGCGAGCCCTCGCATTGGGCAGTGAGCGACTTCGCATCGAATGCCCGCTCGGGACCCGCTTCGTGGAGCCTCACACCCGCGCGTGTGATGTACACCATCTCTGCGCGTCGCGTATCGACCAGCGTGCGAATCTCGGTTTCGCTTGCGCCGTCGTCGCCCCACCAGGGCGCCATATCGAATACGCGCAAACCTTGATCGATGGCGCGCGTCAGCGTACGCGTGCGTTGCTCGGGGAAGACCTTACCGTAGCTCTCCGCGCACAAGCCCCATGTACCGAGGCCGAGCACGCTCATGTTGATGCCGGTTTGCCCGAGCTTTCTGGTTTGGATCGGTTCATTCATAAGATTACAAGAGCTCGACGAAGATCATGCGGGCTACGTTGAAGTAGACGAGTAACCCCAATACGTCCACGAGCGACGCGATGAAGGGGGTCGAGGACACGGCGGGGTCAAAACCCAAACGCTTGAGTGCGAGGGGTAGTAAGGACCCTACTAAGGTTCCCACCGTGACCACGGCTAATACACTGGCCGATACGGCCGCGGCCACGCGGAATGCCTCGTGTTGTTGAAATACGTAGGCGCGGATAAAGCCCACCACGGCCAGCAACAGACCTAGCAACAGCCCGATACCCGCTTCGCGAACCAGGATGCGTCGCCAATCTTTGGGATGCACTTCGCCCACGGCCATGGCGCGAATGATCAGTGAAGACGATTGCGATCCCGAGTTGCCACCCGACGAAATGATGAGCGGAATGAAGATCATCAGATCGACCAGCACCGCCAGCTCATGCTCGAAGCTCTTCATCACCGACGCGGTCATCAGACCGCCCGCGAACAACACCACCAACCATGGCGCGCGTTTGGCGATGAACGTCCAAAAGTCCGTGGCAAAGTAGGCATCGTCCATGGGCTGCACGGCGCCCATCATCTGTGCATCTTCGGTGGCTTCTTCGACCACGACGTCGATCACATCGTCGACCGTCACGAGGCCGAGCATGCGGGCTTGACCATCGACCACCGGTAAGGCCGAGAACGAATACTTTTGGAAGGTGCGCGCGACTTCTTCTTGGTCTGCTTCGGGTAAGACCGAGACCACGTTCTGCGCCATGATGTCTTCAACGCCTACGCCGGGATCACTCAGGATCAACTGGCGCAACGACACGACACCGACCAGCCTGCCGCCAAAGGCCACGACATACGCGTAATACGCGGTCTCGATCTTACCTTGTCGGCTGTACTGACGAACGGACTCGATCGCTTGCCAGATCTTGGTGTTGGGCGACAGCGAAATGAAGTCCGTGGTCATCAGACCACCGGCGCAATCGTCCGGGTAGCTTGCGAGATCGCGTACGTCGTCGGCGATGTCGGGCTCGGTCTCTTCGATGTGCGAGAGGATCATCTCGGCGATCGTCGAAGGCAGCTCTTGGATCGCATCGGCGCGATCGTCGGGCGCCATCTCCGACAGCACTTCGGCCGCGTCTTCGGCGCCAAGCCGTTCGAGAATGCGCGTGCGCTCCTCTTCTGGCATGTGCGCGAGCACGGCGGCCGCTAGATCCGGCGGCACCGCCTTGAACAGCGCGATCGCTTCTTCTTGAGGCAGATCTTCGAGTAGCTCTGCGATGTCTTCGGTGTGGAACTCGTCGAGCGCTTCGCGCAGCTCGTCAGGATTCTGCGCGAGCGTCTGGGCAAGATCGGGTCCGAGGAGCTTGGCGAGCCGCATCGTGCGCCCATTGTGCGGCGCCTGGCTCTAAACCGGTAGTACGTGGTGATCCGGCGGCGTGACGTTGCGCGCTAAGGTCGGAATGACGGCGAGCGCGCACGGAGCTTGGCCATCAAATCGGCCGCCAAATCTGCGACTTCTTCGGGCGCCAGCGCCGGCCGCGTCTCGCGCGCGTAGGCCTCCGTCGCGTCGGCCGGCAAGCCATCCAAGAAGCGCGAGGGCACGGCTTCGACGACCTGACCACGCAACAAGCGCCGCTTGAAACGCGAAATGTACAAACGATCGCGCGCCCGGGTGACGCCTACGTAAAACAAACGTCGCTCTTCATCGACGTCCGTGGGCGCCGCTTCAGTGATCTTAGGATCAGTAGTGCGCGAATGCGGCAGCTGACCTTCCACGCAGCCGATCAAAAACACCGTGTGAAACTCGAGCCCCTTGGCGCCGTGCAAAGTCGAGAGCGTGACCTGATTCGGGATGCCCTCGACGACTTCGTCTTCGCCACTCTTTTGTAGCGTGATGCGCGCCAAGAACTGCGCGATCGAGGCGCGCTCGCCACCTGGTTTGGCTTCGTAGCGCTCGATGCTGCGCAGTAAGAACTGCACGTTCTCCCAGCGTCGCGCGCCGGCGGGATCGTCATCCGACATCAACGCAGTCTTGAGGCCGACTTGCTCGAACAACTGACCGGCCGCTTCCGCCATGCCGCGCCCGGAGCTGAAGCGCTCGCCCGTGACCCTCAGATTTTCGAGCAACGAGTGCGTGGACCTGCGCGCTGCATCGGGCACATCGCTCACCTCACCGGCCTTACCGAGTGCTTGATGGAACGTGATGCCATTGGCCAAACGCAAGCGATCGAGTCGCTCGAGCGTGGTGTCGCCGATGCCGCGTGGCGGATAGTTCACGATGCGGCGCAGCGAAATGTCGTCCTTCGGATTCACGGCCACGCGCAAGTAAGCCGCGGCGTCTTTGATTTCCTTACGGTCGAAAAATTGCGTACCGCCAAATAGCTTGTACGGAATGCCATTCACGCGCAGCTCGTCTTCGAGCAGGCGGCTCTGCAGATTCGAGCGATACAAGATCGCCATGTCGCGATAGGGCACACGCTCATGCGCCCGTGCGCGAATCTCTTCCATGACGAAACGCGCTTCGTGCCCGGGATCTTCGCAGGCGACCATGCGCACTTTGTCGCCGGCACCGCGCGCCGCGCGCAACGTCTTACCATGTCGCTTCTTCTTGCTCTGCGCGATCGCGGCGTTCGCGACGTCGAGCACGGCGGCCTTCGAGCGATAGTTGTCCTCGAGCTTGATGATCTTGGCGCCCGGGAAATACTCCTCGAATTCCAGGATGTTGCGCACGTCAGCACCGCGCCATCCATAGATCGATTGGTCGTCGTCGCCGACCACGCACACGTTGCCAAGCTCGTTCGCGAGCAACAACAGCAAGCGTAGCTGGACTACGTTTGTGTCTTGAAATTCGTCGATCAATACGTGCCGAAAACGACGCTTCCACTTTTCGCGAATGTGCGCGTGCTTGTCGAGAATGCGCACCGGCAACAGCACGAGATCGTCAAAGTCGACGGCGTGCATCATGCGCAGCGAGCTCTCGTAAAGTGGATACAGATCGCGCGCCACCGCGTCGTATTCGAAGTCACTCTCGACGATGTCTTCCGGTGCTTTGAGCTCGTTCTTCCACAACGAAATGCGCGAAAGGATCGAGTTTAAATCGAGCTTGCGCGTGCCTTCGCTCTTTTGATTGCGCTTCAAGAGCTCGCGCAAGAGTCCGGTGGCATCGGACTGATCGAAGATCACGAACTTACCGTCGTAACCCAGGATCTGATTCTCTTCTTGCAGGAAGCGCACGCCAAAGCTGTGGAACGTAGACAGCTGCAACTTGCCGGATGCACCTGGGCCGACCAGCGGCAACATGCGCTCGCGCATTTCTTCGGCAGACTTGTTCGTGAAGCTGACGCCGAGGATCTGCTCGGGCCTTACGCCGCGTTCGAGCAAGCGCGCGATGCGCATGGTGATCACTCGGGTCTTGCCGCTGCCTGCGCCCGCGAGCACGAGTAACGGTCCCTGATCATGCTCAACAGCAGCAAGCTGGGAGGGATTGAGCCCCGACGACATCCGTGCGCGTTGTAGCTGTCGCCGCCTGCCGAGCAAGCATGGCCGCACGAGTTAGACCAAGCGCAAGTGTGGGCAAACCGAGAAGCCCGCGACATCAAACGATTCGTGTCGCAGGTCACGCGCTCAGCTTGCGCAGGTCGCGCGATCTATCGCACCGTACGGTCATGGCACACGACACAAAGGCAGAGCTCGATACCTTGGCGATTCACGCGGGCCAGTCGCCCGATCCCACCACGGGCGCCGTGATGCCGCCGATCGTTCTTTCGAGCACGTTCGCACAACAAGGTCCGGGCATTCACAAGGGTTTCGAATACGCGCGCACGGACAATCCCACGCGCCGCACGCTCGAGCATTGTTTGGCGGCGCTCGAAGGCGCTACGCACGGCCTTGCGTTTGCGTCCGGTTGCGCGGCCATGACCACGCTCTTGCACACGCTCGTGCCAGGTGATCACGTGGTGGCGTGCGATGACGTGTACGGCGGCACGTTTCGCATTCTCGACAAAGTCATGAAGCCGCTCGGCATCGAGACCACCTGGGTCGACCTTACGGATATGTCGCGCCTTGTGCCCGCGCTGCGACCTACCACGAAATTCGTGTGGCTCGAGACGCCCACCAATCCAATGCTCAAGCTGCTCGACATCGCAGCGGCCGCGAAGATCACGCAAGCGCGTGGCCTCAAGCTCGTGGTCGACAACACGTTCGCCACGCCCATGTTGCAGCGTCCATTGTTGCTCGGCGCCGATGTGGTGTTGCATTCAACCACGAAATATTTGAACGGACACAGCGACGTCGTAGGCGGCGCGATTCTGCTCAACGACGAGCCGCTCGCTACCAAGTTGCGTTTTCTGCAGAACGCCATGGGTGCGATTCCTTCGCCCTTCGATTGCTTCTTGGTGTTGCGCGGCGTGAAAACCTTACCCGTGCGTATGGAGCGGCACGTGCGCACCGCAACCAGCCTGGCGCAGTTCCTTTCGCGCCATCCCGGCGTCGAGCGCGTGTATTTTCCGGGCTTGCCTGAGCATCCTCAGCACGCGCTGAGCCTGACGCAAATGAAAGGTCCAGGCGGCATGATCTCGTTCGTGGTGCGCGGCGGCATGCCCGCTGCGCGCGCCCTGCTCGAGCACGTGCGCTTGTTCGTGTGCGCGGAGAGCTTGGGCGGGGTCGAATCCCTGATCGAGCATCCCGCGTTGATGACCCATGGCTCAGTCCCCGCGGAAACGCGTGCCGAGCTCGGCATCACGGATGGCTTGATACGTATCAGTGTGGGTCTGGAGGCCGAGTCCGATCTACGTGCCGATTTGGAAGCAGCGCTGGCTGCGGCGGCGCGCGCGTAAACAATCGACTGCGCAAACGAGAGATGTTTGCGGTGAAAATCCTGGGGCGTTACCATGGGAGCTTAATTTACGGAGGACGACCGAATGCAGAGAGCAGCTTTCGTAGCGATGCGGCTAATAGGTCTCGGCCTGGGTCTGACTGGCCTGGCGTGTGACGATAAAGCCGCCCCCACGATCGTGGATGACAAGACGATCCGTTGGCAGTTGAGCGGCTCGTCCATCTCCTTCAAGCCCCACCAACCCACCGAAGACGACGATTTCGACGTCACGTGCAGCATCAGCGGCGGCAGCCTCGACTTCAAGATCGTGGCGCCCCGCATCGCCGACGAGAAACGCCCGCGCAGCATTCTTGAGCTACGGCGCGGTAACCCCACTGCGGCCACTTGCATCGTGTCGGTGACCGAGGCGCCCATGGAGGGCGAGGGCGAGTTCAGGCTTCAGGACAACTGCAAGGGCACGGTCGCTACGGGTGGCTGCACGTTAAACGGTTCGTTCGATACCAATGGCTGGGATTTCGAAGGCTCACTCATCTGCACCAAGCTCGTTCAGCAAGCGGGCGATGCCGAAATCTCCCTCTTCGATGGCGTCGGCTCGAGGAACGCTGTTCAGATCAAACTCGACAACTGCGATTGATCCAGCTTGTCCGGAGCGGCGCGGCCGTCGAATGGCATTGAAAAAGACCGTCGACGGCCGCAGATCTGAGCGGTGATTCCGCCCGTGAACCCGTCATCGTTCGAGCTCGGCGCGGACCCGGAGACGTTTTCGCTAGCGCGCGTGGGCTGGCTGATTCGCCTGCGTTGGTTCGCGATCCTCGGCATCGCGGTGGCCGCATTGCTCGCGGCGTTGGGCGCGTTTCCTTCGGTGCGCTGGAGTGTGCTCGTCGTCACGGCGGCGGGCGCAGCCGTCTACAACTTCTTGTTGTGGCGTGGCTATCGCGATGACGCTGCGCCGGCCGGCGGCTGGGCTGGCACGGTGCAAGCCCTCGGCGACATGTTGCTCCTTACCATCGTGCTGTGGGCGGCAGGCGGCGCGGAGTGTCCGTTCATCAGTTACTACGTGTTTCACGTGGCGATCGTCGGCATTCTCGCGGGGCCGCGCGCCACGCAGCAAGCGGCGGTGACAGCGATGGTTGGCACCGGTTTTCTCGTGCTTTCCAGCGAGATCGAAGCGCTGCGCATCGGCCGCTGGGATCCGGTGCCGCCGTGGGGCTTCATCGCCGAAGCCGTAGCCTTCGTGAGCACCGTCGGCACGGTGGCCTATCTCGTTACGCATGCGGTGAGCGAGCTGCGCGATCGCGAAAAAGCACTCAAGCGCGCACGCGACAATGCCGCGCTCGAATATGAGCTCTTATCCAACACTCTCGATCAGCTAGAAGCGGGTCTCGAAGTGGTCGCAGCCGATGGCACCGTCGTCTTTCGTAATCGCCGCGCCGAAGAGCTCGCCGGTGATAGGGCTGCCGAAGGCGTGTGTCCGCGCAGCGGCCATGCTTGCCGACTAGAAGGTAAGGTCGGCTGTCCGATCGATGCCGCGCTGGCCGCAGGCGAAGCTGCCCGTTGTCGTTTCGCCGTGCACGTCTCGGGCTCCGAGCGCGTCTACGAAATGCTTACCTTCCCACTGGCCAGCACACGCGCAGGCGCACGCTTGATGAATCTGTACGTGGATCGCACCGCGGCAACGCTTGCCGATCAGCGCTTGCTGTTGGCCGAGCGTTTGGTGAGCCTCGGTCGCGTGGCGCAGGGCGTAGCGCACGAGCTCAACACGCCGCTTGCCACCATCCGAACCTTGGCGAGCGACATGCGCGCTACCTTGCGCGAAGTGTTCGAGCTTACGGACGAAACCGCACTCAGTAAGCTGCGCGCGGACATCGATGAGTCCGCTGCGCTCGTACACGACGAGACCTTACGCCTCGGTCGCATCACGCAGAGCCTGCTCGCAGGTGGTGACCTCGTGCGCACGAAAATCCTGGGTGAGGTTCCGGTCGCCGCCGTGGTCGAGCGCGCGCGCGCGTTGGTGTTTGCCGGCGTGCGCGATGGCCCGCGCGTAGAGGTGTTGAGCAGCGTCGATGGTTTGCGTGTGACCGCCGATCCAGACCGCTTGGTGCAAGTGCTCGTGAATTTGCTGCAAAACGCCTACGACGCCGTGCGCGACAAAGCCGAGGCACGTGTGATCATTCGCGCCGAGCACAAAGGCTCCGATGCTCTCATCATGATCGAAGACGATGGCCCCGGCGTGGCCGACGAGGTCCGGCAGCGCCTGTTCGAGCCCTTTGCGACGAGTAAGGCGCACGGTACGGGACTCGGGCTGTACACTTCCTTCATGCTTGCGCGTGCCATGCAAGGCGATCTCTGGCTCGACCCGCGCCCCGCCGGCGGCACTGTGGCGACCTTACGGTTGCCCCGGGGCCATGCTGCCCACGAAGAGGCGAGCTCGTGAAGGGCAGCGTGCTGATCATCGACGACGATCGCACCTTCCGCTTTGCGATGGGCAAAGCGCTTCGCCGCGCGGGCTTCGAGATCGAAGAAGCAGAAAGCGCAGAGCAAGCACTGTCGCGACTCGCCCGTCCGGACCCACCCGATGTGGCATTGCTCGATTTGCGCATGGCCGGCCTAGGCGGACTCGAAGTCTTGCGTAGACGTGGCTCAGCGCGCACGCGTTTTGTGGTGCTTACCGGCCACGGTACCGTGCAAGCCGCTGTAGAGGCCATGCAGCTTGGCGCATTCTCTTTTCTCGAAAAGCCAGTCGATGCCGAGGTGCTTGCACCCTTACTATCGCAAGCCGTTGCAGATGGTAAGGGTGCGCGCGAAGGCGCAGGCGAGCTCATCCCGCCCCTCGTCGGCGTGAGTGCTGCCATGGAATCCGTACGCCGTTTCGTCGCGCGCGCAGCACCCACCGATGAAACCGTCGCTATTTACGGTGAGACCGGCAGTGGCAAAGAAGTCGTCGCCCGCCACATTCACTTGGCAAGCCTGCGCAACAGCCAGCCTTTCGTCGCGTTCAATGCCGCGGCCATTGCGCGCGAGCTGTTCGAGAGCGAGCTTTTTGGTCATCGTCGCGGCGCCTTCACCGGCGCCACTGAAGATCATCCCGGGCTATTTCGCGAGGCGCACGGCGGCACCCTGTTCATCGACGAGCTCGCAGAGCTCTCCCTCGACAGTCAGGCCAAGCTCTTGCGCGCACTCGAAGCACGCACCATCCGCCCGGTCGGCGAAAAGCGCGAAATCGCCGTAGATGTACGGATCGTAGCCGCCACCAACCGCGATCTTTGGACCGAAGTATCAGCCGGCCGTTTTCGTGAGGACCTGTACTTTCGTCTGCAAGTCTTACCGATCGTGCTCGAGCCCCTACGCCGCAGACCTGAGGATGTTGCGCCGCTGGCCGAGCATCTTTTGTCGCGTTTAGGAGGCAGGCATCGCCTGACGCCCGATGCGATCGAAGTGCTACGCACGTATCGCTGGCCTGGCAACGTGCGCGAGTTGCTGAATGTCTTGCGCAGGTCCGCGCTCTTCGCCGAGCACGAAGACCTCGACGGCGAGCTCGTACGGCGCATGATCGCAGCCAGCGTATTTGCCCACGGCGCGAGCGCACCCGCCTTACCATCTTTGCCTGCCGCCAGCATTCATGAGCCGACCGTACAGTCCGGCTCCAGCTCCAGCTCCAGCAATCTTGCTGACGTCGAGCGGACGCACATCGAACGCGTGCTCAACGAAATGGGCGGCAACATTACGCGGGCCGCCACGGCACTCGGCATCGATCGTCGCACCCTGCAACGCAAGCTGCGTGGCTACGGTATCGAGACCGACTGATGCTCAGACCGCTTCGGGTCCCTCGCGCGTAAGCTTCAGCGAAAAGCGTGCGCCGCCTAATGGGCTGCTGGTCACCGTCAAGCTGCCTCCATGGTCGCGCACGATACGCTCCGCGATGGCAAGCCCAAGCCCTGTGCCATGCGCTTTGGTCGTAAAGTAAGGTTCGAAAATCCGCGCCCGATCCGCTTCCGCCACACCGGCCCCATTGTCATCCACGTGAAGCTCCGCACCTGACGATGTGGCCGCGAGCACGATGCGTACTTGCGGCTCGCTGGCATGCTTGGCCGCATCCGCCGCATTGTTCAGCAAATTGACCACTACCTGAACGAGCTGCTCTCGGTCCGCATGCAGCTCAGCTGGCGCAGACTCGATCACGAATGAAGTCGCGACACCCTCAGGGCTATACAAAGTCAGCGTGTCCTTGATCAGTGCCGCCAAGCTCATCGCGCCGGGTCGCGGCTTGGGTAGCCGGGCAAACTCCGAAAAATCCTGGACGATGCGCGTTAGACGCTGCACCTCATCCAACACCGTCCGCGTAGACTCCTCGAAGATTTCGTCGAAATCGGCAAGCTCACGCAGTTTCGCCTTACGTAAGCTTTCCATCGCCATGCGGATAGGCGACAGCGGATTGCGTATCTCGTGGGCGATGCGCTGCGCCACGTCGCGAAAAGCCGTCTCACGTTCCGTCTGCTGCAAGCGCGAGCGCATGTCGCGCAGCTCACGGGTCATGCGATCAAACGTGCGAAAAGTCTGGTCGGCGCGCTCGCCCAATAACGGACCGAGCTCCGAGGTCAGATCACCACCTGCGACGCGTTCAGCTGCGCGCTCCAGTGCTGCCAGTGCTTCCTCATGGGCGCGAGCGCGTCGGGCGCTGAACACTCCGCCCGCGCCACCTAGCAAGAGCGCGAACAGTACCGACACCGCCAGGGAAAGCACACGCGTGTCTTCGTGCTCGCCAGCACTGCCTTGCAAGAACAAGCCAAGCGCAAGCACCAGCGCGCCAGCTACCGCGGCATACGACAGGCTCTTCCACACGATATCCACGCTGCGACCTTACTCTGCCCCGGCGCCGCCAAGCTGTTCCATCATGAACGTGGTTGGATCTGCCACGTCCGGCGGTCGCGCCACTTCGCTCGGTACCGTACCCTCCAGGAACACTTCGTCGATCGCGTTCGCCTGTCCTTCATACGCGAGTAAGCCTGTGGCTGGATCCACACGCGCGCTGACCACACCGTTAGGCATCGTGAACGGCACCGGCTTCAAATTCGCGTGTGCGGCTTTCATCACGTCGATCCAGATCGGTAAGGCTGTCTTACCGCCCGATTCCTTCGCGCCAAGCGCGTGATAGTCGTCGTATCCCACCCACACGCCACCCACGAGTTGTGCCGTGTAGCCCACAAACCAAGCATCACGCGCTTGATTGCTGGTGCCAGTTTTCCCCGCCACCGGGCGATCAAGCACTTTCGCTCGCGCGCCCGTACCCTCTTCGACCACGCTCGAAAGCAGACTCGTCATCACGTACGACTCGGCGGCTGTCATCACTTCGCGTGCCGGAATTTGTTTAGGCAAGGCCACGTTACGCCCGCTCGAGTCGACAATCTTCTTGACGATCTTGAGAGGAGCAAACCGCCCGCCTGCCGCAAACGTAGCGTAGGCATTGGTCAGCTCCGACAAGCGCACACCACTTGCGCCCAGCGCCAAAGGTAAGCTCGGAGAGAGCTTGGTCGTAATGCCAAGCTCTTGCGCAAACGAGACGGCAGCCGGCGGCGTCAGCTCTTCGATCACGCGAATCGCCACCAAGTTGATCGACTGCGCAAGCCCGTGTCGCAAGCGCACCGGTCCCGCATAGGACCAGGTCTCGTAGTTGCCAGGTTGGTACTGATCAAACACGCCCGGCGCATCGATTATTTGCGTGGCCGGCGTAAAGCGTCGTGATTTGATGCCGAGTGCATACACCACTGGCTTGAAGGTGCTGCCCGGTTGGCGCTCCGCTTGCGTGGCGCGATTGAAGCCCGAAATCGCTTCGTAACCGCCCACCATCGCCAGCACTTCGCGCGTCCGCGAATCGAGCACGAGTACCGCACCCTCAGGTCGCGTCTTGGCGCGCTTGCCCTGCCGCGCCTTCACCTCATCGATACCCTTACGCAACGCAGCGCGCGCAGCCCGTTCCAGCGCCAAATCGATGCTGGTTGTGACCGTATAACCACCGCGCTGCGCTTTGTCCGCACCGACCGCTTCCACCAAGACTTGCTTGGCAAGCTGCGCAACTTCCGGGGCACGCTCACTCACATCGGGCAGCGCGCTCAGGGTCGGCAGCGCCAAGCGCGCGCGTTTGATCTCATCGAGCGGCAAGTCATCCCAATAGAGATCGTGCTTGCGCTCGAGCTGGTCGAGTACGAAAGATTGACGCTTGCGCGCCGCCTCCGGATACGTACGGGGCGAAAGGTAAGCTGGCGATTGCGGAATACCCGCGATGAGCGAAGCCTCCGCCAAATTCAAACGGTCAACATCCTTGTCGAAGTAGAAGCGTGCCGCCTCTTGTACGCCGTACCGTCCGTGCCCGAAGTTGATCTGATTGAGATACAAGAACAGGATCTCGTCCTTGCTCAGCCCTTGTTCTAGACGCCGCGCCAGGATCAGCTCCTTGAGCTTGCGCGACAAGGTTCGCTCCGGCGTAAGCAACAGATTCTTCACTACCTGCTGCGTGATCGTGCTGCCACCTTGCGTAGCGCGCCGATTCACCACCGCCTTCCACAGGATGCGCAACATGCTGGGTAAATCCATGCCGCTGTGGTGATAGAAGTCCGCATCTTCCGCCGCGAGCACGCTCAGCACGAGCACGCGCGGAATGCGCTCCATCGGCACGACCGTACGCCGCTCGACGAACACTTCGCCGATAAGCGCGCCATTTCTGTCCACGAGCCGCGAGGTTTGCGCAGGCGCGTACTTATGCAGACTCTCCGCCGATGGTAAGCCGCGGCTGTAGTACCAAAGCACGAGCCCGGCACTGGTCAGCCCTAGCGTCGCCAGGAACAAAGTAAGGGCCGCCCCGACCGCAAGGTAGCGTTGCCAGCGCGGGCGATTGGCCAGTATTTTTGGCGAGGCCTTCGCTTTCGGGCGCGTGCTGGCCGGGCCCGTCGGAGTGATCGACTTCGGACGTTTGGGCGGCAAGCTCTTTTTCGGCGGCTGCCGCGACGTCGGCATAGGGCGAGTGTAGCGGGAAAGCCGCGAATCAGCCGGATTTGCTGGGTGCGCTGGCTTGCCCGACCGTAATGCCGATGATCAACGTGCCACCTTGATGCTTTTGCCCCGCCACAAAGAACGGATCACCGGGCGTGGCAACCACCGTCATCAAGGGCAAATAGTCCTGCTTGCCTTCGCGATTGATCGACAGCGTCACACGAAAGCGGCCATCGCTCGTCTTCTCGACCACGACCAAACGCAGCTTGCGGCCATTCGGCAGCTCGACTTCGCTCTCTTTGCCAACCGTAAGGGCCACGCTTGCGTTGCTGAGCAACGCCTTCTTCGGAAAGCTATCGAAGGGCGCCTTTTTCAGCGCATCGAGCTTTGCGATCGCAGCATCGATGCCAGTGCCTTCGCTAAAGCCGAGCACCACCATCACGGCGCCCGGAATCGGAGCGGCTGCATCCGTCTGAGCAAATGCGGGCGCACTCACGATGCTGAACAAGCAAGCGAGCAGCCATGCCCAGCGCGCGGGGCCTTCACGTGCGGTGACGGCGTTGACAGAAGTGCGCGTCACGGCATGTCCTCCTCTTCGTCTGCAATCCATACGACAGCGGTGGTCACGCCCTCGTTCTCGATCTCGAATACCGTGCCGGTGTTCTGACCAAAATCTACGTTCTCGACCTGCGAGCCTTGACGCGCGGGAAGCTTTGCCGGCTCCGCTTCGGCGACGCGCATCTTCTTTTCTTCACGCGGGGGCGGCATGTTGCGCGCCGTGCTGTCGCCTGCGTTCTGGCCGGGCGCGAGGACCATCAACAAAGCGGCCGCGGCGATCGCCGTCGCCCCGCCCAACGCGATCATGGCTCCGCGTTTGTGCTCCACCCACTCGCCCGCGATGACTTGCATGCGTGCGCCAAAGCCAAGCGTCTCGTCGCGTTTGATGTCCGCCTGAATCCCCGCAAACAACGCACCCGCATCGAGACCTGCGCCCATGTCTTTCGCTGCGAGCGTGAACATTTCGCTCAAGCGTTCAAGCTTGGCCAAACGCTTTTGCGCCGCCGGATCCTGACCGATCATGGTGCGAACGGTGCTCTCCTCGAGCGGCGTGAGATCGCCGTCGTAAAAGCGCTGCAGCGTGTCGTCGTCGAGTTCAGTCGCCATGGTTTTCTTCGTCTTGGGGCTTGAGCTCCCCATCTACATAGTCAGCGAGCGCGGACTGCATCTTGCGTCGCGCGTGGAACAGTCGGCTCATGATCGTGCCCTTGGGCACTTTCATCACTTTCGCGATCTCTTCGTAACTCAGCCCTTCCACCTCGCGCAGCAGGATCACCTGACGGTGATACTCAGGGAGCGTCATCAGGGCGTCTTGGATCTTCTTGGTCAGCTCTTTGCGCGCGACCGTCTTGCCGGGATCGGAGCCTGCAAGCGCAGGCGTAAGGTTGCCGAGATCTTCCACCTCGTCGCCATCGCGACCGCGCGTGTCGTCGAAGCCGACCTGCTTGGCCGTCTTCTTGCGCCGAACCTGATCGATGGCGAGGTTCATGGTGATCCGATAAAGCCAGGTGTAGAAGCTCGACGCTCCCTGGAAGTTACCGAGGTGTCGGTAGACTTTGACGAAGGCTTCTTGCACGACGTCGCGGGCGTCTTGCGGATTCTTGAGGACGCCGAGCGCGATCGCGTAGGTACGGCGGTTGTACTTGTCGAACAACGCACGAAAGGCAGCGTGGTCGCCCTGTTGGGCGCGCTGCA
This sequence comes from Polyangiales bacterium, assembly GCA_046598735.1. GTDB lineage: Bacteria > Myxococcota_A > Polyangia > Polyangiales > DASUME01 > DASUME01. The sequence continues at coordinate 19,749 of JBKJIA010000295.1, forward strand.
CCAGGCTGAAGTCTTCGTCGCGGGAGCTCGTTTGCGCACCCGGGTCCGACGTAGCGAGCGGCCCGTCATTCACGGCCTGTGCCGCAGTCTCGGCGTGTTTCGGCCCCGCGGGGGTCATGGCCAGCCTTGTAGCATGATTGTGCTCGACACCGCTCCAAACCCGCGAGATCTGAACGGGTGACAAGCAGAGCATGCGCTCCTACATTCCGCCCGCCCCCATGTTGGACCTCGCAAGCCTCAATCCGCCCCAACACGAAGCCGTGCTCCATGGCGATGGTCCACTTGTCGTTTTCGCCGGCGCAGGTAGTGGAAAAACCCGCGTAATCACCTATCGCATCGCGCACTTGGTGAGTGAGCGCGGCGTCTATCCAGACCGCATTCTCGCGGTAACGTTCACGAACAAAGCGGCCGGAGAAATGCGCGCGCGCATTCAAGCGCTGTTACCGGGCGTGTCCTTGCCTTGGATTGGCACGTTCCACGCGATCTGCGCCCGTCTTTTGCGGCGTCATGCCGAGGCTGTCGGCGTCAATCCGCGCTTTGTTATCTATGATGATACCGATCAGCGGGCCATGCTCACCCGTGTGATTCGCGATCTTGACCTCGACGAACGCCGCTTCGCCCCGCGGGAGCTCGCGCGCAATATCGAGTCCTTCAAGCGCGACATGCTCGGCCCTGAAGACGTGCCGCAGCACGGCTATCAAGACGAAGTCGTGCAGCGCATCTACACGACCTACGAGGGGCGCATGCAGCAATGCGGTGCGCTCGACTTCAACGACTTGATCTATCGCATGGTGCTCGCGCTGCGTAAGAACGAAGTCCTACGGAGTCTGTTTCAACGGTTGTGGCACTACATCCTGGTCGATGAGTTTCAAGACACGAACCTGTCGCAGCTCGAGCTCGTGCGTGTCTTGTCTGCACAGCATCAGAACTTGTGCGTAGTGGGCGACGACGATCAATCGATCTACAAGTGGCGGGGCGCGGATCGGCGCAACATCCTCGATTTCAAGAGCTCGTTTCCCGATGCGAATGTGGTCAAGCTCGAGCAGAACTATCGATCGAGCGCGCACATCTTGAGCGCGGCCATGGCGGTGATTGAAAAAAACGGCGAGCGCGAGCCCAAGTCGCTTTGGACGGACAACGCGCCCGGCGAAAAAATACGGTTGATCACCTGCTCCGATGAACGCGACGAAGCGCGCGCGATTTCCGAAGCGGTGCGCAAGCTGCGCGATCGCTACGAGCTTTCGCAAATGGTGATCTTCTATCGCACGCACGCGCAGAGTCGTGTGCTCGAAGAAGAGATGCGTGCCTGCAACCTACCTTACCGTGTGATCGGCGGGCAGCGTTTCTACGATCGGGCCGAAGTCAAAGACGTGCTCGGTTATCTGCGCGTGATCGTCAATCCGAATGACGATGTGAGCGTGTTGCGCATCATCAACACGCCTACGCGCGGCATTGGTAAGACTACGATCGATCGTTTGCTCGATATCGCGGCCCAGCAGGGCAATGGTGTGTGGGCGGCGCTCGAAAGCACGCTTGCGTCGAATGCGTTGCCCAAGGCTGCCTCGAGCAAGCTCGCGGCGTTTGTCGAGTTGATGCGCGACCTGATGAAGCGCGCGAACAGTGGGGCGGGTCCCGGCTCGGTCGCGGAGCTGGTGCTCGAACGGACGAACTACCTGCAAGCGCTGCGCGAAGAAGACACGGCCGAAGCCGATGGCCGCATCGAAAACATCCAAGAGCTCGTCGCCTCCATGGGCGAGTTCGAAAGCGAAGCGGATGTGCCGACGCTCGCGCAATATCTCGAGACCGTCACGCTGCAGACCAACGCGGACGATGCGGACGCCGCGCAAAAGCTTACCTTGATGACGGTGCATGCAGCGAAGGGGCTCGAGTTCCCGGTGGTGTGGGTGGCGGGCTTGGAAGAGCGACTGTTTCCGATGTCGCGCGAGGACACGATTGCGCACGAAGATCTCGAAGAAGAGCGGCGCCTTGCGTACGTTGCGTTCACGCGTGCGGAACAGCGCCTGTTCTTGAGCTACGCCTGTGCTCGTCGCCTGCATGGCGATTTGCTGCTTGGCATTCCCTCGCGCTTCATCGATGAGATTCCGGACACGCACGTGGAACGCGTGTCGCGCGTGACAGTCACGTCGTCACGCAGTGGATATGGGTCGAGCTCGTACGGTTCGGGCGCTTACGGTTCGAAACCTTACGGTTCGAGTGCCCCGGCAGCGAATGCACCTTACGGTTCGGGTAGTCGCTACGAATACGATGCTCCGCCGCGCAGCCACGGTGCCAATGCCGAAAGCGCATCGCGCACCGCGCCGGTACCTCGCCCCGCGTCGGCACGTCCGGCGCAGCGCTCGTTCATCGGCGCCAAGCCTGCGGCCAAACCAAACGTAAGGTCCAGCGAATCTTACGTGGATCGCAGCGAGGGCGACGGCGCAGCAGCGGGCGGCATGTTTCCCGGCATGCGCGTGCGTCACGCCAAGTACGGCGAAGGCGAGATCAAGCAAGTCGAGCTGGGTAGCCCCGTGCGCGTGACCGTTCAGTTTGCAGGTTGGGGCGTGAAGCAAATCGTCGCGAGCTACCTCGAGCCTGCCTGAGCTTCGCGGTGCAACCTGACGCTGCTCACGCGAGCTACGCGCGCACGCTACTCGCTGCTGCCGCCGGCCGCGGGCGTGCTCTTCTTGGGTTCGGGGGCCGCCGCTGCGGGGGCGCTCGATTCGGCCGGTGCGCTCGGGGGCGTGCTCTTGTTGCTGCCACCCGTGTAGCCGTCGGCATACCAGCCGCCGCCCTTGAGCATGAAGTTGCCGCCTGAAATCAGACGCTTGGCCTTGAGCTTGCCGCACTTCTTGCACTTCTTGATCGGGTCTTCGGTGATGCGCTGCTCAAGCTCGTACTTGGCGTTGCAGGCTTCACATCCGTATTCGTACGTCGGCATCGCGATACTCCGGGCCCGAAGGTAAGCGTCATGCCGTGCATGTCAAGAGGCCCAAAATGAGCGGGTAAGCCGTCACGAGCCGCTACAAATAAAAACGGGAACCGCTTTCGCGATCCCCGTTTGATTCGTGATGTGTCGTGCAGCTCAGCGCACTCAGGAGCGAGCCGCGCGCGTGCTCACTTGCCCTTGAGTGCTTCGTCGATTGCGGTCTTGAAGGCCTCGAACGGTTGCGCACCTTGCAGCAGCTTGCCGTTGATGAAGAACGACGGCGTGCCGATGCGTGCGCCAGCCTTGGTCACGGCATCCATGTCTGCCTTGACGCGAGCTTCGTGGGTCTTGTTGTCGAGGGCGGCGCGGAACTTCGCCATGTTGATGCCACCGACCTGCTCGGCGTACTTCTCGAGGTCCGGACGCGAAAGCGCGCGCTGGTTCTCGAACATGATGTCGTGGAACTTCCAGAACTTCTCGCTGCCGCCCTGATCGAATACTTCGAGGGAAGCTTCGGCTGCAGGCTGCGCTTCCTTGTGGAAGGGCAGTGGGTAGTTGCGCCATACGACGCGCACCTTGTCTTTGTACTCGTCCATGACCTGCTTCATCGTCGGGTTGACGCGTGAGCAGAAGGGGCACTGGAAGTCGCTGAACTCTTGGATCACG
>JBKJIA010000301.1:0-2765 GCA_046598735.1 Polyangiales bacterium
TGGTATTCACGCCGACATAGTCAGGTAGCGAATACGCCGGGAAGCGAAAGCGGCCGCCAGTGCGTGCGTAGATGATGGCCGGGTCGGTAGGAGCCGTGGGCTTGCGCGTGCCGTAGACACGCTTGGGTTGGCCGTAGAACTTAGGCGTGGCCGTCAGATTGGGGGCCGCACCAGGGCTCGCAGGGTCATCGATGATCGCAAGTCCGAGTGTTGATTGCACCTCTTGGATGCGAGCGCAGGCACGCTCGAGATCGGCGAGCTTGATGCCCAGCTTATCGAGTAGCGTAAGTTCAGAGGTCACATTGTCATATAGCGACTTGTATTGCGCCTTCATGGCGTAGAGCAGGTCAGTAGCCACGCTCGTTGCAGGGCGCGTGCTCGTGATGCGCGGATCGATGCGTAGGTCGCGCAGGATCGTCTCCGCGCGCTTCGCACCTTGGCTGTCGAGGGACGAGGTGACCACCGGATAGCGCCAGCTGCTGGTGTGAGGGACTTCGAAGGGAGAGGCCCGAAAGCGAGCTACGTACGAGGGCGAGCCGGTGCCGGGATCGATCCAGCCAGACGGGGGCGTGTCGCCCTTTTTGACATAGCGCCAACGGTAAGGGTCCGTAGTGACGCCCGCGCCAGAGTAACCGGTACCAGCATAGTAGTTCGTCCATAGCGGAGCGTCCGTATCGGCGGAGCTGACGTATCCTTCGATACGAATCTTGAAGAACGTGTCAGCGGGCAGCGATGGGTCCGTGCGGGTAATGGGGACGCTGCCATTACGCCACGTGCTGAGCGCGTCTAATCCGGTGATGCCCCCATTGTTGGGGTGCACCCAGCCGATCACGCGATTGGGATTGAAGCCAGACTCGGGCAGCTCGGGATAGGTCGTGTAGTAATAGGCTTCCTGATCGCCCGCGGCGGTCCCCACATCCGCCTTGCGCATCTCCCAGAGTGCGCGTGCCTGGCGCTGCCCAAAGGCCTCCTCGCTGACCGGTACAAAGATGCTGGCGCCTTCAAGGCGCGAATCGTGTCGGTCACGCCAGCCACGAAGGGTGGCGGTCTGGAAGTCTGGAGCGTTAGCATACTTGGCCGCGCCTGAGGCCGCCGCGAGCTGCTGAGCTTTCTCTGCTGCCTCGAGCATGCTCGTGAGAGAGTCGGTGAGCGTGCCAGAAAGCAGGTCCATAACGTTTAGGGTTTGGCCCGCCCAGGTGACGGCGCTCTTGTTTAGTTCTGCGGGCGCGCATTGATTAGGATCGAGCACGCGGGCCGTAAGAATCGCCGACTCGCGAAAGAGGTCCGCTGCGACCAATGCCCAAGTCGCCGCATCGCTGGGCGATGGTGCGCGATACTTCGCAGCGGTGGCATATGTGTAGGTCGTGTTCGTGTTCGCGTAGTAGTCCTTCACCCATTGGGGTAACTCGGGTTTCGAGTTGAGGAATGGAGAATCACCTATCGAGGGGTATACGATGTAGACGGGTGCCCCTGAGGCGATCGTCATTGACCAGTGGCCAGCGCAGGCCAGCATGAGTGCCATCTTCGGTGCTTGGAAACCCTTGTCGGCGATATTGACTATCTTCGGATTTGCGAATGGGGACGTAATGGTGGTGCATTTTGCGTCGGAGGGCACTGGGAGTGTGGCCAGGGCCGATCCCTCGTTCATGCAACCGGACACAAGTTTGCCAACGGGATCCTCATTCACACCATTGAGCATGGCCGGTGCACGTGCGACCCCCCAGCCCGCCGTGCTGCCGAGGCCAACCAAGCCACCTTTCCGTTCCCATTCGACGGTTCGTCCATGTGCGAGCATCAACTCGGCGGTGGTGCCACGCACATCGGGCTCGCCGTCGTAACTCTCGTCACTTGGGCCGGCCGGTTCGCTGCCCTCGCAGCCAAGCATGCCGACGAGCGGCAACAATATCAGCGCTGGGGCTATACGCTTCAACTGAAACATGTAAGTTCTCCGAAGCACACCCGTGCGCTTCGGCGACCGCGCGGACCGGAGCCAAGTCACACCAGTATGGTCTCGGCCGTTGTAGGCCTGTGGGGGGTGAGCGACTATCTAGTCGGAACGCGCTGGTGCGTCAACAAGAATGAACTCATGTACGGCCAATGAGACCTTTTGTAGACGCGGGCATTCGCCCTGAGGCACATCACCTAGCGAGCGATTCTAAACAGCAACGGGAGTTTTGCTTGCGCGCGCTCGGCGATTTCGGGCCACAACGGCAGGCAGTGTGCCACTCGACTCAGCTCGGTACGAGTTGATGCTTCCGCGCCCCGAACTGCAGTCATCGCGGGGATTCCGCGCGCTACGTGCTCTAAGGGCGTTCGCCTTACTGGTTGCCTTCAACCGTAAGGGTCCAACTTCCGCACGGCCCACTGACGTGACGAACTTCGATCGAGAGCACCAGGCCGTCGCCCGCGCTTTGACCCGGCGCGTTGGGAGTGATGTCGGTCCACGAGAGGGAGACGGTGTCGCTGCCGGAAGCGTTGACCGACGAAATAGGAGTGGCCCCGCAATCGGAAGGCGGGGTGACCGCTCCCCCGGAGTCCGCGGGTTTCAGCACGAATAGGTCGTAGTTAGCGCCGCCGTCACTCGTCAATCCAATGCGCGCCTTGAGCTGACTGCCGCTGAGGGTCGTGTCCGACACATGCACGCTCAGCCATTCGCTGAGCATGCCTGTCGCCATCTGCATCTCACTGCCGGTGTCACCCGCAACCTCAGGAATCACCCGAGCTGAGCTGCACATGTTCATCAGCGCGCACGCGCCTGTCATGCC
>JBKJIA010000329.1:0-11103 GCA_046598735.1 Polyangiales bacterium
TTGGCTCGGAACATCAGCCAGCGAAAGAGGGATGAGGAGGCCCTGGCTCAGGCCAACAGGGACCTGAAAGAGGCGGAGCGCAAACTCGCCGAGCAAGAGAAGGCACTACTTACGCAGTCGAAGCTGGAGAGCGAGCAGCGTTACCGACGCATCGTGGAGACCGCCGAGGAAGGTATCTGGACGATCAACCAAGCTTCGGTGACCGACTTCGTTAATCCGAAAATGGCGCACATGCTCGGCTATACCCCAGAGGACATGATCGGACGTGCGCTCGAGGATTTCATGTCCGAAGACGCCCGGCGCATCGCCTCGGGCAACCTCAAGCGCCGACAGCGGGGGATCGCCGAGCGGCACGATTTCATGTTCCTTGCCAAAGACGGTTCCGAAGTGTGGACGTCGATGGCCACCAATCCGATCACGAACGCGGAAGGTGTTTACGTCGGGGCGCTGGCCATGGTGACTGACATTACTGCGCACAAGCGTGCGGAGGCCGAGCGAGCGCGTCTCGAAGCTCAGCTTGAGCAAGCGCGGAAGCTCGCGTCCGTTGGCCGTCTCGCGGGAGGCGTGGCCCACGATTTCAACAATATGCTGGGCGTCATACTCGGCCATGCCGAACTGGCCCTCGAGGGACTCGAGGCGTCCGATCCGCTGCACGTGGAGCTCGTGGCGATTCGCAGCGCAGCGGAGCGCGCGGCGGAGGTGACCCGACAGCTACTGGCCGTCGCACGCAAGCAGACCATCACGCCCCAGGTCTTGAACGTGAACGACAAAGTCGGCGCGATGCTCAATCTATTGCGACGGGTCATGCGCGAGAACCTCCGGCTTAGTTGGGATCCGCAGGCTCATCCTTGGCTCGTCCGGATGGATCCCTCCCAGCTCGATCAGATTGTCACCAATCTGTGCGTCAATGCGCGAGATGCCATTGCCGACGTCGGTACGATCCGCATCGCGACTGCGAACTGTGTCGTCGATCTCGCACAGTGCGCCAACCGTCCGGACGCTGTGCCTGGCGAGTACTTGCGACTCACCGTACAGGATGATGGGAGTGGCATCGATGCAGAGACGCTGCCCCACATCTTCGAACCCTTTTTCACGACCAAGGGGGTAGGTCAAGGCACGGGTTTGGGGCTTGCGAGCGTGTACGGGAGCGTGCAGCAGAGCGGAGGCTTCATTGAGTTGTCTACCGAGCTTGGCCACGGCACGACTTTCAACATCTACCTGCCGCGCCAGGTCCAGGCAGGCAAGACCGCATCAAGGCCGCCGACGGAGCAAATCATGGGTGGAGCCGAAACCATCCTGCTGGTCGAGGACGAGCCCGCAGTCCTGGGCCTCACCACAAAAATGCTCGCTTCGCGGGGCTACCTTGTGTTGCCAGCGAGTGGCCCGGACGAAGCGATTCGTTTGGCGAAGGAACACTCAGGCCCGATTCACCTGCTCATGACCGATGTGATCATGCCGGGCATGAACGGACGTGAGCTGTCGCAAGTTCTGTCCTCGGTGCGGCCGGGGTTGAAGCAGCTGTTCATGTCGGGATACACGGCTGACGTAATCGCCCCGCATGGCGTGCTCGCGCCCGGCACGCACTTCCTTCAGAAGCCCTTCGCAGTCAATGGTATGGCGGAAAAAGTACGCGAGGCCTTGGACGACGACTAAGCGTCGACCAAAGGGGATGACCCACTACTCACCTCGACTTGCCCTTCGCTTCAGGCGGCTTGGCCGCGCTGTCCACCCCCATCAGCTCTCGGATCGCAGCCAACGATCGTTCGTCGCGAAGTGGCGCTTCGTGCCCCCCAGTAACCTCCAGGTGACGCACCAGCCGGTCACCGAGCAGCGCTGGCATCTTGCGCGCGTGCAGTTTCGGCGGGTACGCCTCGTCATCGGTCGCCGACACCAACAGGACAGGACCCCGCATCGCCGCGAGCTTGGACGGCATCTCCCAGGCTCCCAGCACCAGCGGATACAGCTCTGGTGGCAGTCGATACGGAGCGATGCCGGGCGATAGCAACGTGGTCGACGCCAGCCTGTACTGGGACTTGGCGAGGTCCTGGCCGAGCAAGGCGGCGGCATTGGCACCGAGCGAAAGACCGACCACGTGCAGCTTGTCCGCGGAGACGCCGTGCGCTCGGACGAGGTGATCAAAGACCGCGCGCGCGTCAGCTTGGAACTTGCCCGGCGTGCTGACCCCGGTGGACGTATCGAAGCCGCGATAGGCGAAGCTCGCAGCACCGTAGGCGTTGCCCCGTCCGAGCAGCAACTCCGCGTAGGCCCGCGCTGTGCGCAGGGAATGATCGATGTTGGCGCCGAAGTAGAGCAGCCACGGCGCGTCTGCTTGCGCGGGCACACGCACCAGACCCGTCAGCGTAGCGTCCGGGACGTCGACCGTCTCGACCACCCAGCCGTCGCGCGCCAGACCCTCGATCTCCGCGGGTTCGCACGGACGCGGGTCGAGCGAGAGCCCCTGGTAGGCATCGGTGAAGTAGAACGTGGCCGTTGTGGTGACGATCGCGACCGTCGCCAGCACTGCCATGATACGCGCTCGGCGCTGGGCGATGAGCGCTCGCTCGACACGTAGCTTCTGCTCGAATTCGTCCAGACCCTCAACGTTCGTCACGGCCGATATCGTACGCCCTAACATCGGCTCGCGGAAGCGGCGCCAGCCAAGGCGAAATCGGCAGCGCTACGGTGCCTTAGGCTGGACGACGATTTCCACGCGCCGATTGTTGGCGCGACCCTCAGCTGACTTGTTGTCAGCGATTGAACGCGACGGGCCGAAGCCTTGCGCTGAGATCCGATCCTCCGCGATGCCACGGGAGACCAAATAATCGCGCACCGTTTGGGCGCGACGTTGCGACAGGTCCTGGTTGAAGGCGGCCGCGCCCTGCGAATCCGTGTGTCCCTCGACCACGAGCTTCGAGTCGGGATCTTGCTGAGTCAGTGCCTCTGCAACGCTGTTCAGTTTCAGCTGAGCAGCGGGCAAGAGCTCGGACTTGCCGGACGCAAACAGCACGCCGCCCGAGAGCGTGATCACCATGCCGCGCGTTTCCTGCTTGATAGACGCAAACTTGGCGAGGTCGGAGGCCGCCTGCGCTGCGCGCTTTTCCGCAGCTTCGCGGGCTGCTTTCTCGGCGGCCAACTGCTGAGCCTGGCTCTGGATGCTCTGCCCCTGCAAGGCCAGCTGCTCCTTGGCGGCTTGCAGCTGCGCGGCCGTCATCTTGACCTGGGCCGCCTGCGCGTTGTGCATCTTATTCAGGGTTTCCTGTTGCTGGTTGCTCGCTTGCGTCGCCTTGGCGCGAACATCGGCAATCTGCGCCCGTCGGTCCGCCACGTAAGCGAGATCTCGGGTCTCTTGCGTATCGCCTTCCTCGGCAAACGACTGTTCCGCTGCGTCGATCGCCAGTTTGGCGGTGTGCACATCGGAAGGGTTGAGCTTCGCTGCAAGACCGTGCTCGGCCTTATCAAACGAAGCGCGAGCGGAAACCAGATCGGCGGGAGGTGCGCCCGTCGCGCAGGCCGCGCCTAAGAGCGCGAGCGGTAGGATGAGCTTGATTGTAAGACTTCCACTCATGGCTGCCCTCCTAGCTGTTGGTTCTGTGAGCGTTGGGTATTGGCTTGATCCACGGCCTCCTGGGCCGCCTTATTTGCGTCCTCTGCGCGGGTCAACGCCACCGCGAGCTCCGCGTCGGCTTTGGCACGAGTCAGCAGACTCGTGGCCTTCTCATTGTCGTCTTCCTCCATAGCGTTTTTCGCCTTTTGGATCTGCTCCTCGGCAAGCTTGAGGTGAAGCTGAGCCTTGGGGTTTCGCTGGCCGCCCAACTCATTGGCAGCACGGTGTGCCGCTTGGACTTCGGCCATTTGGTCGGTGGGCTGCGGGACACTGGCGCATCCAAGGGCGAGCAGCAGCGGCGCAGTCATCTTCAGAATGGATGCTTTCATGAGCTCTCTCATTGGCTGGGATCGTTGGGTCGCTGCATCACGAGTGTTAAGCAGCCCGTCGGCTCGGCCCTGACTGTCTGTCAGGTGCAAAACTGACGTTCCTCGATTAGCACCTTTTTCGGCACGAGGGCTAGTTTCGATTTGGATTTGTTCACGTTTTTCGCACACGGGCGCAGGGCCGGTCGGCAGCCCATTCGTGCTAGTCCGGGCGTGCTAGTCGTCGTTTTTGATCGTGCCCACGCCTTGCGCATCAGCGATCTCGGCGTTGCTGGGGCTTGAGAGGTTGACGAAGAAGGTCTCGTCGCCTTCGATCGTGCGGTCTCCCCGGACCTTCACGATAAAAGGTTGGGTGGTCGCCCCGGGCGCGAAGGTAAGGGTCTCGGTCCGGCTTACGTAGTCCGTACCCGCGGCCGTGAAGTCGGCCGTGGTGCCCACGACGGTGACGGTCCTGGCGGTGGGCGCCGAGAGCGTGGCCGTGAAGATGTACTCCGTCAGCCCGCCGTCGCCCTCGAAGGCCGACACGTCGCCCATGGCGATCGTCGGCATGGCATCGTCGTTCACGATCACACCCTGCGCCTGCCCATCAGCGATGTTGGAGCTGGCACTGGGCGACGACAGGTTCACGAAGAAGGTCTCATCGTCTTCGTTGAGCAAGTCGCTGTTGATCGTCACGCTCAGGGTCTGTCTCGTCTCGCCAGGGGCGAACGTAAGCGTGCCGGACTTCGCCACGTAATCCGCGCCGCCCGTGCCGTTCACGCCGCTCGACACAGCACTGCCGTTGCTCGTCGCGTACTGCACAGATACGGACTCCCCTGCCGGCAAGGTCAACGTAACGTTGAAGGAGATCGTCTTCTGTCCGCTCTGTCCTTCGCTCGTGGAAGCATCTTCGATCGACCACGAGGGCGTGATGTCGTCGTTCGCGATCGTGCCGATGGCTTGACCATCTGCAAGCATCGCGTTCGTCGCCGCTGACAGGGTGACCACGAAAGTCTGGTCGGCCTCGATCAGCACGTCGCCGTGGATCGTCACGCCTATCGTCTTGCTCGTCTCACCCGCCGCGAACGTAAGTGTGCCCGACTGGGCTTCGTAGTCCGATCCTCCGGTAGCGACGGAACCCGCCGTGACTGCAGTCCCGTTGCTGGTGGCGAAGTTGACCGTGATCTGACGCCCGGACGCTGCAGAGAGCGACACCGTAAAGGTAAGGGTCGACGAGCCCACGTCGCCTTCTTTGCGTGTCGCATCGGCGATCGAGAGCGTGGGCTGCGCATCATCGTTCTCGATCGTTCCAGCCCCCTGTGCATCGGCCAGGGTTGCGTTCACGGGACCGGAGAGGTTGACGAGGAAGGTCTCGTTCAACTCGTTGAGAGTGTCGCCGTTGATCGTCACGCTCAGGGTCTTTTGAGTTTCGCCGGCCGCAAACGTCAAGGTGCCCGACTGGGCCACGTAATCCGACCCGCCCGTCGCGGCACTACCCGCGGCGCTCGCACTCGCATCGACGGTCGTATAGCTTGCGCTGACTGACCGGCCCGAGGCGCCCGAGAGGGAGACCGTGAACGAGAGCTGCCTGGTGCCGCTCTGGCCCTCGGCGACGCTCGCATCGGCGATGGCCATACTTGGTAAGGCATCATCGTTCTCGATCGTGCCCTGCGCCTGAGCGTCCGCGAGCACGGCAAGCGTCGGGCTCGACAAATTGATCAGGAGGGTCTCGTTCACTTCATTGAGAAGATCGCCGTTGATCGTGACACTCAGCGTCTTACGGGTTTCGCCCGCCGCAAAGGTCAGCTTGCCCGATTGACTCACGTAATCGGAGCCTCCCGACGCAGCCGCCCCTGACGCGCTGGCTGTCCCATCCGCCGTCGCATACGCGACGCTTACGGACTGCCCCGAGGGCGCGGACAGCGTGACGTCGAACGAAAGCGTCTTGGTGCCGCCATTGCCCTCTGTCGTCGTGCCATCGGCGATCGACAGCGCAGGTGCGGCATCGTCGTTCCGAATCGTGCCCTGGCCCTGGTTGTCAGCGAAGTTGGCGTGGATGGCGTTGGATAGATTGACGAGGAACGTCTCATCCGGCTCGTTGAGCACATCGCCCTGAATCGCCACCTGCACGGTCTTGGTGGTTTCGCCCGCCGCGAACGTGATCACGCCTGACTTCGCGACGTAATCCGCGCCACCGGTCGCCGCGCTGCCGCCAGCGAGCGCCGTTCCATCCGCAGTCGCATAACTTACCGTGACGGTCTGAGTCACCGCGGCGCTGAGCGTCACACTGAACGAAAGCGTGCCGCTTCCGGCACTCCCCTCTTGAACCGATCCGTCCGCGATACGAATGCTTGGGAGGCAGAGGAAACTACCCGCATTGTCGACGCAGAGTGTGAGCGCCGGGCACTTGGCTGCACCACTTGCGCATTCGTCGATGTTCGTGCAGCCGCTCCGGCCATCGCCGCTGTAACCCGCGGGACAGGTGGTACACCCGTAGTCGCCCGGTTGGTTGACGCATTGCGTGAGCCGATCACAGCTTTGGGTGCCACTGGCACACTCATCGACATCCGCACATGAGGTCTGCCCCGAGCCGACGTACCCCGGAGGACAGGCAGTGCAGGTGAAGCCGCCTGCACTGTTTGCACACGTCGTGAGCGGGTCGCAGGCGCTGCTGATCGCGCACTCGTCGATGTCCGTGCAGCCGCCGAGTCCGTCTCCGGTGTATCCGCCAGGACAGCCGCCACAGCGGTAGCCACCCGGGATGTCGCGGCACTCGCTCAGCGCATCGCACAGATCCGTGCCGAGCGCGCATTCATCCAGGTTCGTGCAACCAGTGAGCCCCGTGCCTGCATAGCCGAGCGGACAGGCCGTGCAGCCGTAGTCACCGGGAAGATTCACGCATGCGGTGAGCTCGTCACAGCGGTCGGTGGCGTCGGCACATTCGTCGAGATCGGTGCACGAGATCTTACCATTGCCCGTGTATCCCGTGGGGCACGCCGTGCAGGTGAAGCTGCCCGCAGCGTTGACGCACACAGTAAGGGGGTCGCAGGCACCTGCCGACGCACATTCGTCGATGTCTTCACACGCCCCTAGGCCCGTATCCTGGAAGCCCACCGGGCAATCACCACACTGGTAGCTGCCTGCCCTGTCCACGCACGGCACGGCGACGCACGGATTCGTGGTGCCTGCGCACTCATCGATGTTCAGGCATCCACTCAAACCGTCGCCGCTGTACCCTGGCGGACAGGCCGTGCACTGGTAACCGCCACTGCTGTTGACGCACTGCGTGAGGGGGTCACAGTCATCGCTGTCCTGGGCGCACTCGTCGATGTCTTCACACGACGTCTTGCCCGTTCCCGCGTAGCCCGCAGGACACGCGCTGCAATTGAAACCACCCGGAGTGTTCGTGCACACGGTCCGCGCATCACACGCTCCCAGTGCGCACTCGTCGATGTCGCGACAGGTATCCTTACCATCGCCCGTGTAACCCATGGCGCAGTCGCCGCAGAGGTACCCAGTCGCCGTATCCGTACAGGGATGGAACGGGTCGCACTGATCTAACCCTGCTGCACATTCATTGATGCTCTCGCACCGAAGCTTCGGATTCCCGCCGTACCCGAACGGGCACACGGTGCAGCCATAACTGCCGGCCCGATTCACGCATTGGGTGAGCGCGTCGCAAGTGTCGGCCCCCGTCGCGCACTCGTCGAGGTCCTGACAGTTCGCGGCGTCCGTTCCCACGTAACCCACGGGACAGGCACTCGGCAGGCTGCCGTCCGGCTCCATGGGCCCCCCCTCCCCCTGACCGCCGTCGAACGCGACCATGCCAGCATCGTCCTCGGAGGCGGCGTTCCGACACACACCTTGCTCGCACGTCTGACCGCTTGGGCAACGGAGGTCCTTGCACGCGCGGTCGAGTCGCACATGCAGCGGGATGGTCTTGCCGCGAACGAAGCTCGTCTCGACCGTCTTTTCGATCACCAGCGTCGTGCCTTTGAAGCCGCCCACTCGAACCGAGAACGGTCCTAGCGGCCCCTCGCTGTGATAGAGGCCGATCGTGCGGGGCAGCCCTTCTTCTGCGAGGTCCGCTTCGGCGCTGCGCGTGCGCACCCCGAGCACTTCAATCCTCACGCGATCGAGCTCGGCCGGCACCTCGAGATCGGAGTCGATCGTAACCTCGATCTGAGTCATGCCGTCGCTGCCGCACGCAACGAGCAGCCACGCGCAACATAGCGCCAGCAGCCAGCTCGCGAACTGCGCGAGGCGCGGGCCTTTCATTCCGGCACCTCCACGGGCAGGGAACCCGGCTCGAAATCGCCCTCGACCTTCTCCGACCTCCCATTGCCAGCGCTGCTTGCGGCCACGATACTGACCACGGCGATCGCGACGCCCACGACCGCGGCACTGCCGATCCCCCACCACAAACGCTTCGAGCGTCGTGGATCCCGCGGATCCCGATCTTGCCTCGGCAGCTCCTGGGGAGAAAAAACAGGAGCAGGGGCCACCAGCACCGGGCTCACGCTGACCGCGGCCTGCGCCGGAGTCGCTACGATGGACGTGCTCTTCAAGCGTAAGGTGACCGTTTCCAGTGCACCTTCCGCGAGCGTAATCTCCTGGACGTCGAGTTCCTGACCAGCGCGCCGCGCCCTGACCACGTGCACGCCAGGGTCGACGGGAAGGCTGACTCCAAGCTGAACTTCCTCGATGACTTGCTGATCCATGGTGATCTCGGTGCCCATGCGGTCACCCTCCACCTCGATGGTGAGCTTGGCGATACGTGCCGCGAGGGTGTCGAGTGTCGCCTGCGTTTCCTCGCGCGTGGCGGCATCGAGCACAGGGTCCCGCAACACCTTCAGAAAGAGTTCCGAAGCCGCGACCAACTGTCCCTGGTGGAGCAACGAAGTGGCGAGGTTGTAACGAATGACCTGGGAGTCGCGCAACGCGAGCGCACGGCGAAAGCGATCTGCCGCGTCAGGCCACTTGCCGTCGTCAGCGAGTTGTAAGCCCTCCTCGAACATCGCGCGCGCCGATGCGGAGCGTGCCGCATCGTTGTCCTCGGCCCTCGCGCCGGGGACCGAAAGCCATCCCTGGACAAAGCCCAGCCACCCCGCGAGCAGGCAGTGAAGCAAGCCTGACCTCCAGGGACTCGCGCCTCGCCCCTGACTAGAAATCGAGCGCACGAATGACCTCTTGATCACGACTCGCCTTGCGCGCGTGCAACACGGCCGACACCTGCGACGACTCGGACCGCGTTGGCTCTTGTACAATCGGTGCAGTGTGCTCGGCGCGTTGACTCGCACGCCTGCGCGGATCGGCACGCGCGGCGCGCGCCGGAGCCTGCTCGGGCACGAGCGCGGCCGTGTCAGGCACCGGCGCTGCTGGTTTCGCAATCGGTGCAGAGGCGGCAGCCGGCGCAGCGATCACGGCCACGGGTGTATCTCCCACAGCCGCTTGCGACTCCTCCGCGTCTTTCATCGCAGGCTTCGTCGCAACGGCCGGCGCGGGAGCGGCAGCCTCGACGGCTCGAGGCTCCGGCGCAGCAAAGGAGTGGCTCGTGCTCCGCAGCATGGGTACAGACAGTAAGATCAGGAGCGCGGCGCCCGTAGCCGCTAGCATCCATGGTTTGAGGCTGACGCCACCGAGTCCCGTGAGTGGAAGTCGCACCTCCTCGCCATCATCTTGAAGGGCTGTCGAGGCCGAGCGCAGCAACAACTCGGTCTCCTTGCTGATCGACGGCTTCCTCCCAGGCTGCACTGAAATGCTGGCCAGGCCGACCGGTGGAACGCTCGCCACGCCGCTGATGAGGCCGCTCGTCGTGGCCCAGTCCTGAACGATCGATGACGCCTGCGGCAGCCGCCCAGCGAGCGCTGCGAGGGCGTCCCGCATCGCGACGGCGCTTGCAAAGCGCGCCTGGGGCGAGGGTTCGAGGGCGCGCGTGATCACGTCCGCTAGCTCCTGGCCCAGGTCGGGGCGCACGGCACTCAGGGGCGTCGCCGACTTCGCGGCAATCTCACGCGCGAGCGCGACCGCGTCCTGCTCCGTGTACGGTAGAAGGCCCGTCAGCCACTGATAGAGAATCGCTCCCATACTGTAGAGGTCGCAGCGCGCCGTGGGCTCACGCCCAGAAAGCTGCTCGGGGGCCATGTACAGAGAGGTGCCTGCGCGCTGGCCACCGTTCGCCTCGACGCTGCGCATGGAAAGCAGCTTGGGATAGGCTTCGTTGCGCTCGCGCACGATGAACACATTCTCGGGCGTAAGATGGCCGTGCACGAGGCCCTGGTGATGCAAGGCTTCGAGACCTTCGAGGCCCTGGATCGCAAATTTCACGACGTTCTCTACTTCCCATGCCGGTCCCTGAATCAGGCACTGCGCGAGGCTCTGGCCTTCCAACAGCTCCTGCACCGCATAGGACACTCCGTCTTCCGTGATCCCGAAGTCGAACACGTCGAGCACGAAACGATGCTTGATCTGCGCGGCGCTCCGCGCCTCCTCGACGAAGCGCGCAGCTGCCTGCTCGGCATTCGCGGCATTCGCGGCATTCGCGCGCAGAAATTTGAGCGCGACCGCGCGACCGAGCAGCTGATGGTCGGCGGCCCACAGCTCTTCGTGTCGGCCGTCTCCGAGCCTGCCCCGCACGCGATACTTCCCGCCGATGATGCGACCGGTCTTCAAGTCCCGCCCCCGCGCTTACAGCACGCCCGAGTGCCCCCCACTTAAAACGCTAACACATCACGGGGCTCGATTTGCTCATTCCATCCCCACAAGTACAGCGTCGCGCGCAGCGACATGTGTGCATGCGCGTACTCTGGGCTGAAAGCGCGAGGTTCGCGGAATCCTCAGGGCGCTGACCGGGCTTCGGAGACGCTGGACCCTTCGGGTAGCGGGCCAAGCTCGTTCACACTGCAGCGCGCTGCGCCCGTATCAACTTCTCGCGCACGGCGGCGCGAGCTTGAGGCGGCACACCGTGCAAGGGAGCGTCTTCAATGAAGGTCTGGTAGCGGGCGCACAGCTCGTCGATCCACGACTCGTCGGCCAGCTCTTCAAACAATGACAACGCCGCGATGTGCGCCGGAAACCAATCCAGGGCTGTGCGACAGAGCTCGCGCGCGTGTGTCCCCGAAGACCTCGCAGCCAGGATGAAGTACAGCTCTGCCATGGTGCGGTCCGAAACGCCGGGGCCTTGCTCAGCCTGCG
>JBKJIA010000523.1:0-28236 GCA_046598735.1 Polyangiales bacterium
GCGGCGTAGCGCTGCGCGGCAAGCTCAACGATGACGAAGCCGACCAAGGCTACACGGTCGAGATCGCGATCCCCTGGGCTGCGTTTGCGGGGGGCGAGCCCAAGCACGTGGCGCCCAAAGCGGGTGAAGCATGGCGCGCGAACTTCTACGTGATGGACGAGCGTAAGGAAGGCAGCCGCGCTGTCGGTTGGTCTGCGCCACACGTGGGCGACTTCCATGTGCCCGCACGCTTCGGCAAGCTCGTGTTCGATGCTGCGCCCGTCGCGGCAGAGGGCGAGCCTGTGAAGGCCGCCAAAGAGCCCAACCCCGCCAAGAAGTAACCCACAGCTCAGAGCCAAGCGACGCTGCAGTCGAGATCTGAGCGTTGACGTGGTGGTTGACGGCGACGGCGACGGCGACGAGCGGCGCTTCGATTCGGCAATGTCCGAACAACTCGTCGCCGTCGCCGTCAACGAGTACGATTGAGAAGCGTGAACGTGGTTGACGAAGTTAGGCCTGTGCGACTTGCGTGCGCGGCAAGCTCGCGGGATGAATCCCGAGCACCGACAACGCCGCGCTCCAGCGCCGGTCCGCGTTCGTGTCGAACAGCACGCGTGAGTCGAGATCGACCGGGATCCAGACACCTTGGCGCAGCTCCGACTCGAGCTGTCCGGGCCCCCAACCCGCGTAACCTTGCACCAGCATGGCGCGGCTCGACGCCTCGCCGCGCACCGCATCCATCAGAAATTGCTTGGATGCGCTGACTCCGAGTGAGTCCGTCACCATCAGTACGTCTTCACGTGCGGCCTGAGCACCCACGGACTCGAACACAACCCAGCCTGTCTGCGGAGACACGGGACCACCGAGCATGACGGGCACCTGTGTGCGCACCGAGATGTCGCCGATGTTGAGTTGATTGAGCACATGCTTGAGCGCGGTGGTGGCCACGCGATTCACGATAAAGCCGAGGGCGCCTTGATCTGAGTGTTCGACCATCAACACCACACTGCCTGCGAAATTGGGGTCGCGCAGGATGGGAGCAGCAACGAGAAATCCAGGAGCCAAGGCCGACATACTTCTATGTTGCCAAATCTTTTCTAGAACCCCTACCCGTAAGATCACTGCGTTCGGTGCCATCCCAAGCGCGACGTTCGGCCTTGACTTAGCGTGCGAAGTCCGGGCCCGCTGGATCGGCACGAAGCCCTAAAATTACGTAGTAATACGCGTCCGAATAGTGCTGAACGTGCGTGACGCGATAGTGTGAGCGCACAAATGACATGCGCGCCACACGTTGCTCGACGGGATACGCGAGCAGACGCAACAGCTGACCATCAGCACTCACCTGAGGTTTGGTAGCGCTGTGCAGAACGATCCAAGCCGGCATGTTTCGCTCGACCCAGTGCTCATCAACTTTCTTGTCTAAGTGTCCACCGCGGGCGTGTGCCACGGTCGGTTCGACCAAGCCTCCGAGGTCGAGCATCGGTCGATTCGTAAGGTAACCGAGTGCGCCGATGTCGAGCGCGAGCACCGTTCCTGACTTGGACGCGAGCTGGTCTGCGAGCTGCGGCACCGAGCGCGTGCGATTTTCGCCGGCCAAGCGCACCGAGGGCAGCTCGCGCGACAACCACCCCAAACGAAACAGTAAGGCGAGCGCAAGCAGCACGGTACCGATACGGTAGCGCGGCAAGGTGCGAACACCGGCGGCGACCAAGAGCCCAGCGATCGGCACCATCGGCGCGAACAGACGCAGGCCCGGCATCCAGTCACCACCGGCGAGCACGCAGGCGAGCACGTGTGCGCCGAGGATGAAGGCATGCGCGCGATCTTCACGTGTGCCCGCGTGCACGGCGAAGATCGCAAGCACGAGCAAGAGCCACACGTCGATAGCGCGCAAAGCATCGCGCAAATAGACCAGACCGTGCTCAAGCTCGGGCGGTTTGGCATAGGCGCTCAGCGACAAACAATCGCGGAACAGCGCGTAGCGAAAACCCAGTAGCAAGCTGACCGATGCGCACGCGATCGTGAACGCACGCAGGGCGTCCACACGCGAACGCGCGAACGTGCAGACGATGCAAGCGCCCGCCGCGACACTCAGCTCCGGTCTGAGCCAAGCGGCGCATGCGATCGACACGCCCAGCCACAGACCGCGTGGTGTTCGTTTGGCGGTGGTCGCAAGCGCCATGCCCGTAAATGCCAATGTGGCGGCACCCGTCTCCAGACCGGCCACGGCCCACACAGTAAGGGAGAGCGAGCTTGCGATCAGCAGCGCTGTGCTCCAAGCCAAGGCAGAACCTTGCGCCCGCCGTTGTGCCCGCAGCACGCAACACGCGCCCGCTGCGAGGGCGCAAAACAGCCCGCACCACTTGGCCGCTTGCAGCGCATCGCAGCCGAGCCTGACCGCAGAAACCAACGGCAAAAGCCAGAGCGGCCCCGTCACCCCGTCGCTCGGAAAGCCGGGATTGAACGCGTAGCCCAGCCCTTGCGCTAGGTTTCGCGCATAGCGGGCCGTGATGTACGCATCATCCACACTGAACGGGAAAGCGATTGCTGCGCCGAGCGCAAGTCCGACGAATAGCGCCAAAAGCGGCCACTTCGCGCGCGAAATACGGAAAACCAACGGCATCGATCGCAGGCTCACGAGCTCCGAGTGTAGGTCAGGCCCCCACGTAGCCAGTGGCGGGTTCTTGAAAGGTTGGTGCAACAGCACTAGCCTCGGGAGAATGGTGACGGATCAGCGGCTGCGC
Organism: Polyangiales bacterium; assembly: GCA_046598735.1. Classification (GTDB taxonomy): domain Bacteria; phylum Myxococcota_A; class Polyangia; order Polyangiales; family DASUME01; genus DASUME01. The sequence continues at coordinate 2,724 of JBKJIA010000523.1, forward strand.
TTACACGGCACACGTATGTCATGTTGCGAACAAGACTGATTTCGGGACCCCGCGCTGGCGTGGTGATGAGTGCGGTGGCTGCCGCCTTCCTCACGTTAATTAGCGTTGGTGAAACGCTGTTCGAGCCTTTGCGTGTGGTGCCAAGCAAAGAAGCGCCGGTCACGCTGCGTTTGCCGCCGGTGGTGATGCGCACGGAGTTCGAGAACGGAAGCTCGCAGCTAGAACGCGTCGCGCCGGTGATCGCACGCGGTTCGCGCGTCACGGATCCCAGCATCGCCGACTACGTCACCTCGTACGAACAAGCGCGGAGGCCGGTGCGGCTCGGCACGCTGGTGGGCACCGGCTTCATATACTTCCTGATCGCGATCATGATGACGACGTACCTGCGTCGCTTCAGCCTCAGCTACGGCACCTTACTGCGCACGCAGGTCGGCTTGCTCGGCATGGCCGTGGGCTCCGTGCTCGTGGCCAAGCTCTTGCTCATCCTCACGGACCTGAGCCCTTACGCTTTGCCGGTGGCGGCATTGCCGCTTTGGATCGCGCTCTTCCTCGATCGCCGCACGGCGTTCATGGTGGGCATGGCAGCCAGCTTCTTGTGCGCGTCCCTGGTGGACTTTCGCCTCGATTACTTACTCACCTACTTGGCATCTTGCTTCACGGTCACCCTGGCCATGCGTGCGCGAAGACGCACCAGCGACATCTTGCTCGCAGGTGCCGCAGCCGGGCTCGCGAGCGTGGCCCTCGTGATCGCGAGCACGATGTTGATGCAAGGCGGCATCTCGCTACGCGGCGATCTGTCGGCGCTCTGGCACTCGAGTCTGATCAGCGGCGCCGTGGGTGGCTTTCTACCGAGCGTGCTCGGCATCGTCTTTCAAGGCGGCATCGGTCGCGTGCTCGGTTCCGCATCGCGCGCACGCCTGATCGACCTTACGGACTTGAGCTTGCCGCTTTTGCAAAAGATGGCGCGCGAAGCCCCTGGCTCCTGGGAGCACGCGCGCGCGATGGCGAATCTTGCCGAAGCTGCCGCATCCGCCATCGGCGCGGACGGCCTACTCACGCGGGTAGGCGCTTACTATCACGATCTCGGCAAGACCTGCCAAGCCAAGTACTTCATCGAGAATCTCGATCCGGGCGAGACCTCCCCGCACGAGGGCCTCGATCCCGACGTCAGCGCCGACGCCATCATGGCCCACGTCGTGGAAGGCGTACGCATCTTGCGCCAAGGTAAGATCCCCGAGCCCGTGGTCGAGTTCGCGTACACGCATCACGGCACCAGCATCATCGAGTACTTTTGGCACAAATGTTTAGGCCTCGGAAATCCGAAGAACCTGAACGAGAACTTCTTCCGCTATCCCGGCATGCGCCCGCGCACGCGTGAAACGGCTATCTTGATGCTGGTCGATGCGATCGAAGCCGCGTCTCGCACGGTCGAGCCCGATCGTGAAAAGTTCGAAGAGCTCGTCACGCGCATCTTCTTCGTCAAACTCAAGCAAGGTCAGCTCGATGAGTCAGGCCTATCGCTCGAAGACCTGCGCGTGATGTCTAAGCGCTTGGTCGACACCCTGTGCAAGATGCACCATTCGCGCATTCGCTATCCCTGGCAAGACGCGCAGGCACGTGGTCAAGCGCCTTTACCGATTCCGGAAGCCAGCAGCGACGAAGAAGTGCACAAGGGCGTGGAAGAAGCATTCGAAGCGCGCACGGGGCAGTGAGCGACTTCGCGCCCCCCCCGTCAGCTCAGTCAGGTACGGGATCGCCGCGCTGGGTGCGCTCGTTGCGATCGGCCGCGATGGCTTCGAGAAAGTCACCTGCGACATCCGGGTCGAACTGCGTACCCGAGCAATCTTTGATCTCATGCATCGCCACGGAATGCGGCAGGGCCTTACGATACGCGCGGTCACTTGTCATCGCGTCGTACGTGTCCGCCACCGATATGATGCGTGCGAACAGTGGAATGTCCTGGGACTTGAGCCCAAGCGGGTAGCCGTTTCCATCCCAACGTTCATGGTGCATGTACACGCCCGGAATCAGCGGATGCAGGAAGCTTATCGGCTCAAGGATGTCGCGCCCGAACACGGGATGGCGCTGGAAGATGTTGTACTCCTCGTGCGTGAGCTTGCCCGGTTTGTTCAAGTTCATCACGCAGCCGATCTTGCCGACATCGTGCATGAGTGCAGACTGACGCACGATCTCCACATCAGGCGGTGACAGCCCGAGCTTGATCGCCAGAATCTGCGCGTACGCTGCCACGCGTTCGGAGTGACCGGCCGTGTAGCGATCCATCTTGTCGATCGCACTTGCGAGACCTTTGATCGTCTGATGAAACGTACTCTTGAGGTCTTCGTAGAGCTTGGCGTTCTCGATCGAGGCCGCCGCGCGATTTGCCACGATGCTCAGCAGCTTGCGTTGGCCTTCGTCGAACTTTTTGCCGCGCGTGAAGCTCATCGCGCCGAGATAACCCACGATGCGATTGCGAATGCGCAGCGTGATCACGAGCAACGACGACAAAGTAAGGCCCGTGGGTTTGGTCGAGAAGAACTTGAGGCCCTCGTTGCCATGCACGCGCAAGGGCTGTTCATCCGAAAAGTAAGCCGCGAGCACAACGGGATCGAGCTCACCGACGTCGCCCTCGGTGCGCAGTAGCTCATTCACATCGCGGGCGCGCTCGAAGAAACCGCCTTCGCCGTCATCGAGCAATATCGCCACGGCATCGGCATCGATTTCGTGCAGTGCTGCGTCGGTGACTGTCGACATCACGCCATCGAGCGACAAGCTGGATGCTATCGCTTCGCTGACTTTGTAGAGCGACAGCGCTTCTTTCAGGCGAATGTTTTCAGCGGTCAAACGCTGACGCTCGAGGCCGCGCCGGATCGTGTGCACGACCTCTTCGACTTTGAACGGCTTCAGAATGTAGTCGTAGGCGCCCTTTTTCATGGCGTCGATCGCGGTCTCGACCGTGCCAAAGCCGGTCATGATGATCGTGATCACGTTCGGCGTGTGCTCAGAGATGGCGCGCAATAATTCGAGGCCGCCCATGTTCGGCATCTTCAAATCGCTGAGCACCAGATCGTATTGATTTCGCGAAAGCTCTACCAGCGCCGCGCGACCATCCTCGGCCGTGCGCACCCAGAAGCCTTCCATGGAGAGAAAATCCGCGAGAATTTCGCGGATCACCTGCTCGTCATCCACGACGAGTATGCGCGGCGTCTCGTGAACGTTTTGTGAAGTCATCGAAGCTCGCGCAAACCCTCCCCTTTTCGTATGCCGGTGCCTCTGCCGTGTCAACGCATCGTTGAAGGCGAAACGCGGGTCTGTTACAGCCCGATGATGGGGTCATCGCCGTGGTGGCTGCCTTGGGCGGTGTATGCGCCCATGGGCGCAGTGGGATTTGCGTGGGCTCGGATCGCGCGTGGCGCCGTGCTCACAACACCCAAAAATGCCTGGTTATCGCAGGATTCGAGCGTGGCGCTGAGCATGGGCTGTGCGCTCGCATTGCTCGTGGTGGTTATCACGGTCTGGAGCACGCGCGTGCTCGTGGCGCGTACACAATGGGCCCGCGCGCTGCATCGCGAGTTGCGCATCACGTTGGTCGGATCAAGTGCAGGTCAGCTTGCGGTACTCGCGAGTCTTTCGGCGTTCGCAGAGGAGCTGTTCTTTCGCGCCGCGTTGCAGCCAGTGGTGGGCCTCGTTGCGGCGTCCTGCGCATTCGGATTGGTGCACGTCTCACCGCGCGGCACTGGCGTCGCGTGGACCGCGTGGGCGTTGTTGATGGGTCTCGTATTCGGAGTCTTGTTTGAAGCGTCAGGCAGCTTGATCGTGCCTATCGTTGCGCACGCGCTGATCAACTACGAGAACATGCAATACATCTGCAACTACGATCCCACGTACTTAGACAACCACGTACTCCACACACACCGGCACTTGCACGAAACGCGTGCTCCTTCCGCCAGGGACGCTTGACGCTGCGCGGGCATCTTCATAGTCTGGTGTTTAGTCGGGGTTTGTTTCTGATGGGAGAGCGGACCTAAAGTCTCGTGGATTCCGAAGTCAAAACCCGTATTACGCCTCTTAGCGAGGTGGGCCAGCCCGAAGCTGCTGGAGAGGATTGCCTCGTGGTGATCTATTCTCCCGATCAGCACACGTTCGGTAAACGTCAGGTCTTGGCCGGCGAGCCCATGCGCATCGGTCGCGAGCGCGGTAATCAAATCGTCTTACCAAGTGACAGCGTGTCGCGACGTCATTGCCGCATCGACAAGCGTAAGGCCGGTTGGACAATCAAGGACCTTGGTTCCACGAACGGCACCTACGTCAACGATGAGCTCGTGGAGGAGTATCAACTTCGCCGCGGTGATCAGATCAAAGTCGGCGATACCATCTTCAAGTACTTGAGCGGCTCCGACGTCGAGGCGCAGTACCACGAGACCATCTACCGCATGACGATCATGGACGGGCTCACCAACGTCCATAACAAGCGCTATTTGATCGAAGCACTCGATCGCGAGCTACCGCGCGCCACGCGGCACATGCGTGCGCTGTCAGTGCTGATGTTCGACCTCGATCACTTCAAGCAAGTGAACGATACCTACGGCCACATTGCGGGCGACTACGTGCTGAAAGAAGTCGCGAATGTCGTGCGCTTACGGCTGCGACCCGATGATGTGATCGCGCGCTACGGCGGCGAAGAGTTTGCGGTGGTGTTGCCCGAGACGGAGCTCAAGGGCGCAGCAGTCATCGCGGAGGAACTGCGACGCTTACTGTCTGAGCATGAGTTCATGTTCGAGGCCGAGCGCATCGCGGTCACGGTGTCGATCGGGTGCACGCAGTTGCGCGGCGAAGAAGATGCCGTGAAGTTGCTGCAGGCCGCGGACGTGAAGCTGTACGAAGCCAAGCGCGGCGGCCGAAATCGCGTCTGCATGTAGCGAATCGCCGGCTCGTTGAAGTTGCCCTCGGCTGCGGCGGGCTTGCCTGACCCATGTAGGATGAGCACACACCGCTTTCTGGCGACCTCCGTACGCGGACGCTAGCCTGGCCCAGCCCACAATTTCGGCCGGGGTTTGCCAGATGCTCGTACGTCGTGCTCCACACTTGTTCAGCAGCGCTTTGATGCTGTTTTGCGCGCTGCTCGCGACCTTCGGCTCGACGCGACGAGCGCGCGCCGAGGCCGGTTTGCTCGCAAGCACCTGGAGTGCGGAGGCCACCGAGGGCGTGGCCGAGAGCTTGGAGTCGCCCGAATTGCGCGCGCTGCGCCAAGCGGAAGACGAGCTCTTTGGCGGCGGCACGGCCGATCAACCTGAGGTTTACGATCCTGACTGTGTATATGGCGTGCCGGATGCCATGAGCTCGGACGCACCGCCTAAGAAGCTCGAGCGTCCGCAGGGTACGGTCGACCTGAGCTTTCTATCCGAGCTCAAGCTGCCGAGCCTGCCGGTGCGCTGGGATAGTCGCGTGATCGAATACTTACTGTTCTTCAAGAACGACAAGCGCGGGCGCGATCTGATGGGCGCATGGCTCAAGCGGATGGAGCGCTATGGGCCGATGATTCGCCGCGTGCTGACGGAGCATTCTCTGCCGCAGGATTTGCAGTTCGTGGCGATGGTGGAGAGCGGCTACGATCCCCTGGCCCGCTCGCAAGCCGATGCCTTGGGTATGTGGCAGTTCGTGAAGCAAGCCGGCACGCATTACGGCCTGCGCATCGATCATTGGACGGACGAGCGTCTCGACCCTGAAGCATCCACGCGTGCGGGCGCTCGCTACATGCGCGACCTATTCGATCGCTTCGGCAGCTGGGAGCTTGCGTTTGCAGCCTACAACATGGGCTACGGCGGGCTTTTGCGCGCGATCCGTAAGTACAACAGCAACGATTATTGGTTGCTCTCGCATTTGGAAGCAGGGCTGCCCTACGAGACGTCGCTCTACGTGGCTAAGATCACCGCGGTTGCACTTGTGGCGAACAATCCTGAGAAATTTGGCTTCGAGAAGACCATGGTCGAGCCCACGATCTTACTGTCCAAGGTCGATGTTGCGCCTGGCACGCCTCTGGGCCCAATCGCAAGTGCTGCGGGGGTCGACAAAGCCACGCTCGAAAAACTGAATCCGCATTTGAAGCGGGGGCGCGTTTCACCGGGGGAAGAGCCCGTCAACGTGTACGTACCGCGCGAGCAGTATCAAAGATTCGCCGAACGCTGGTCCAAGAACAAAGAGCCCGCACAGCACGTGAGCTACATCGTGCGTTTTGGCGAAACGTTCGATGATGTGGCGCGGCGCTTCAACATCAGCGCCACGCGCTTGCGCGACATCAACGAGCTTGCGAGCGATGCGCGTGTGGGGGCGGGCTTTCCGTTAGTCGTGCCGGCCGTCGCGGAAGTCACCACGTTGAATGGTCTGAGCCCGGTCGCCACGGTGCCGCCGCGCGTGTTCCAATACGAGGGCCGGCGTCGCATCTTTTATCGCGTGGCGGGGCAAGACACTCCGGACAGTGTGGCGCGTTTCTTCGATGTGACGGTCGACGAGCTCATGGAGTGGAATCACTTCGTGGAGGGCGCGAGCCTGCAGCGGGACATGCTGGTGCAGTTGTTCGTCCGCGAGGATCTCGACCTGGGTCGAGCCATCGTGTTGACGCCGGATCAAGTGCAGATTCTGACCGCCGGCACGGACGAGTTCTTCGACTTTCACGAAGCGCAACGAGGTCGCGTGCGCGTGCGCTATCGCGTGCAGCGCGGGGACACGATGGTCAAGATCGCTGACAAGTTCGAACTGTCTGCCGGATCCGTAGGACGCATCAATCAGTTCGCGACCAACAAGGAGCTTTTGCCGGATACCTGGATCGTGGTCTACGTGCCGGAGAAGCAGGTGCCCGAGCTTGAGAAAAAGGGGCTTATCGCGCGTGTGTCGAAGAGTACGAGCGCTCCCTCCGCCGTGGAGGCCGAAGCACCCGTGCCGGTGCCCGTGGTGCCCGAGCCCGCGCCCGCTGCGGACGATGCCGACTTGTTGCCGCCCGCGGAAGGGCAGCCCGAGCACGAAGACAGCGAACCCGCGCCAGACAATGCTGCCGAGCCCGTCGATGAGACCGTCAGCGATACCAAAGCGCCTACGGCTGACGAGCTTGCCCCCGCTGCGCCATAAAGAGCTCACGCCGTGAAGACCGTCGAACAAGCGAGTGCGGAAATCCTCGCGGCCTTCGAGCCGGTGGGCCAAGAGCGCGTGTCGTTGTTATCTGCGCTCGGACGCTTTTCAGCGGCGGATGTTTTTGCCTGTAGTGCGTTGCCTGGTTTTGATCAGAGCGCCATGGATGGCTACGCCGTGCGAGCGAGCGAGCTTGTGGGTGCGAGCATCGCTGCTCCTCTGACGTTGCCTGTGCGCGGCGAAAGTCGCGCTGGCGGAGAGCCACCCTGCGCGCTGGAGCTTGGCTCGGCCATGCGCATTTTTACCGGTGCCATGCTGCCTGAGGGTGCGGACGCGGTCGTGTTGCAGGAAGACACGCTGCGCGCGGGCGATAACGTTCAGTTGTGCGTCGCGCCCAAGTCCGGAGCGAACGTACGTAGGCATGGCAGCGATCTGAGTGTTGGAGATTTGGTATGCGCGGCGGGAACGCGCATCGGCTCGGGGGAAATCGCGGTGCTGGCGAGTCAGGATATCGCGAGTGTCACGCTGCATAAGCGTCCGCGCGTGGCCATCGTGTGCACGGGCGATGAGCTGCGCGAAATCGGTGAATCACCAAGACTCGGCAGCATCGTCAGCTCCAATTCGTACGCACTCGCAGGCCAAGTGCTGGAAGCGGGCGCTGAGCCTTGGATCTTACCATTCGTGCGCGATGATCGGCGCATCGCAGCCGCCGCGATTCAACAAGCGCTCGCGGCCGATGTGGTGGTCATCAGCGGTGGTGTGTCTGTGGGCGACTATGACGTAGTGCGCGATGCCTTGTCGGACGCAGGGATTGCGCTCTCGTTTTGGAAGATTCAGATGAAGCCCGGTAAGCCCGTGAGCTTCGCGCGTGCGCGCGACGGCCGTGTACCCGTGTTGGGCCTGCCCGGCAATCCCGTGAGCAGCTGGGTGACGTTCGAGCTGTTCGTGCGGCCTGGCTTGCGCAAGATGTTGGGCGATCCACGGCCCACACGAAAACACGTCCAGGTTCGTCTCGGCTCGGCCCTCACGCGCTCCACGGGTCGCGTGGAGTATGCACGTGCACGGCTCTCCGAGGCCGAGGACGGCGCGCTGGTCGCGCAGCTCGCGCTCAAACAGGGATCGGGGAGCTTGCCTGCGCTGCTGGGCGTGGACGCCCTGGTGGTCCTGCCCGCGGAACAGGGCGAGCTCGACCGAGGTGCTGTGCTCGAAGCGCTGCTGTTACGCGAACTGTGAGGCGCTGCAAAGGCGGCCAATTCGTCGCAAATACGCGGTATGCTGATCGCAGGGATGACGGAGCTAGGACCGCTGACGCAAGTGGTAGCGCGAACGCTGGGTAGAGTTCGCCTGCAGCGCGCCATAGAGAGCGCCACAGCCGGTCTTGCGGTGTCGTTCGCGGTCGGTTGCAGCGTGCGCCTCGTGCAACGCTGGCTGTTCTTTCGCAATCAAAATGAGCCGCTATGGCTTGTGGGCATCTCATTGGCCGCCGCGCTCGTTGCTTGGCTCTGGCCGCTAAAACGCGAAACTATCGCGGCCCGCATCGACCGGGCCCATGCCTTTCACGATCGTGTACAGAGCGCGCTTGAGTTCGCAGAGCGTAAGGATCGCTCGCGCTTCATGGAAGCGGCCATTCAGGATGCCGTGACACGCGCGAGCACCCTCTCGCCGCAACGCGCGGCCCCGTTCAGCGCACCGCGCGCGCGCTATGTCACCTTACTATGTGGAGCATTGTGGATAGGGGCAGGGCTGCTGCCGGCGCGGCGCGTCCAGATCACGACGCATACACCGATCGTGAGAGCGACGGCACTGAGTCAGGACGAGCTGTCTGGCTTTCGCGATGAACTGGCCAGTCTCGAAAGCGCAGCACCGGTCAGCGCTGAACAAGAACAACTGCGCGCGGCCTATCGCACCCTGCTGGACCGCATCGCAGGCGGAGGGCTCGATCGCTCGGCGTCGATCGAGGCTCTACTTTCGCTGGAAAAGCGGCTCATGCCGGATACGCATGGCGAATTGGGCGCGAATCAGGCCGCGCTTTCCGAGCTTGCCAAAGACTTGGCCAAGGCCGACGAAACGCTGGCAGGCGCGTTGCTCAAACAAGATCCCAACGCCGCGGCCGAGGCGCTCGCTGCTCTCGCCAAGAATCTCAAGACCAGGCCCGAGGCCCAGCGCGCAAGACTCAAAGAAGCGCTCGAGGGCATCAAGCGACGTTCCGAAGCGACCGAGTCGAACCGCAAGCGCCAAGACGAGCTCGAGAGTCTGCTGAAGCGTAAGGAAAGCCCGAAGACGCCCGAAGAAAAGCGCCTGCTCGAGCGCAATAAGCGGGAGCTTGAGCGCCTGCGCCGCGACAATCAGACCGCGCGTGAACGCAGTCGTGAGCTTGAGCGTTTGGATCGCGACCTCGCTGACGCGGCGCAAGCGCTCGGCAACGATGGCTTCGATCAGGCCGAAAACTCGCTCCAGCGCGGCGCCGAAGACCTCAAACGACTCGGACAAGAGCAAGGCACGCGCGAGCAGCGCGAAGCGTTGGCCAAGCAGGTCGCCCAACTGCGCGAGCTGCTGCAGCGTCAGCGCGAGCAGAACAACGGTAAGGGCCAGGCAAAGAAATCAGACGGCAGCTCGCAACAGGAGCGCAGCAAGCGCTTTACGATGCGAGCCGGCGGCCAGGATCCCGATGCAGAAGACGCCATGCTGCTCGCCCCCAAGACCGGCAAAGAAGGCGAAAAAGGCGGCTCCGGCAAGGAGCCTGGCGAGAAAGACGGCGAACAGTCAGCTCAGCAAGGAAAACCAGGTCAACAAGGTAAGCCCGCGTTCGAACTTGGTGGAGCGGGGCCAGGTAGCGCGGAGCTGGAGCTTCCGGGCTCCACGCAAGTGGTGGGCGACTCGCAACCCAAAGCGTCGGACGAACACGACACGCGCAGGCTGGGCAACGCCACGGATCTCGACAGCGAGCTACGCGATAGCCAGGTCGCAGGCACGATTTCGAAGGGGCCCGCGCGTAGCGAGGTCATCTTGGATGCGGCCGATCGCGGCTTTGCAACGGCCCCCTATCGCAAGGTGTACAGTGAGTACCGCTCGCACGCCGAGGAAGCGCTCGACAAGGAAGACATCCCCGCGGGCTATCGATTTTACGTACGTCGCTACTTTCAATTGATTCGACCACGCGAAGAACGGAAAGCACCGTGAGCAAAACCTCCCCGGAAGCCAGCGTAGAAGCCTTGGTGCGCGACGTGACACGCGTGCGCGAGGCCGTGGGCCAGCGCATCGTTGGGCAGCGTGATGTGCTCGATGGCACTTTGATGTGTTTACTATGTGGAGGTCACGCGCTTCTCGAGGGCGTGCCGGGCTTGGGCAAGACCTTACTCGTGCGCACGCTGTCCCAGGCGCTTTCGCTGTCGTTCTCGCGTATTCAGTTCACGCCCGATCTGATGCCGAGCGATATCGTGGGCACTACCGTGATCACGGAAGGCCGCGAAGGGCAGCGCAACTTCACGTTCCAGCGCGGCCCGGTATTTGCCAACATTTTGCTGGCGGACGAAGTCAATCGCGCCACGCCGCGCACGCAAAGCGCACTGCTCGAAGTGATGCAGGAGCACACGGTCACCGTGGGCACCCAAACGTACAAACTCGAGGAACCTTACTGTGTGCTAGCAACACAGAATCCCCTCGAGCAAGAGGGTACCTACCCTTTGCCGGAAGCTCAGCTCGATCGCTTCTTGCTGAAGCTGCACGTGGAGTTTCCAAGTCACGATGAGCTGCACGCGATTCTCGATCGCACGACCGGCAATGAAGAGAGTGCGGTGTCGCCGGTGCTCGAACAAGCACGCTTGCTCGAGTTGCGCCATGTGGTGCGCGAAGTGGCAGTGGCGCGTCACGTGCAGGATTACGCGGTTCGCTTGCTCGAAGCCACCCATCCGGAGCGCGCGCAGAGCTTGCCGCGTGTGACGCGCTTCGTGCGTTTTGGTGCAAGTCCGCGCGGCGCTCAGGCGCTGCTGCTCGCAGCCAAGGCGCGCGCAGTGTTCGAAGGCCGTTTTAGCGTCTCCGCGGACGACGTGCGGGCCGTGGCCAAACCGGCATTGCGCCATCGCATCATCATGAGCTTCGAGGGCGAAGCCGAGGGCGTGCGCGCCGATGCGTTGCTCGATGACATTCTCGCGGCCGTTCCCGTCGGCACGCGTTGAGGATTCGTGCGTTCTCCCTTCCGAAGGTCCGACCGTCCGCCTGGCTTTGGCGTGGGCCAGCGCGATGTTGTCGATGCATTCGACGATGCCTTCCAGCAGAAGCTCGAAAGCTTAGTCTTGCTCGCGCGTCGCATCGCCAGCGGCTCGGCGCGCGCGGAACGTCGCACCAAGAAGTTTGGCACCGGCATCGAGTTTGCCGAGCACAGACCTTACGTTTCGGGGGATGACTTTCGCTTTCTCGATTGGAAGGCATTCGGCCGCAGCGGCCGCCTGGTCCTGAAGCAGTTCGAAGAAGAGCAAGACATCTCGGTCTACTTGCTCGTGGATTGCTCCGCCTCGATGACGGCCAACGACTCGCAGAAGCTTGTGTATGCCAAGAAGATCGCCGCTTCGCTCGGCTACATTGCCTTGGCCGGGCTTGACCGGGTCAGCGTGCAAGGTTTTGGCGACGCGCTGGGCGCGCGCCTTGCGCCCACGCGCGGACAGAGCCGTGCCCTTACTTTGTTGCGCTTCGTCGCCGGGCTCAAGGGCCATGGTAAGACGGACATGGGCCGCGCGCTGCGCGCGTTCGCCGCCAGAGAATCGCGACGCGGCATTGCCATCGTGATTACGGATGGCTACGACGCCGGGGGTTTCGAGTCAGGAATCGATGCCCTGCGCTACGCCCGCTTCGATACGACGGTATTGCACGTGGTCGACCCCAAGGAAGTAAGCCCCGCACTGCTCGGCGACCTTACTTTGGTCGACGCAGAAACCGGCGACACGCGCGATGTCACGATCACCGAGGCCATGCTGCAGCGCCTGCAGCAGGCTCATGCCGCCCACGCGACGCGTCTGTCCGGCTTTTGTCGAGACAAGAAAGTGCCCTACTTCGATCTGAGTATTGCGCGCCCGTTCGACGAAGCCGTGCTCGACATCCTGCGGCGCGGAGGCTTGCTCGGCTGATGGAGCTGCTTGGCCTCACTCCTTGGGCGCTGTCGCTGACTCTCGCGGGTCTGCTCGCAATCGTGCTCGCGCTGTACTTGTTAGAAAATGAACAACGTAAGGTGGTCGTCCCGAGTGTGTTGATCTGGGACAGCTTGCTCACCAAGCGTAAGGGGGTCGCATGGGCGCGCAAGCTTCGCAGGTTGCTGTCGCTGCTTCTGGCGTTGCTGATCGCCGCGCTGCTTGCGTTTGCCATCGCCGATCCGCGGCGCCTGAGTAAGAGCAGCGATCGACGACTGATCATCCTGGTCGACGCCAGCGCATCGATGCAGGCCACCGACGTAAAACCCAACCGCCTTGAGCGGGCCAAAGCGCTGGCTCGGGCGCTCGTACAGTCCCTGGGTGATTCCGATCAGGCCCTGGTGGCGCAGCTCGATGCGAGCGTGACACCCATGTCCACTATGACGGATGACCGCGCCGCACTTCAGCAAGGCATCGAGCGCATTCGCTCCACCGATCTAACGGGAGACCTGAGTGTCGGCTTGGCGTTCGCCATCGACGTGCTCGGACAGGGCAAGCAGGCCGAGCTGTTCATCGTCAGCGACGGCAACCTGACCGGCATCGCGGCCGCTAGCCGAATCGCAGCGCAACAGAAGCAACTCCGCGTCCACTATCTGAGGGTTGGCGAAAGCCGGCGCAACGTCGGTATCGAACACTTTTCCGTGCGTCGCTATCCGCTCGACAAGATGCACACCGAGAGCATCGTGCGCATGCGCAACTTCGGAGAGAAGCCCGAAGCCGCCAAACTCAAGCTGTTCGCAGGCAAAGCGCTGCTCTACGAAGAAAGTTTGCTGCTGCCAGCACAAGGCACGGCCTCGCGGACGTTTGCGGACCTTGCCGCCACTTCCTCCGCGCTCGAAGCGCGCATCGAGCTCACAGCTGGCGCAGACGCATTGGCCGCAGACGACCGCGCCTACGCGGCCCTGCCCGCGCGCAAGCAAAGTCGCGTGCTCCTCGTCACCGAAGGCAATCGCTATCTCGAGGCAGCCTTACTCTTGGATGAGTACCTGGATGTCACGGAGCTAAAGCCAGCAGCCTACGTGAGTGCCAAGGGGCACGACGTCGTGATCTTCGATCGCGTCTTACCATTGCACGCGCCGGAGGCGCCCGCGCTCTACATCGCCCCCGCACCCGTGGCCGGACGCTTTGCTCCCTTCAAGGTCAAGCCCGCTATTGATCGGCCATTTTTCGAACGAGTTGACGATGACCATCCAATCACGCGGGCACTTGCGCTGCGCGACGTAAACGTGGCACGCGCACTAGCACTGGTGCCGGAACCCGGGGATCGTTTGATCGCGCAAACGGCCAAGGGCACGCCGCTGCTTGTAGAAGGCACGCGAGCAGGCGCTCGGTTCATTGCGCTCGCCTTCGACATTCGCGAAAGCGACTTACCCCTACGCGTCTCTTTTCCGCTGTTCATATTGGCAGCAGTCGATCGCTTGGCATTGGAGCAGACGAGCGACGCTGCGCGCGGCTTAGTTGGCGAGCCATGGCGGTTGCGTGTGCCCGACGACGTGTCGAGTGCCGCGCTCGAAGACCCAAATGGTAAGGTCACGCAGGTCGCCGTACGTGAACATGAGGCGCGTCTCCAAGTCACAAAGGCCGGCGTCTATAGCGTTACTGCAGGTCCGCTGCGCACGCTATTGGCGGCCAACGTACAAGCGGAGCTGGAAGGCGCGATAGCCCCGCGTGATTCTTTGATCGTGAAGCCCGGCAGCGAGAGCGCCGGCGCGGGCGTGGGCTTTCTTGGCTCCCGCATGTGGCCTTGGCTGGCCGCACTGGCCGCTGTGCTTCTGGTGGCCGAGTGGCTGAGCTTTCACCGCCGGTGGACGATATGAACCGGGCTGCCTTACGGTTGTGGCTGCCGCTTTCGGGCGCCGCCAGCTGCCTGCTCCTGTTTTCCGTGCTCTCGGTGACGGAGCAAGGTCCACTTGCATTCCGCATCGGCGCGCGCGAGGTCACGTTACTCGAACCACGCGCGCTGATGGTGCTGGCGCTCTTACCGTGGGTGCTGTGGGCGTTGAGCTGGTCTCTTGCCAGCTTGTCGCGCGCTCGCATGTTCACTTCCTGCGTTCTGCGCATGGTGGGTATCACCGCCATCGCCATCGCGCTCGCGCGGCCCATCACGCGCAGCGATGCCACCCGCGTGAGCAACGTCTTCGTCGTCGACGTTTCAGACTCCATTAGCGATCAGGCCTTGCGCGCAGTCGGCGCGCGCATCGACGCCGCGTTGCGCGCGCGCGCTGACAACAACGTACAGCTAGTCACCTTTGCAAAGTCGGCGCACGTAGTGCCGATCACGCGCGACAAGAAGACGCTGCTCCGTCGGCATAGCGACGGTTCCGGCTCCAACATCTCAGGCGCTATCTCCTTGGCACTGGCGCTGTTTCCACCGGACCATCTTAGACAGCTTGTGCTGGCAAGCGATGGTCTCGAAACGCACGGCGACGCACTCGCAACCGTAAGCTGGGTGAACGCGAGTCAAGCCACGATTCTCACTGCTCTTCCCGAAGCGGCGCTGCCCGCAGAAGTCGCGATCGACGACATCGTCTTGCCACCCACCCTCAAGGCTGGCGAACCTTTCCGTTTGCGCGTTCGCTTGCGAAGCACTTCAAACAGTAAGGGCACCTTACGCATTCTGCAGAATGGAGCACCCAACGGCCTCGAAGCGACACGCAGCATCACACTGCCCGCCGGTGAGAGCGACGTGGAGCTGCGCTCAGTCGCGTACGTGCCGGGTCCCCTTACTTATCGGGTGGAGCTCACGCCGCAAGGGACCGATCGATTCGCGCAAAACAATCAGTTCGAGCGAACCGTTGAGGTCACCGGCAAGCCGCGCGTTCTTTATCTCGAAGGCAGCCGAGAGCACAGCAGCGCGTTTGCCGAGCTCTTGCGCAAAGCGGGCTTCGATGTCGACGTGCGGGGTGCCGAGGGCGCGCCCACAGACGCGGCTGCACTATCAGGAGTGGACTTCTACGTATTGTCCAACGTCCCGCATGATGCGCTCTCCTTGCGTGCGGTCGACACCATCGAACGGTTCGTCGAAGCAGGCGGCGGCTTTTTGATGGCGGGCGGCGATGCGAGCTTTGGCCTCGGTGGCTATCGCAACACGCGCATGGAGTCGATCCTGCCCGTGCGCCTCGATACCGAACGCAGACGCGATCAGCCCACGCTCGCGCTCGCGCTAGTGATCGACAAGAGCGGGTCCATGAGCGGACAAAAGATCGAGCTTGCCAAAGAAGCTGCACGCGCCACGGCCGACTTGCTTGGCCCCGACGACTACTTGGGCGTGATCGGCTTCGACGCGGTGCCCACGCGCGTCGTGCGCTTGCAGACGGCCAGCAATCGCCTCGGCTTGATGAAAGGTATTGGTAAGATCGCATCGGGCGGCGGTACTGCGATCTTCCCAGCGCTCGATGCCGCTTACCAAGATCTCGCGGCGGTTCGTGCGCGCCTCAAGCACGTGATCTTACTAACGGACGGACAGACGCAAGAGGAAGGTATCCCCACGCTCGTGCAGAGCATGCACGTGGACGGCATCACGGTCTCCACGATCGGCCTCGGCGATGACACAAACCGCGCCCTGCTCGAAGAGGCCGCGCGACTCGGAGGAGGGCGCGCGTACTTCACCACCGACCCGCACAACATCCCGCGGCTGTTCATGCGCGAAACCAATGCCGTGGCGCGATCTTCGGCCGTCGAGGATTACGTTGCAGCGAGGATCGTAAGCCAAGCAGACTTTCTCAAGGGTATTCCCATCGACAGCGCACCTTACCTTCGCGGGTACGTCGCCACGCGCGCGCGCCCTTTGCCTGCGCAGGTGGTGCTCGAAAGCGATCTCGGGGAACCCTTACTCGCTCGCATGCGCGTGGGTCTCGGCTGGTCACTTGCATGGACGAGTGACCTTTCTCCCCGCTGGTCTGCAGACTGGTTTCGTTGGCGAAGTATGGGCCCATTGTGGTCGCAGCTGATTCGCGAGCACATGCCCAAGCGCAGTGATCAAGTGATGCGCATCCAGACTAGCCGCCAAGGTGACACGTTGATCGCAGCGCTCGATGCCCTCGACAGCAACGAACGGTTCGTGCACGAGCTAAGCGGCGAGCTGTCGCTGCGCACGCAAAACACGAAAGACAAAACCACGGCGGAGCAACGCGCTCCCCTACGAGAGGTTGCCCCTGGCCGCTACGAGGCGCGCTTCGAGCTGTCGAGCTACGGCAGCTTCGTGTTGCGCGGGACGCTGCTGCGCGACGGTCGACCCGTGCTCTCGGGCGTCGGTTCGTACAGTCAGCCCTTCCCTACCGAGTACGCGAGCCTGGCACCGGACCAAGATTTGCTAGCGCGCTTGGCCGCCGCAACCGGAGGTGGCCCCGCGCCGCGGGCCGAGGCGCTTTTCGATCCACGCGGCCGCCGAGTCGATGCTCAGACCGAACGCTGGCCCCTTGCGCTTTGGGTAGCCGTGCTCGCATTTTTGCTCGACCTCTCAGCCCGCCGTCTACGCTGGAAGGTGCGCCGCCCCCAAATGCACAGCGCGCAGGCCACGGTGGCGAACAGCTCGAATCAACTCTGATAAATCGCCTTTTCTCACGCGACTTCGCACCAGAAAATCCAAGGCTCTGATATTGTCCCTCGGCTTTGTTACATCAGGGCTGGGCTTGACGGTGGCCGTCGAGCACTTATCCTGAGTGGCTTTCAAAAAGGGACCAGGGGGCCTTCATATGACTATGAAGAAGTCGTCAGAAGCGCTGAAGAAGTCTGACCTCAAGCGTTTCCGTACCATCCTCGAAGAGAAGAAGGAGGCGCTGATCAAGAGCGCCAAAGAGAGCCTTCAAGAGGACATGCAGCTCGACACCAATGACTTGCCAGATGAAATGGATCTGGCGGCGAGCGAGTACATTCAGTCGTTCACCTTTCGCCTGCGCGGGCGCGAGCGCTTCTTCCTTGACAAGATCGACAAGGCGCTCGCTCGCATCGACGATGGGAGCTTCGGCACCTGCGAGTCGTGCGAGGAACCGATCTCGGTGAAGCGCCACGAGGCCCGCCCGGAAACTCAGCTCTGCATCCGCTGCAAAGAGGATCAAGAGCGCGTAGAACGCGACTTCGGCTGAGGACCGGCTGAGGGGTAGCGCGCGCGCTTAGCCCGTTCCGAGCGCGCTAAGCCTCGACGGACGAGCGTCCTGTTGGCAACGGCTGCGCGCCAGCGACTTCGGTTTTTTGCGGCAACACGATCGTGAACGTGGTGCGACCTGGCTCGCTCTCCACGTCGATCGTGCCACCGTGGTCTTGCACAATCTTGCGCACGATCGCGAGCCCGAGACCCGTGCCGCCGACCTTACCGTGTGTGGTGAAGGACTCGAAAAGTCGACCGCGGATCTCGTCGGAGATACCCGGCCCATCATCCGTGATCGTGATCAGCAGCGCACCGTCGGCGCGACGGTCGACTCCGAACGTCAGCGTGCCCGGCTTACCATTCAACGCTTCGGCCGCGTTGCGGGCGAGGTTGAGCAACGCGCGTTGCAGCTTGTGTTGATCGAAATGCGCGACGCCGCGATCGATCAAACGCAACTGCACGTTCATGCCGCGACCGCGAAACTCTTGCGTAAGCTGGGCTTCGAGATCCGCAAAGAACTGATGCAAGTACACCTTACGCAGCCACAGACTAGTCTCGCCTTTGGCGAACGCGAGTGTTTCGCGAATCAGCGAGTTGATCACGCCGACCTGACGCACCACGCGATCGGCGAGCACCTGACGTTTGCCTTCGTCCTTTTCGGACACGAGCAATTGCACAGCCGCGCTGATGACGGTGATCGGCGTTTTGAGATCGTGCAGCACACCCGAGAGCAACTGCCCGACGGTGCTCAAACGCTCTTCGCGTTCGCGGCGTTCTCGCGCTCGTGCCAAGCCGATCGCACTCGACACGTTGCCGGCGATCACGGCCGCAAGCTTGAGATCGTCTTCGCCAAAGTTGCCTTCGCCCCGCGATTTGTTGAGCAGCTCGAGCGCGCCCACGCCATCTTCCCAACGCAACGGTACGCACAAGACGCTGCGCGGATGATAGCCGATGTCGTCTTCGAGCTCCCGCGAGTGACGTTTGTCGCGGCGCACATCGTTCACGATCTGAGGCTCGCCGTGCAAAGCCACCCAACCACAAATGCCTTCGCCAGCTTTGACGCGCACGCGCTTCACGGCTTCGGGCGCACCTCCCACGGCGCAGCGAAATCTCAGCTCGCCGGTGATGTCGTCCGAAATCAAAATCGAGCCGGCTTCGGCATCGACTGCACGCATGGCACGCGCAAGCACGCCTTCGAGTAAGTCATCGAGCTTGCCCGCCGTGGCGGCCACATTCGCGATTTCAACGAGAACGTCAAGCTCCTTGACCTTACGCTCTAGCTGACTCTGCGTCTCGATGAGCTCCATGTTCTTGCCCACGACGGACAAGAACAGCTTCGAGTTCTCGACGCATACAGCCGCCTGCGATGCGAGCGCGCTCAGGAGAGACTCATCATCGACGCTGAAGTAACCGCCGCGCTTATTGAGCGCTTGAATCACGCCGAGAATGCGACCGTGATGGTTCTTCATCGGCACGCACAAAATCGAACGCGTCCGAAAGCCGGTCTTTTGATCCCAGTGCTGATCGAAGCGCTCGTCTTGGTAAGCGTCCTTGATGTTGACGCTGCGCCCGCCTTGCGCGACCCAGCCCGCCAGGCCCTCGCCCACATCCAGGCGAATCTCTACGATCTGTTCACCCTGAGCAACCTTGGACCATAGCTCGCCCGTGTCCTCGTCGAGCAGATAGAGCGTGGAGCGTTCCGCATCGACAACCTCCGACACGCGCGTGAGCACGAGCGCGAGCAGCTCGTTAAGATCGAGCGTGGAGCCAAGGGCCACGCCGATGTCTTCTAGGGCGCGGACCTTGGCGCGCTCCCGCTCAAGCAGCTCACGCAGCTGCTGAAGTTGGGCGGACTCACCTGAACCGCCGGGCTCGCCCACATTCACAGACACCGGTCGAGTGTCTCACGTTCCGGTCGCGCCGCCAACCAGGGAGCGTGAGCGTCAAAGCGTGTAGTTTCAGAAACCTTCAGGCATTTCAACGCGGTCGCCAGGCTCGATCTCCTGCGAGGAGCCGGTGATGATACCCGTGCAAGACTCCGGTCGCACGTAGAGCACGCGGACTTCACCGATGGTTTCCTTGGGATATTTGGAATCGTCGGGCCTGTGACGCGATGGGCGTTCGGCCGGCGTCTTGATCTCGGCGCGAATGAGACTGCGACGCCACGTGTCGCCCTGCCGCACCACGAGAAAGCGGTTTCCGACCTGCACGCCCTGCTTCTCGCCTGCCCCGATGAACACGACCTGGTTGCGACCGAGCACGCCCAGGGGACGCGCGGCCGCCAAGATCTTCGAGTCGATTTTGCGCGCGTTCGTACGCGGCGGCACCTGCGCAAGGCGGCGCGGCATGTCGGTGACTTGAAAACCGCGCTCGATGGGCTCGAGCGCTTCCACGATGACGGCACGCGCAATCCGCGTGTCTTCGTCGTAGCTCTTGATGCGTACCGCACCGAGCACGCGCACGATTTCGCCGCGCTCATCGTCCTCCGTGATCTGAGGCGTACGGCCGGCGATAGCGCGGTTTTCGCGTTCCTGAATATGGCGAAAGACAGTGAACTCGCGGCCCGAAGTTGGCACGGAATCGCGACCGAACTCGAGATAGACCTCATCGCTCGGCGACAACATCATGTGATCTTCGTACGAGCCGACAATCTTGCCGGCTTTCGTCAGCGCGTCCCGGTCGAGGTACACCTCTTCGCCGACCATGATCGAGCCGTCCCGCGACGTGGTGTAGCGCTTGGCGCCGAAGCCCTGCCCGAAGCTGCCCTTGCCGACGAGCAGGCCTCCATCGCTACCGGGAGCGCCATCCTGCGCACCTTCACCCAAACTCAACTGGTTGCCAGGGTAGATCCAATGTGGATTCGTGATCTCGGGGTTGTACGACCAGAGCTTGGGCCACTCGTACGAGGACGCGAAATAGCGGCCCGAGAGGTCCCACAACGTGTCGCCGTCGCGCACTGTGTACTTGCCTGAAGCGGAGACGTCCGGGTTGCTTTGGGCCTTGCTCGGGAGCGGTTCGGATTGCGCGGCCGCCAACCCCACCATTCCAAGCAGCAATCCCAGGGGCGCGCAGGCACGGGCCACAGCGCGCGCGACTTTGTGCACGACGTGCCTAGGTCCACTCGTTCGAATCATCACGCGTCCTCCTGCGCGGCAAGCCGCGCTGCGTCGCTTTGCGGAAACTGAGCTTTGAGCCGCTCGATGGCGGCCCGCGCACGCTCAGGTGCGCCGAGCCGCTTGTGACAAAGCCCTACCTTGAGCAGAGCATCCGCCGCCTTGTCGCCCTTGGGCTCACGTGCGAGCGAGCGCTCGAACGCCTCCAGCGCATGCCCATAGTCGCGCTGTGCGAACAGCACTTCACCGTGCCAAAACATGACCTTCGGTGCGCGCCCATCATCGGGATAGCGCACAAGAAAATCCGTCAGGGAAGCCAACGCCGCACCAAAATCGCGTTGACGCACAAGCTCAATCGCCTGGCGGTAGTGCCCGCTAGCATCGGCGGCCACCGGCGGCGCTGCGCTCGACGGCATCGACGCGGCCTGCGCCATGAACGGCATGGTCTCGGGCAACGGCGCCAGCGGCAAACGTTCGCGCACGACAGGCACGAGCATCATCGGTTCGCTCTCATCGCGACGACGCTCTCCGACCAAGCGCAAGACCGGGCGCGCTTCGGCATGGCGACGCTCGGGAGCGTTCTCAAACATGGGCGGAGCTCGTTCCGCTGTTTTCCCGGCGTCATTGGCCCCGATCCGAACCGTCTCACGAATCCCAACCGGCGGCTCAGCTTCCGCCACGGCAAAGCGCAGCTGACGTTGCTCCGCCTCGAGCAGAGCCAGCCGATTTTCCAGCTGATTCAAGGTTCGATCACGCTCGACGAGTGCCTGTTTGAGCGCCGCCACATCCGCCTGGATCGCCATGCGCGACGCTTTAGCGGTCTTGGTCGCGCTTTGGCGTGCCGCACAAGCGGGCAGCGCGGCCAATCCGACCAAGGCAAGAGCCGCCGCCCTTACCCACTCGTTCCGCATGCTGATTCGGCGCTCGCGCAAGCTTGCTAACACCCAGGACCCCCAGCGCGAGCGCGTGCAGACGCACCCCGTGCTGCGAGCATCGTAAAAAGCCTGGCACATGGGGGCAAAAAAAGGGTGGGCGGTCCGTTGGCCGTCGCTATGCTCGCCTGCGTGCTCGCCCCTTGTCCCACCGGCCCCGGCTTGGTCGAACGACGCCTTCGTGTGCGCAGCGAACAGGTCGCTTTCGTGCGCTATTTGCTGGAAGCCCACGATGGTCTGGGCGCCCTCTATGGCGATGGCTCCTCGCACATCACGTTGTTTGCGCCCGAAAGCCAAGCAGCAGCGCTAGACGAAGTGATCGCAGATTTGATGGCCGAGGGACTGGTCAGCCCCGCCGATCCGTCACTCGATGAACTGGCCTAGCGCGCGGAACTTGGCGTAGCGGTCCTTGCGCAAGGCTTCCCGAGACATCCCGCCCAGCTCGGCCATGCCGCGCCGCAGGGCCGCCCGAACCTCGTCCGCGGCACGCTCGACATCGCGATGGGCGCCTCCGAGCGGCTCGCTCAGCACCTCATCGACCACCCCGAGCTTGTGCACGTCGCGCGCTAGCAACTTGAGCTGCTCGGCTGCATCGGGCGCTCGCGTCCCGTCGCGCCACAAAATCGAAGCGCAACCTTCCGGTGTGATCACGCTGTAGGTCGCGTTTTCCATCATGTACACGCGATTGGCCACGCCCAGACCGAGCGCGCCCCCCGACCCGCCTTCGCCGATCACGGTCGCTAGCACCGGCACCGTCAGACGCGACAGCACGAGCAACGCATGTCCGATCGCTTCGCTCTGCCCGCGCTCCTCAGCTCCGATGCCGGGATAGGCGCCAGGCGTATCGATGAACGTCATGATCGGACGGTTGAAGCGCTCGGCCATCTCGAACATGCGGACGGCTTTGCGATACCCCTCCGGGTGCGCCATCCCGAAATTGCGCGTGAGCTTTTGCTTGGTGGTGCGTCCCTTCTGTTGGCCGATGACCACCACAGCGCGCCCATCAAAACGCGCCAGACCCGCGATCACTGCGGGATCATCACCAAACGCGCGATCGCCATGCAGCTCCACGAAATCTTCGAACAAGCGCTCGGCGTAATCTTGAAAGTAAGGTCGATCCGGGTGGCGGCTGAGCTGCACGCGTTGCCAGATCGTAAGGTCGCCATAAATCTCGCGCGACAGACGCTCCGAGCGTTCCTCCAACTTCTTCAGCTCTTTATCGACGCGACCGCCGCCATCGGACAAGGCCTTGAGGTCCTTGAGCCGAGATTCGAGCTCCACAATGGGCTGTTCGAAATCGAGGTACGCCATGGGCCGCTCGATGTACCCCCTCGCGCCGAGCTAGTCGAGACGGCTCAGGGCTTACCGATGCGCGGTCCGCCCTTTTCGCCGATCACCGAGTAGATGCGCATGGGCTTGGACTTGCCCTTGAGCGGCATCGGCGGCTGCTCTTGCACCTCGAAGAGGTCGCCCGTGCGCATCAGCGTCGCTTCGCTCACCAGGATCTGACCGGCTTGCGCTGCCGAGCAGAGACGTGCACCCGTGTTCACCACGTCACCGATTACGGTGTATTCGAGCGCTTTGCTCGACCCGAGGTAACCCGCAACGACATCGCCCGTATTGATGCCGATACCGATGTGCACAGGCACTTGTCCGCGCTCGATGCGCTCCGTGTTCCACTGATTGAGCACATCGAGCATCTCGATCGCCGAACGTACGGCACGAATCGGATCGTCCTCGTGTTTTACGGGCGATCCATAGAGCGCCATGACTTCGTCGCCCACGAACTTGTCGAGCGTGCCTTCGTACTTGAAGATGATCTCCACCATCTGCTCGAAATACTCATTGAGCATCTCCACGATCTCTTGCGGACTGCGCGATTCACTCATGTTGGTGAAGCCGCGAATATCCGAAAACAACATGGTGGTATCGCGCAGCTCGCCGCCCTTGGCGACTTCCACCTTGCCGCTTATCACTTGCTCGGCGATCGCTGGTGAAAGCAAACGTTGGAAGCGTTCGCGCGTGAGCGCTTCGTGTTGCAGCTTCTTTGCGTACAAGCTGTTCTGAATCGTGACAGCCGCTTGATTCGCGACGTTTTGGAACATCTGCAAATCTTTTTCTTGGAACGCGTTGGCCGCGATCTGCGAATCGAGCAGCATGATTCCGAACAGCTCACCCGCGTACAAAAGCGGGACGGCCATGCTGGAGCGAATGCCTTGCATGATGATCGAATGCGCGCCTGAAAAACGCGAATCGACGGACGCATCGCTCGACAGCACGGCGGCTTTGTCGCGCAGCACTTCGTTGATGATCGTGGTTGAGAGCACGACTTGCTCGTCTTGCGCGCTCTTACGCTTGGTGCGCACGCAACGCGGCGCAAGCTCGCCGCCCTCTTCGTACAGGAGCACCACGCCGCGATCGGCGGGCAGCAACTCGAACGCCCGATCCAAGATCTTGGCGAGCAACGAATCGATATCGAGCTCGACGCCGATCGCGCGCGACAAATCGTAACTCACGCGCAGTTTTTCGTAGTCTCGGCGCAGTTGCGCAGCATCTTGCAGCAGCGTCTCGGGCAAGAAGCTTTGGTCGGCCAGCGGCGCGAGTTTGGTGCGGATATGGCTTTCGACCATGCCCGGCGCCATCGTGACCTTAGACAGGTCGCGCGACGGAGGACGCGGCGCTGCAACCGGGCCGCCCACGGAGCCGCCCACGGAACCCGCCACGGTCGCATTCACGCTGCGTGACGTAGTCGCATCCGCTGGCGCAAGCACCGGCAAAGCCGCGGCCACTGGCGTCTGCTGTACCGACACGCGGGCCCCGGCATCGTCCTTCGGGTAATCGCCATAGAAGAGGATGCGCGTGGAGCCCATCGTGATTTCGTCGCCCGTGAACAGCACACGCTCTTGAGCGCGCTCACCATTGACGTACGTCCCATTCAACGAGCCCAAGTCCCGCAGCACGAAGCGACCATTAACTAGGTCGATGTGGCAGTGCTCCTTGGAAACGATGCGGTCCAGCACCTGCACCGTGTTTCCAGGATGCCTGCCGACACTGTTGTGCCCTTGAAGGACCCAGTCGTTCTGGCCTTCGGGGCTGATGACCGTGATGCGCCCACCCATGCGTTCTTGTCCTGTGATGCTATCGACGTCGCGCAGGTGAGTAAAGGCTCGCGCGCAGGTTCGATTGCAATCCTGCGATAAGGCAACCCGACCTTGCCGCTCCTTGACCGCACTGCTAGCATCCGCCCCCTTTTCCGAGGAGCACTGACCATGGCGCGCGTAACCGTCGAAGATTGCCTTGAACGCGACGAAAACCGTTTTGCCCTGGTGGTTCTGGCGGTGCGTCGCACGCGGCAGATCATGAAGGGCTCGCAGATGCTGGTGCACAGCAAGAATCGCCCCGCCGTCAGCGCATTGCGTGAGATCGCCTCGGGTAAAGTGCGGTTTTCGCGCGCTCCCGGCGAGACGGTGCGCGAGTACATCGCCGAACAAAAAGCGATCGACGCCGCCAATCGCTGAGCTACTCGGGGCGCAAATCTATCGCTCCCGTGCCGGTTGACTTTCACTCCTTCGCTATGCCCGACGCGCCCTCACCCTGCCCTCTCCCACTTGAGTGAGAGAGGGTGGAGAACGCGCAGCATCTCATGAGCGTGGGTCGCTTTTGTCGCTCTCAAGACATCGATCGGCCAGGCAGCAACAATCCGGGAAATTCTCACCTCCCCGTCCCACGATTGGTGGGAGACGGCGGGGGTGAGGGCGCCGGCGTCCGATAAAGATTTCGTCGGCTCGCCCTCTTGACTCACGGAGGGCCGGGGTTACTTTGCGCCCGCTGTTAGCAGTCACATGTGGTGAGTGCTAAACGGCACCCGACTCATGGGGAGTCACAGCTCTGCTCCGTGGCTCAGCGCGCTCATCGCAGCGAACGAACCCGGGGTTGAACAGGTGCGGCTAGACCCGCGCCAGGTACGCATAACTGGAGGAATCGATATGGCTATTCGCCCACTGCACGACCGCGTCGTGATCAAGCGCGTTGAAGAAGAACAGAAGACCAAGGGTGGAATCATCATCCCCGACACGGCCA
>JBKJIA010000609.1:0-4669 GCA_046598735.1 Polyangiales bacterium
ACGCCGTTCAGCGCTGCCTTACCGTGCATGGGAAGCGAGACAATCTGAGCTTGTGCCGGTTCGTCCAAGTCTTCGAGCGGAACGCGGGCGTTGCCCACCACGCGTGGATACACGCGCGACACGCCCGGGATGCTCTCGAGCTTACCGAGCACGGCGTTGGGCGCTCGCTCAAGCGATGCGAACACATCACCAAAACGCTCCGCCGCGTAGTAGCGATCGCGACTATTAACGATCGAAAGCCAAGTGCCGCGTAGCGTGACAAATGCCGCAGTGCCCAGGGCCACTACGAGCGCAATCGTCAATACCGCGCCTCGCATGTTGAGCAGATCGCGCAACAGCTTGACGTGGATCGCTTTCACCAGGAGATCTCCGAAGGATCGCGCGGCTTGTCGTTGTGACGCTCCGAGATGATGCGACCATCGGTCATGGACACGATGCGGTCTGCCATCTCGCCCACGGGTGCGTTGTGCGTGATCACGGCGGTGCTCGTGCCGAGCTCGCGGTTCACGCGACGGATAACCTCAAGGACGCGTACGCCGGTGCGAAAGTCCAGGGCGCCTGTCGGCTCGTCACACAGTAAGATATGCGGACGCTTGGCTACGGCACGTGCGATGGCCACGCGCTGCTGTTCGCCACCTGAGAGCTGCGATGGAAAGTGATCCATACGCTCTTCGAGACCGACCATGGCGAGTGCTTCTTTGGGCGACATGGGCTTGTCGACGATGTCCGTGACGAGCGCCACATTCTCGCGCGCGGTCAGACTAGGAATCAGGTTGTAGAACTGAAATACGAAACCGACGTGCGTGCGCCGATAGGCCGTGAGTGCCGCCTCGTTGGCGCTGGATAGGTCGCCACCGGCGTAGCTAACGGTACCGCTCGTAGGCACGTCGAGGCCGCCAAGAATGTTGAGCAATGTGGACTTGCCGCTACCCGATGCGCCAAGCAGAACCACAAGCTCGCCCGAGTGAAGCGCGAAATCCACGCCGCGCAGCGCATGTACGTCGACTTCGCCCATCCGGTAGATTTTTGTCACCGCGCGCGCATCGAGTACGGCTTCACCGCTGCGCGGTCGACGGCTGGCGTCGCCATCGGAGGCGTCGCGCAACGTGCCACTCGAACGTTCAGGGCCGGGGATGCTCACGGCCCCAAGCGTGGGGCCACGCGGTCACGTCGGCAAGGGTTCTATGCCGTGAAAAAAGCCTGCCTAAGGTCCAGGGCTCATCGATCCGTCAATTCGGCTGCAGGTAGCGACCGAGGCTTACCTTGAGCCAACGAATACTCAGGATGACATCGCCCAAAAATCCACCGATCGACAGCACCAAACACAGTAAGCACACGCCGAACAGCGCCAGGACCAACATACTCAGGTCGACGTTCAAAAGGTACATCGCAAACAGCCCCGCGACCATCAGCGCCGACAAGAACACGCTGGTCCCGATCAACAGGATGGCCGCCAACAAGAGCTGCGCGCGCTCAAACAACATGCCCAGCTCTGTGACAGCCAGCGCACGATGGGGCGAATCCGGCTCCGACGCCACTTCGCGGCCCAGATCCCGGGACCTGTCGATCACGCGTCCTAAACGATTCGTCATCGACAGCAGCAGCAGCCCTACCCCGCTTATCAGCGCAACCGGCGTAATACTGAGCTGCAAGATCCGCGTCAGCTGACTGAGGTCTTCGGCATTCATGCCTGCCAGGTTAGCAGCCTACTTGTCCTCACCGCAGGCCCTCGCTTGCTTGCGTACGGGCGCACTCTTTGCTTTGAATGCAGCGATGAGACCGTGGATAAGTCAGCTAATGCGCATGGCGGAGGCCCATCAAGGGGGCGTGCTAGGCGTTGCTTCGGTTTCGGCGGCCTGTTTTTTGGCATCGATCATTGCGATTCCGTGGCTGGTGTCGCGGACACCTACTGACTATTTCGTGCGCGAACAAGGGCCTCAGGGTTCCGTCCTCGTACGCGTGCTGCGCAATCTCGCCGGACTCGCATTGTTGATCACTGGCGTCGCGATGTTGGTGCTGCCGGGCCAAGGGTTGCTTTCGATCTTATTGGCGCTCACGTTGCTCGATTTCCCCGGCAAACAGGCATTGTTACGCCGCTTGGTGGTCAAGAAAGGCGTGGCCAAAGCGCTGCAGTGGCTGCGCGACAAGACGCACAAGCCACCGTTTGAGCTTCCCCAGCCCCGCACTCGCTAGGCGCGCGGCAAGGTCTTATTTTCGGGCTTACGGTCTTCGAGGCGAAACACGACATCGCTCTCGTATTGCGGATATTTGCCGCGAATATCGGCATAAAACGCCCGTAAAAAGGCGACATCCTGCTCCGGCACGCCCGTGGGATGGAAGATCTTACCGAGACCGCCGCGCTTTTTCCCATAGTCGAGAAAACCGAGCACGATGGGCACGTCGGCCGCGAGCGCGATGTAATAGAAACCGGTCTTCCAGCGATCTGCCTTGTGGCGAGTGCCCTCGGGCGGGACGACGAGCAGCAGATCGTCATACTGTTTCATGAGCTCGGATATCGCCGTGACAGCATCGTGACTGCCGCGGCGATCGACCGACACGCCACCCACAGCACGCGTCAGCGGACCAAAAGGAAAACGGAACAGCGTGTGTTTGCCGACCCAGCGAATGCGCACGCCCAAGGTCCACGCAATCGCCAGCAAGAAAGGTAGGTCCCAGTTCGAGGTGTGCGGCGCGGCAACCACCACGGCTTTTCTAACGTTGGGAACGCCGCCTGCGACCTGCCAGCCGAACGCACGCAGCCACGCCCTACCCACCATGGCCGAAATGCCGCGCCCCTCTGGCGGACGAAAGGCCTCGTCAGTCTCGATTGCAGCTGCGGATTCAGTCACGGCCTACTTACATATCACGCGTGCGCAGCTCGACTCATCACTCTTGTCGGGGCAATCGTAAAGTTTGGCGAGGTCCTTCGCGACGAGCGCCGCAAGCTCCGCATCACTCAAGTCGGCTATCTCGCACACATCGCTGCCCGCCACGGCGCCTTTGCCATCTGCGCACACGAACCACCCGGGGCAGTCCAAGTCGTCCGCGTGATTCTTGCAGTTCACGTCAGAGTCGCACACGCCGCGCGCTGGGATGCGCTCTCCGTCACCGCAATCGAACTCGCGGCAATCGGCTTCGTCTGCACCATCCATGCACTGGTCTTTGCCGTCGCACACATCGTCATGGGCAATGAACGACGCTGCATTGCATGCGAATGCTTCGTGCTCACAGCCCTTTTCGTCAATGCCCGAAGCAGGACAGTCAACCTTACGGTCGCACTTAGGATTCCATGGCTCCAGATCGACGGGCTGAATGCGCGTGGCGAGCGCGCCACCTCCGCAATCAAAGCTGACGGATTCGCATTTTTCATCTTGGCCATTGGCGCAGTCTGCCGTGCCGTCACACCGCTTTTTGTCGCCCACAAATTGGCCATCACCGCACGCGTAGCCGCCAAACTTGTTCTCGCAGAGATCGCGGCATGCATCGAGTGAGCCTTTGTAGTCGGCCGCGCCTTCGCACGCGCCGTCGCGATCTTCCGCGATCACATCTGCGCAGTCGGCGGCGTCGGCACAGTCCGCTTTGCACTCACGTTCATCGACGCCGAGCTCGCGCCTCAAGGCGGCATCGTCGAGCATTGAGAGATCAGCAAGCTCGGGGCCATAGCCTTTGTCGGAAGCAAACCAGGCCGCAGTGAGCGCTGCGCAACGCGTGCTGCCCGCCGAAAGCGCAGCGCAGTCTCGCTCGCGTTTGACGATGCGTTCGCAGGCGGCGCGCAGGTCCGCAGCAGCCGCGCTCAGCTTGGCGGAGACTTCATGGACGACTGCGCCATCGCCCTGCGCACCACCCTCTGACGAGGAGCCTGGGCCGCCCCCATCTTGGCCGCCACCGTTCGAGCGCGTCTTACCGTTGTCATCGCTGCTGCAACCTGGTGCAAGCGCCCCTATCCACAGAGCCAGAGCCCACGCAGCACTTCGATCTAAACCCATCACGCCTCCAGGCTCACGCTAGCTACCCATGGGAGCATTCGACGCAGTGATGTCAAGGGCGAGACGCCTACGCGTCACGCGTCGCTCGTAGCAGTCGCTCTTGCGGGCTGACGAAGCCGTCATGGCATGCATTGCCCGTGTGGAGGCGCATCATGCGACAATCGCCGACGGCATGAGCGCGCACCTTGTCCATTCCTGGGTCGCCAGGATCGACCGTCAACTCTACGTGTGGTGTGTGCCACCGGAGCCTACAACTCTTGATCTGGAACAGGCGCTAGCTGCTATCCGAGCCTGGATCCGGGAGCTCGATGAGCCATACGGTTGGATCACCGATCCGCGCAATCTCAGGATGAGCACGGTCGCCTCGCAGCGAAGGATCTTAGTCGACCACCTGCGAGCGGTGGAGCCCTACTCGCGCCGTTACTGCGCAGGCATGGCCACCGTGGTGACGAACCCGTTGGTTCGGGGCATCGGCACCGCGGTAGCCTGGCTCTACGACTACCCCTTTCCCGTAGCCTACGCGGGGACGATGGATGAGGCTGAAGGCTGGGCCCGCGCGCACTTGGCCACACGCCGGCGGTAAAGGTCGCAGACGCTCGCGAATGATGGTCGCCTGATGCAAAGGAATAGCTTCTGTGATGATTTCAAGGCGGACGAGGCGTGGTAGACAGGAGAGTTAAGCC
>JBKJIA010000610.1:0-4986 GCA_046598735.1 Polyangiales bacterium
AGGTCGATACTCTGGTGGTCGACAAGACGGGAACCCTTACCGAGGGTAAGCCTAAGCTCGTCAGCGTCGTGGTCGAAGGGGGCGTGGATGAAGCGACGTTGCTGCGGCTCGCGGCCACCCTCGAACGGGGCAGTGAGCATCCTCTTGCGGCAGCCATCGTCAAGGGTGCCGAAGAACGCGGCGCCAAGCTTGCGGAGGCCGAGGACTTCGAATCCGTCACTGGTAAGGGGGTCAAGGGTCGCGTGGATGGGCGCGAGGTGGCCCTCGGCAATCAGGCGCTGATGGAGAGCCTCGGCGTTGGCGCGGCCCACCTCATCGAGCGGGCTGAAGAACTGCGTGCGGACGGCCAAACCGTAATGTTCGTAGCGGTCGACGGCAAACCGGCCGGTCTCGTCGGCGTCGCGGACCCGATCAAGGAGAGCACGCCAGAAGCGCTTCGCCTGCTTCATGAGGAAGGCATACGCATCGTGATGATCACGGGAGACAGTAAGACGACGGCGCAAGCAGTTGCCAAAAAGCTCGGCATCGACGACGTGCTCGCGGGAGTGCTTCCTGACGAGAAGGCCGAGAAGGTGAAGGCGCTTCAAGCCGAGGGCCGCATCGTCGCGATGGCTGGCGATGGCGTCAACGACGCTCCCGCGCTCGCGCAAGCCCAGGTTGGGATTGCGATGGGAACCGGCACCGACGTCGCCATGGAGAGCGCGGGCGTCACCCTGGTGAAGGGCGATCTTAGGGGCATCGTCCGCGCGCGCCGTTTGTCGCGCAAGACGATGAGTAACATTAAGCAGAACCTGTTCTTTGCCTTCGCCTACAACGCGGCCGGCATACCCATCGCAGCGGGTGTCCTCTACCCGTTTTTCGGGTTGCTCCTCAGCCCTATGATCGCTGCCGCAGCCATGAGCTTCAGCTCGGTGTCGGTCATTGGAAATGCGCTTCGCCTCAAGCGAGCGGATGTCTAGGCGCCACCCGATGCAAGAAATAACCATCCGCACAGTCCGTAGTTTCGGTCCAGAGCACGTTGGCAATTTGGCATGGAGCAGAGCGTGCGAGTCCGAATCCAAAGAGACGCAAACGAAGCAATCCCCTGGATGGGACTACTGGTCGCCTTAGTGGCGCTGCTGGATCCCGCGGCGGTTGGTGCCCAATCGGCCGCGCTCCCGTCACCCCTGCGCATCGGAG
The DNA here is from genome assembly GCA_046598735.1 of Polyangiales bacterium. Lineage (GTDB taxonomy): Bacteria > Myxococcota_A > Polyangia > Polyangiales > DASUME01 > DASUME01. Next base: position 1,180 of record JBKJIA010000610.1, read on the forward strand.
CCGTGGTGGAGCACGCCGCCACCCATCGCGCGGAGATCGAAGTGGCTCGCGCGCGCAGGGCCGCGGCACAGCAACGCACACGCTCAGCGGGGGTACTCGATGACCCGATGGTGATGCCCTCGCTCGACCACGTGCCATTCATGCTGCACGGCGCGGACATGAGCTTCATGGTGGAGCAGCGCTTTCCACTTTCTCGGCTACTCGCCCATCGCGAGCGCAGCGCCCAAGCGGACGCAAGGCGCCTCGCCGCAGACATTCATCGCGTCAACCTCGACGTGGTGCTCGAGGCCGTGGACGCTTACTGGATGCTGTACGAGCAGCGCGCGATGCTCGGCATCATCGCCGAGCAGCTCGGCGTGGCGCGCCTGCTCGTGGCCGCAGCCGCCGCCAGGTACGCATCTGGCACGAGCGCACAGCCGGACGTCCTTCGCGCCGAGATCGAAGTGGCTCGTCTCGAGGGAGCACAGCGCGCCCTCGCAGCACGGGTGCGCGCGGCGGAGTCCATGCTCAATGCGAGTCTGGCGCGCAGCGCGGATGCGCCGGTGCCTGAGCTCGCGGAGGAGCCGGTCCTCGCAGAGCCGCCTGCTCTCGCGATATTGCGAGATCGAGCCTTTGCGCTTCGGCCCGAGCTCCTTGCGGGCCAAGAGGAGATCAAGCGCGCCGACGCGGATGTCGACGTCATGCGCTCCATGATCAAACCGATGGCATTCGTGCGCACCGGACCTGCCTACACCATGAGTGATGGTTGGGGTTTCATGGCCATGGTCGGCATGAGCGTGCCCATTTTCCGCAGCAAGAACCGCGCAACCATCGGGGAGGCGAAAAGTATGGCCGACATGGCGCGCGCGGACCTGGATGCCATGCGCAACATGGTGCAGGGCTCCGTCGCGAGCACCCGAGAAGAAGTGTTCGCAGCCCGTACGCAGGTGCTCGTGCTTAGAGACGACGTGCTGCCGCGCGCGCACCTTGCGGTGGATGCCGTGTCTGCGGCCTATACCTCGGGAACCCTCCCGCTCGTGAGCGCGCTCGATGCCGCGCGCGCGCTGTGGAGCGCCCAACAGGAGCTCGTCATGGCCGAGGTCACCCTTGGCACCGCCTGGGCACGCCTCGGACGCGCGGTCGGCCGCTTTGACACGGAGTCACCATGAATGCGCGTAGAGACGCAGGTATGCTCGGGATGGGCAGCGCAGCCGCGCTCTTGCTCCTACTCGGGGCATTGTTGACCCAGCACTTTCGCCACGGCTGGCCATTTTCGTTGCACCACGATATGGCCGGGAACAGTAAGATCCGTCCAGCCGCCCCGCCCAGCGGGGTGAAGCCGCCCACACAGGCACCACGTACCACGGTGGAGCTCGACCCCTCGCGGCTCGATGCCATCGGTGTCCGCTTCGAGCGCGTGCACAAGGAAAGCATGGGCGAGCCGCTGCGTGCGATCGCGACCATCGTTCCTGACGAGACGCGGGTCTCGCACGTGCACACACGCGTCGCGGGTTGGATCGAACACCTCTTCATCAACACCACCGGTCAGAGTGTGCGCGCTGGGCAGCCCCTTGCGGGGATCTTTTCGCAGGAGCTGCTTTCCTCGCAAACCGAGTACCTAGCAGCGAAGCGCGCAGCGGCACAAGGCCCGGTAAGCGCCGTGCTCGAAGCGGCACGTGCTCGCCTAAAGGTATTCGGGATGAGCGACGAGGAGGTGCGCACGCTCGATCGCGAGGGCACCCCGAGACGTCTCGTCAATGTGATGGCGCCGCGTTCCGGAGTGGTCTTGCATCGCGGCATTACGGTGGGAACTGCGGTCGACCCATCGACCGAGCTGCTTACGGTGGCCGACCTATCTCGTGTGTGGGTACTGGCCGAGATTCCTGAAGCGAACATCGGCGGCATCGAACGCGGAACGCCGGCTCACATTGATTTCTTAGCGGCGGGGCGCGCACCGTTCGAGAGCCGCGTGGCATTCGTGTACCCGACCCTGAGCGAGCGCACTCGAACGCTGCGCGTGCGTTTCGATGCGGACAATCGCGACGGTAAGCTGCGTCCAGGCATTTACGGAAACGTCGTGTTTTCGCTGGCGCCGCGCGATGCCCTGGTGGTCTCGCGCGATGCGGTGGTCGATACGGGCGAGATGCAGCACGTGTTCGTCGTAGAGCACGGCAAGCACTTCGTGCCTCGCATGGTGACGCTGGGCATGCGCCTTGAGGACCGGGTGGAGGTGACGTCTGGTCTCACAGAAGGCGAGGAGGTGGTTTCGTCGGGAGTGTTCCTGATCGACTCGGAGAGCCGTCTTCGCGCGTCGGGAGGTGCGGGCACCGGACATGTTCACGGCGCTGCAAGCGAAAAGCCAACGGCCAGCCCTCCCGCCAAAAACGCACTGCCGCCACCTCCGCCGCCCTCCAGCGCGCACACGGGACACTGAGGAGCGGCCATGGTTGGACACATCATTGAATGGTCCGTGCGACACCGCTGGGTTGTGTTCGTGGCGACCGCATTGTTCGCAGCTTGGTCCGTGGTCGCGATGAGCCAGATGCCCCTCGATGCTATCCCCGACCTCTCCGACCCTCAGGTGATCGTTTTTACGGACTGGATGGGGCGCAGTCCTGATCTCGTGGAAGATCAGATTACCTATCCGCTCGTGCGCGCGCTGCAAAGCACTCCCCACGCGCGCACGGTGCGCGGTTACTCGATGTTCGGGATGAGCTTCATCTACATCATTTTCGAGGATGGCACCGACATCTATTGGGCGCGCTCACGTGTCCTCGAATATCTCAACGCAGCGGCGCGCAAGTTGCCGGCCGGTGTGACGCCAACTTTGGGCCCAGACGCCACCGGCGTCGGCTGGGTCTATCAATACGCCCTGCAGTCCAAGGACAAATCGCTGGCCGACCTCAGATCCCTGCAGGATTGGACCATCCGCTACGGCATTTCCAAGGCCGAGGGCGTCGCCGAGGTGGCGAGCGTCGGCGGCTTCGTCAAGCAATACAATATCATCCTCGATCCGAACCGGTTGCGCTCGCTGGGTATCCCGCTTGCGAAGGTGCGCGATGCGATCCGCAGCAGCAACATGGATGTTGGCGGACGGACTGTGGAGCTTTCGGAATTCGAATTCATCGTGCGCGGCCGTGGCTATGTCAAAAGCCTTTCCGATCTCTCGAGTATCGTGCTGAAGGTGGATAAGGGTACCCCGGTCTTGCTTAAGGATGTAGCGCGGATCGAAATGGGACCGGATGAGCGCCGGGGCATCACCGAGCTCAACGGGGAGGGTGAGGTCGCGAGCGGCATTGCGCTGCAACGCTTCGGTCAAAACGCGCTTGACGTTATCGACAATGTGAAGGCGCGGCTTGCCGATATGGCGTCGGCGCTTCCCAAGGGCGTCGAGATCATACCGGTCTATGACCGCTCCAACCTTATCCATAACGCGATCGAGACTTTGAAGCGGACGCTCACGGAAGAGAGCATCGTCGTCGCACTCGTCTGCATTGTTTTCCTGCTGCATGTGCGTAGCGCTCTCGTTGCCATCATCATGTTGCCGGTCGGGATCCTGATGGCCTTCGCCGCCATGAAGATGCTCGGTATCGGCTCAAACATCATGAGCCTCGGCGGGATCGCAATTGCGATCGGCGCCATGATCGACGGTGCCATCGTCATGATCGAGAACGCGCACAAGCATCTCGAACGTGCCCCGCCCGACAAGCCGCGCCTCGAAGTCCTGATCGAAGCGGCGAGCGAGGTTGGTCCCGCCCTGTTTTTCAGCCTGCTGATCATCACGGTGTCGTTCCTGCCGATTTTCACCATGGAATCGCAGGAGGGTCG
>JBKJIA010000043.1:0-5079 GCA_046598735.1 Polyangiales bacterium
CTCGACGCGCTGATCCGGCTTGCACGGAAGGGGCCGGTGCGCGCGCGCGACCTCGACAAAGCCAAGATTCCCCGGGCATATCTGAGGCGTCTGTGTGAACGCGGGATCCTCGAACAGGTCGACCGCGGACTGTACCGTCTGGCGGACGCACCCGTGACCGAGCTGAGCTCGCTCGCAGAAGTGCAAAAGAGGCTCCCACAAGCTGTGGTGTGCCTTGTCAGCGCACTCCAAGTGCACGGGCTGACCAGCGAAGTGCCGCACGCGGTCTGGGTGCTCATCGACCGGCACGCGCGTCTGCCTCGCATCTCCTATCCGCGACTCGAAGTCGTTCGCGCAAGCGGTGCCGCACGAAAGCACGGTGTCGAGTCGCGCCTGATCGAAGGGGTGAAGGTGCGAGTCACGACGCCGGCCAAGACGGTCGCTGACTGCTTTCGCTTCAGGCGTCACGTAGGGCTCGAGCTCGCGCTCGCCGCCCTCAAGGACTATCTCCGAACCAAGAAGGGCAGCATCGACGCACTCGTGGAGGCCGCTCGCGCTGATCGCATCTACACCTTCATGCGACCCTACCTTGAGGCACTCACATGACGAAATCTCCTCCCACAAACATCGGCGCCTCTGTTCGCGCGCGATTGCTGCGCCTCGCGCGCGAGCGGGGCGAAGACTTTCAGCTCCTCCTCCTGCGCTATGCGAATGAGCGACTGCTCTTCCGGCTCGCATCGTCGGGGCATGCACAGCAATTCGTGCTGAAGGGCGCCGCGCTCTTCACGCTCTGGACCGGCAAGCCACATCGCGCTACCCGCGACCTCGACCTGCTCGGCTTCGGCGATCCTGGGGAGGCGCGCGTGCGTGACGTTTTCGCAGAGGTCCTCGCCCTCGGGGTGCCCGATGATGGCGTCCGGTTCGACATGGAGTCGCTTCTCGTGGGGCCGATCCGCGAGGACCAGGTATACGGAGGCGTGCGCGTCGAGGTCCTCGCGCGCGTCACGACGGCTCAAGTACGCCTTCAAGTCGACGTCGGTTTTGGCGACGCGATCACGCCCGACGCCCAAACGGTGGAGTTTCCCGCGCTACTCGACTTTCCCGCGCCGCGGCTGCGCGCCTACCCTCGCGAGACCGTAGTCGCCGAGAAGCTCGACGCGATGGTGCAGCTGGGAATGGCAAACAGCCGCATGAAGGACTTCTACGACGTGGCCTTGCTCGCAAAGCAGTTCGACTTCGACGGCGCGACCCTAGTACGAGCGATCCGGGCCACCTTCGAGCGGCGCACGACACCTCTTCCCGCTGAAGTGCCGGTGGCACTCACTCCGACCTTCGCCGACGACCCGACGAAGAAGACGCAATGGAGCGGGTTCGTGCGTAAGGCTGGAGCTCGCGATGCCGGTACACTGGGTCAAACAGTGGCGGATGTCCGAGCTTTCGTGGAAAAGCCACTCGCTTCCGCCCTCGCTTCCGAACCCGCGCCCGCGGCTCGCTGGCCGGCAGGTGGGCCATGGGAATGAGACCGCAGCTGCGCCCGCGAATCTAATTGCGGCGAGTTCGCCATGATTGAACGCGGGGGGCCGCTCCCAGGCCCCATGCGACAGGTGCGCGGCCACCTTACTGTCTGCCCGCCGCATCATCGAGGAAGCCGAAGACACGCGGCTGCGCGGCCTGCTCGCCGAAGCCGCGCGCCTGGCGGATGCCCCGGTCGCGATCGCGCCCGCCCCCGCCGTGCGCCAGAAGATCGCGCGCGAGCTCGATGCCTGGCTGCGCGACTGGCGCGAAACCGCGCGCGTGCTCGTGACCCGGCGCGACTACCAGATCCAGCTGGGGCTGGCCGAGCGCAGGGCGAGTAGCGCGAGCGCTGCGGCGGTGGTGGAAGGGGCATAAGGTTAGTACTTAGCGCTGGCGGGGGGCGCACATGGGCCTCGAAGCGCAGGTCTACGCAGCGCCCCCGGCGCGGCGCTTCTTGACCACGTTCGCTGGTTCAAACACGATGCGCATCCTCATGCCCGTCGCCTTTGCGAAGCGTTCCAGCGTAGAAAGACTCGGCTTCGCCGAACCGCTCTCGAGCCGAGCTACCGTCGACTGCGACGTGCCCATCTTCCTGGCGAGCTGGGCCTGCGATAGCTTGGCCCGCGTACGCGCTTCGATCAGCAGACTGGCGACCGCAAACTCGCCCGCTAAGGCATCATACTCTTCCTTGAAGCCGGGCTCCTTCAACCAGCGGCCCTTCAGCGTTCTTAGAGAGGTGGTCATCACTTCACGCCTTATCTCAAAAAAGAGATTTGATCAAGAGTTCGGCCATGCACCCCGCTCTTCGTGCGGCATCGCTTCTCGGGACGGGGAGTTCACGCCGTCTCCCACAGCGCGCGAACCGGCACCGCGAACAGCCCGTGGCCAAAGCTTACACTCGCCTCGCCGTCATAGAGCACCACGCCGGCCTTGAAGCTCGAGCCCGCCGCCTCCTTGAGCTTGCGCAGCCCGGCAAAGTCGGCCGCGGTCACGGTTGAGGACGCCTTGACTTCCACCCCCGCAAGCTCGTGCGCCCCGCGCTCTAACACTACGTCGACTTCGGCGCTGTCCTTGTCGCGAAAGTGATGAAAGCGAAACTCCTGGTCTTGCCAGCTCGCCTGCCGGCGCAGCTCCTGATAGACGAAGGTCTCAAGGAGCTGCCCGAGCATCTTACGATCGCGATGCAACGCGGCCGCGTCGAAGCCGAGCAAGGTGCTGGCCACTCCCGTGTCTCCCATGTGCAGCTTGGGAGTCTTGATGAGGCGGCTCAATCGGTTCGAGTGCCACGGGGGAAGTTGCTCGAGTAGGAACACGCGCTCCAGGAGCGTGACGTAATCGCGGATGGTTGGGCGGCTGAGCTGAAATGGGCTGGCGAGGTCGCTCACGTTGAGCAGGTGGGCCGTCTGCCCCGCGGCCAATGCAAGCAGCCTGGGCAGCACGTCGAGGGAGCTGATACGCGCCAAGGCGCGTACGTCGCGCTGAACCTGAGTCTCCACGTAGTCCCGGTACCAGGCCGTGCGACGGCGAGCCGTGGGGCGAGCGACTGCCGCGGGATATCCGCCGGCCGTCACGCGCTCGGCGAGCTCCGCCCCCAAGCGCTCGTAGTTCTTGGCCTTGAACTCTGCTGCAAAGAGGCGCTCGAGAAACGGTGACGGGTGACCGGCAAGCTCGCATTGAGCGAGCGGAAATAGGCGCAGTATCTCCATTCGACCCGCAAGGGAGTCGGCCAGATTGGGCACCAGGAGCACGTTCGCCGAGCCCGTGAGCAAGAAACGCCCAGGCGAGCGGCGCCGGTCGACGGCCGTCTTGAGTGCGGTAAAGAGGCCAGGCGCCCGCTGCACTTCATCGAGGATGACGTGCTCGGGCAGGTCGGCCACGAAGCCCACGGGATCGGCTGCGGCCGCGGCGAGCACTACCTGGTCGTCGAAGCTGAAGTAAGCATAGCCGCGAGGGTCCCCTACGAGCCTTGCGAGCGTGGTCTTACCGCACTGTCGTGGCCCGTGGATGAGCACCACGGGCGTATCCAGCAGGGCCTCTTCCAGGCGAGGCGAGGCGCGGCGAATCGAGGGTGCAGGGGGTCGGCGTTCACTTCGGCCAAGTGCAACCATAGGTGTCGGCCAATTGAAAGTTTTCGAGTCGTCTAGATGAAATGTTTGTGGCAGTGACTGCGCGCGCGCGAACGTGCTGCCCGATCTCGTACAGCAGGCGGTACGCGAAGGGCTTGAGCGCGGGCTGTTCACGGAGGCGCAAATCCAGCCCGCACTTGAGTATGTTCAGGCGCAGTGCGGATGATCGGACCCTACACCGATGCAGCGGCGTTTCGGCAGGCGCTCGAGCAACGCCTGAGGAACGCAGCTAAGGTCGCGGCTCGCGGCGTTCTGCGCGAGCGGCAGGTGTTCGTGTTTGAGCGCTTTCTTGTGCGTGCCTTTGCACTCCCTGAGATGCAGCTCGTGGTCAAAGGCGGCATGGCGATCGAGCTGCGTACGCAGCGTGCGCGAAGCACAAGGGATATCGACCTGCGCGCGCTGGGTGCGCCCGCTCGCTTCGAGGAACTACTCGCAGGCATCGACCAGCAAGAAAGCCGCGACTACCTGAGCTTTCGCGTCGCACCCGCAGCGCAGCCTGATATTCAGGCGGATGGCATGAAGTACCCTGGGCGACGCTATCGCGTACAGGCAGCGCTTGCAGGTAAGGTGTACGGCGATCCGTTCGGCGTGGATGTCGCATTCGGGGAGCCAGTGCATGGCGAGCCCGAGACCGTAAGAGGTTGTTCAGACCTTGGGTTTATCGACATCAGTCCCCCGGAGTGCAGCATCTACCCGCTCGTGACCCACATCGCGGAGAAGTTGCACGCGTATACGGTACCTCGCCCGTCTCCGAACTCACGCGTGAAGGACCTCCCCGAACCAGGGCCGCATCGATGCGCTCGTTCTGGACTGTGTTGGTCTGTGCGATCGCTGCGCTGCCAGGTGAGGAGCAGCCAGTTTAGCGATTACGGCACGCGGCGTTTTTGTCCGGCGAGCGTTGGCGGGACGGCCAGAGAGGTCAGGTCAAGCGCGACACGTTAGAGCGGACATTGCGCGCTCCACGCGCCTCACCGATCGACTAAAGGGCGCGCTTGCGTGCACCATTCAAAAGAGCATCGAGCACTTTAGGATTCACAGCATGGGGCCCCGTGAAGTTGTTGCTGAGCACGATCCCGGCTTGAGTCCACGGCGGGGAGCTGCGAACTAGGTCGGCGCTCTTCTTGATGGCGTCCCAGAAAGCCCGGCTCTCGGCCGTTTCATTCGGTTTGCTGTCCATCTGTGTAATCTCCTTCGGAAGGACCAAAATGACTAGCGATTTCGAGAGCGGCCCAGCCTTCGCGAACCATATAGCTGGCGGGAGGCAGCGGCACTCTGGCCTCGCCGACAGACGGTGTCCAGTCCGAACGGGCGCGTCCGGCTTCGTCCTTCCGTTTGACAGGATATCCCGCACCCAAGTTCATCGAGAAGAGGTCGAGGAAGCGTCGAGGACCTATCCCTCGGAACGGCTCGAACAGCAATCGCGGGTCCGCCTCTAAGCTAGCTGAGAAGCGAACGGAGC
>JBKJIA010000215.1:0-5647 GCA_046598735.1 Polyangiales bacterium
CTGCGTAAGTAGTGCCTTCTCTTGCTCGGCGAGTTTGCGCTCCGCCTCTTTCAGGTCCCTGTTGGCCTGAGCCAGGGCCTCCTCATCCCTCTTTCGCTGGCTGATGTTCCGAGCCAAGCCCGTGGCGCCCATGATCTCACCCCGACTATTCACGATGGGATTGAAGAAGCTCTCGTAGTAACCAAGCTCTACGTCGCCATACAGCCTGATGTTCGAGTGCGATTCTCCACTGAGCGCCCTGTCGTAGTTGTCCTGGGCGGCAGCTCTGTCGTCAGGGTTCGTAACGCACTCCAGGATGTTCATCCCGAGCTCGATATCCTTACCATAGGCGAATCGCATGACCTCCCGGTGGGCCTTGTTGAAATAGAGATAGCGGTAGTCCCGATCGATGGACAAAAGGATGGTGTCTTTCTGACTCTCCAAGCTGTAACGAAGCAGCATTCTCGACTGTTCGAGCGCGTTGTTGGCCAGCAGCAACTCAGCGACCAGCTGTTCTTTGTCTTCAGACGTCATGTGAGTTGATTCTATCTTTCCGGACGACGCACGGGTGCAGCCCAGCCATAGTAGTGTTTGGTCGACTCAAGCGCAGACTGATTCCCGTTAGCTGGTACTTGGCGGCCGGTGCCGGCTCGCCTGCACGGGGACGCGTGCTCAGTTACACTTTCGCCTCAGTCGTAACCAAAGGCCGCAATCATGTCCGATCCCGTTCTCGATCCCCTAGCAGCCTTCGTCGAGCACCTTGCGCAACAGCTCGCCAAGCACGGTTATCCCGAGCGCCGCGTGTCGTTTCCCATCGAGCGCTTGTACGAGTCGGCCGCCGCCAAGGACCTGAGCTTTAACAAGGTGCTCGACGCGCTGGCAGAACGCGGCATCGCACACGAAAAGACGCCGGAGAAAGTCATTTTCTCGCCCGCCACAACCGCACCTGCAGTGCCCGACCCGAGCGCGTTTGCAGGGCTTGATCCTGCGATGTTCGCCGGCCTCTCGACCGAGCAACTGATGGCCGCAGCCCAGACCGCAATGCAGCAGATGGGGCCCGAACAACTGGGCGCCCTACGCGCCATGATCGAAGGGCTGACTCCAGAGCAACAAGCGGAGATGGCCGAACAAGCGCGCAAACTCGGCCTGACGTGAGTGCCGGACGCTAACGCGCTCTCTCGGCGCCGCGGCTTGGGCTGACTTGGCCGCGACCGACGGACACTGGGTTACCGATAGTGAGGGTGGACACTATCTGCTTCGGTGTCATGGGTGCTCCTATCTAGGTCGCGCACAGAGCCTTGACCGCGCGTCCCCTTGATGTCCCCCCGCCGCGGGCGCCCTTCAGGTGTGGACGCGGCAGCGCTTCGCAACGGCCGTTTCCGTGCGTCGCAGCAGACCGCGGTACTGCTGAACAAGTTCGTGCATTGTTGTCTGCGCGCCCACCAATCGCGCTGATTCGAGACTGCCGCTGGAGGTCGACACACATCATGCGCTGCCATCTGCTCGTGCAATCGAAGGCCGGAGGGTGCTGCGGTGAGTAAGGGGAGAACGGACCTGCGACGGCGGTCCTGACGAGAGAGGGAGCGACCCGTGGGCAAGAGCGTACAAGCTGAAATTCAACCGATGAGCAAAGCAGAAGCGTTCGTGGACTCTGACGAGATCGAACAGCCAGACGAGGCCGCGCTGGCCTCGATCGAGGCCGACACCGAGGTCGTCCAGAAAGCTTCCCAGCGTTCTGTCAGGGGAGGGGGCGACACGATGTTGTCGCTGTATTTCCGAGACATGGCTTGCTACCGCGTTCTGCGTCGGGAGGAGGAAGTCGCCGCCGCGCAGGAAGTGGAAGAGCTCGAACGCAAGTACTGGCTAGCCTTGCTCGCGTATCCGCCGGCCTTCGAGGCGATCCACACCGTGCTCGAGGGCTTGACCCCCGAGGATCCACCGGAGCAGCTCGCTGAGCTGCGTAAGCTTGCGGCGCAGGCGCTGTCTAGTCGCTTCGGCAAGAAGAGTCAGGAGCAGTGGGACATGCTCGCTCATCCGCTCGCCTGCAAGCTGCGTGCGGTCGACACGGATCGCCTGTTCGTCGAGGGGGCCTTCGCCTCGGTGCAGAGGTTGGCGGGCCGGCACTCCAGCGAGCGCGATTTGATCGGAGGAGCCGTGCAGCTCACTCCCGCGTTCAGGAATTACCTCGCATGCGTCGAAGCTTCGCGTCGTGCGCAGAAGCAAGCGAAGAATCGCTTCGTACTGGCCAACCTGCGCCTGGTGGTTTCGATCGCGCGTCGCTACCACCGTAGCCGCATGCCGCTCATCGATTTGGTCCAGGAGGGTAACATCGGTCTGATGAAGGCAGTCGAGCGTTTCGATCACGCGCGCGGCTACCGCTTCAGCACCTACGCGGCGTGGTGGATTCGTCACGCCATCACCCGCGCGCTCGCGGACAAAAGCCGCGCGGTCCGTCTGCCCGTGCACATGCTTGACACCGTCAGTCGGATCCAAAAGGCGACGCACGCAATCACCGCGCGTACCGGCACGGATGCGTCGTCTGAGGAGATAGGGAAAGAGACGGGCATCCCGGAGGACAAGCTCAGCATGATTTTGAGCTATATGGCCGAGACTCCGTTCTCGCTCGATCGTCCGGTGAACGATGAAGATGGAAGCAAGTTCGTCGATCTCCTCGAGAGCGAAGACACGCCGTCACCCGACGATACGCTCGTGCGGCAGGCGTGGAGCGCAGAGCTGCGCCGCCTACTTCCCACGCTTTCACCCATGGAGCAGCGCATCCTGCGCTGGCGCTTTGGGCTGGACGATGGGGAGGAGCTGACGCTCAAGGAGATCGGTGACAAGTACAACCTGACGCGCGAGCGCATTCGTCAACTTCAGGAGCAAGCCTTGGCCAAGATCCGCACACGGTTTCGCGACTGAGCCTGAAAGAAGTCGACGTCGCCGGACTGCAACACCCGGCGAGCCGTGTGGTTCATCGGCGTCGAGACTGGTACATTCCTTAGTCCGGCGCGGAGTGCGCCCCCAGCGCCCGCGTGAATCATGTCCAAGGTCGACGACACAGCGCAGCAAGTGACCGCGTGGTCGCTCTCGGATTCCAGGTTTACATCGAAGAGTGCTCACTCTTCGCGTCTGGGATGCAAGATGGGGGCGTTACTCGAACCGGAGGATGTCGCAGGCTTCACCTACGTGGAGGACCAGACCTTTGGCGTGGAAGTCGAACTGACATCGCCCTTGGGAACACCCGATGAGACGGGCTTGGTATACGGCAATTGGAAGTGGCAGCTCGTCGCAACGGTCATCATCGACACGATCGAGCGAGCAGCGACCCTGCCGGTGGATGGGCGTGCGCGCAACTACCACCAGGTTACCGACACGAGCCAGTGGCGCGTGGAGTTTGACCGCTCGGCTGGCTGGGAAGTGGTTTCCCCCACCCTGCGCAACCGCGAGGGTTTTGCAGAGCTCGTACGGGTGCTCTCGGCGCTCCACGAACTGGTGCAGTGCTCGGACACGCTACGGCTCAATCATCGGACGGGGCTACACATCACGCTGGGCTCGAGATTCGAAGACGACCTGCAGGTACAGGGACTGGTTCGCCTGACCCAACTGCTAGAGCCAGGACTCTTCACCCTTCTGTGCCCGTCGCGACTCTTTCACTTTCACGACGGCCGCTACGATCTGAGCCGTCCTAACAAGTACTGTCGCCCGCTGCGTGAGCTACTCATCGACCCCGCCGAGATGGAACGGAAGGGCTTCAAGGGGCCCGACCCGTCCATTCGGTATCGGACGGTGAATCTCTGTAACGTTGCACGACAGGATCCGTACATTGAGATCCGTCTCCACCACGGTACGACCTCCTACTCGGACGTAATCGCGTGGCTTTGTTTGTGGATGGCCGTGCTTCGCCAGGCACGCATTCGGTCGCCTGATGAAGGTAGCCGCGCTGCGGTCTTTCCAGGAGCAGACGTCCCCATCGACCCTGCGCAGGCGTGCGCGGAAGACCTGTTCGCTCAGCTAGATCTTCTGCACGTTCAATTGGAGCCAGCGCTCCGCAGGACGTTGCAGCGCGGTCGTGATCGTCTAATCCCAAACTGGAAAGCGGTCCTGCCCCGACGGGTGAGTTCCTGGCTGGCCTCGTGGCCGCACGAAGCCGGCAGATCCGATGAATCCATGCCGGTGGCAAAGGGTAGCGGAGGTACTTCCTTGAGGAGAAAGAGATGGTGGTTTCTGTAGGTCGACGCCTGCTCGACGATCGGGACTACGGAACGCCGAGCCCGTGTCGGTCTACGCAAAGTGGGGCCCGTATGCGCTTGCTTGAGGCCGGCGAGGCTGCAGGCGCGCCCCTGGTGGCCGAAGTAAGTCGTTTCCGTGAAGTCGCTGTGACGTTGCTCAGCACGCGGAATGTTTACTGTTGCAATGGCCTCGCACGCGCGATGTTTGGCGCTACCTTGGAGGCCGCGAGCCAGCTTGGGCTTCGCAAAAAAGGAATTTCCCCCCATGAAGAAGTTGTTGCCCGCTCTGGGCTTCTTGTTTTCGATGTTGTCTTTCGCCGCCGTGGCTCCCTCAACCGCGCAGGCGGAGCTGCTCTGCCGCTGCTCCAACCCATCGCTCGAGACGAGCATGTGCAGTGATGACCTGACGGCGCGCGTCTTCATCCAAGGCGGCTACACGGATGGAAAGACCGGCAACAACGTGTACGTTGCGCGCGTGCAGCAGGTCTACATGGGCAAGGCGGCACGTCGGTATATCAGCATCGAGGCACCTGCGAGCTGTGGCTTCGAGTTCCACCGCGGCTCCTATGTCGTCTCTCTGAATGCAGGCGAGCGAGCTGACTATACGAGTTTTGCGTGCAGCAGCTTCGTAGCCCCCTACGCTTCGCTCGACAGCGAGCAACGTCGCGTCCTCAGCAACCCCTTCTGTCCGCCGACCTGCGACGATGTGACTTGCGACGAAGGTAGCACCTGCGAATTGCAGGAAGTGCAGTGCATCCGGGCGCCCTGTCCGCCCGTGCCCGTGTGCGTGCCGAGCTACCCGACCTGCGCCAACGTGCGCTGCGGTGGCGGCCAGGTCTGCGAGATGCAGGAAGTGCAGTGCATTCGGGCGCCGTGCCCGCCCGTGCCCGTGTGCGTCGACGCGCAGGACACTTGCCACGACTACAGCGGTCAGGACCTTGGGATGTGCAAGGTGGGCCTCGGTTGGGCCGTCCGCGATGGTGAGTGCAGCTACTTCGGCGGCTGCATTTCGGAGCGGTCGTTCTACCCGTCGCGCGAGGCGTGCCAGGCAAGCTGCGCCGTGTCGGAAAACGGCATGTGCTACCAGTTCCAGGAAGCAGACCCGGCCGCGTTTGTGAACCGTCCTTGCCAGGATGGCCTCACGTGCCAGTCGGATAGCGGCTACATGGGCTTCAACTCGGTGAAGTACTGCAGGTAAGGTGGCGTTGCTGCCAAGCCGCGTGATCCGCAGGCTTGCGTGACGGGAGTCGCGACCCCAGTTCGGGCATGGCGTGCTGCGCGAGTGGCTCTGCCATGACCTTACGGTCGTCGGCTCATGACTCGCCCCAACGATGCTTCTACGAAGGCAGGCGCACGTTGTCGCGCGGCGAAAAGTCCCAGCGAGGCGTCGGCCGCCCTTCCGCCCAACCTACCTCCTAGCGCCGTACAGCTTCGCGCCC
>JBKJIA010000439.1:0-26583 GCA_046598735.1 Polyangiales bacterium
CGCGTTGAATGATCGGGTCGCGTGGCTCGAGCATCCAGCATTCGAAGGAGTCACTGGTTATGTCGAAGACGTATGCGGACCTGTTGCAAGAGCTCAAGGGTCAGATCAAGCAGGTCAACCTCGACGAGATGAAGCGCAGGCTCGAAGCGAAGGAAGAATACGTTTTCGTCGACGTGCGCGAGAAAGACGAGACCAAGTCAGGCTTCATTCCGGGGGCGGTGCTCCTTCCGCGCGGCTTTCTCGAGATGCAGGTTGAGAGCAAGTTGCCCGATAAGAACGCGAAGATCGTGGTGTATTGCGCGGGCGGTACGCGTTCAGCATTCGCGGCCAAAGCGCTGCAGGATATGGGCTACAACCACGTCGAATCCGGCAATCCAGGATTCGTGCGCTGGAAGGACATGGCGTATCCGGTGGAGGTCCCCGCGCAGCTGACGGAAGCGCAGCGCGACCGCTACTCGCGCCATCTGTTGTTGCCCGAGGTGGGCGACAAGGGCCAAGAGAAGCTGCTCAAATCGCGCGTGCTGTTGCTCGGGGCGGGAGGTCTTGGTTCGCCTGCGGGCTTGTATCTCGCGGCTGCTGGCGTGGGCACGCTCGGTATCGTGGATGCGGATACCGTCGATGCGTCGAATCTACAACGTCAGATCCTGCATGGAACCGATCGCTTGGGCATGCCTAAAGTCGACAGTGCAGAGAAGACGATCAGCAATCTCAATCCCGACGTAAAGGTCGTGAAGTTTCAAGAGCGCATGACCAGCGCCAACATCGATCGCATTCTCGATCATGGCTGGGATGTGATTGTGGATGGCGTGGATAACTTTCCTACGCGCTATCTGCTGAACGACGCCACCGTATGGCGCAAGATTCCCGTGGTTCACGGCTCGATCTTCCGTTTCGATGGCCAAGTGACCACGTTCTGGACCGGCAAGGGGCCCTGCTATCGCTGCTTGTATCCGGAGCCACCGCCTGCGCATTTGGCACCTTCGTGCGCGGAAGCGGGTGTGCTCGGCGTTTTGCCCGGCATCGTGGGTACGATTCAAGCGACGGAAGCCATCAAGATTCTGCTCTCGCAAGGCGAACCGCTCGTGGGGCGTCTGCTGACTTATGATTCACTCAAAATGAACTTCCGTACCTTGAAGCTGCGTCGCGACAGCGAGTGCCCGGTGTGCGGCGATCATCCCACGATCAAGGAGTACATCGACTACGAAGGCTTCTGCTCGCGCTGAGGCTGGCGCGCTGCGCCTTACTTTTGAGCCGTCCGCGCAGGCCGCGAGCTTCGTGCCTGAACACCTGGAAGCATCGTCAGACTGGCGTGGAACCTTGGCGCGCGGTTATTGTCAGCGCCTCATGCACGCAAACAAGAAGCCGTGGCGTCTGTCGTACTTCCTCGGGCTCGTACTGTGGACGGTCGCGTGTGGGCCAGACGGAGCGCCGCATGCGCGCGTGGTCATTCGCGAGACGCATGCGCGCGAAGTGAAGTCGATCGTGATGCAAGACATCGCGCGTCATCTGCGCGGTGTAAGTATCGCGGGTAGTAAGCTCGCACGGGGTTTCGCGGTCGAAGACGCGAACACGCGCCGCGATCAAATGCGCTCGGCCTTGCGCTTGTTGACGCGGCCGCCAAAGGGCATTCAAGAGCTCATTGGGTCTGCGCGTACGTTCGTGGCGGCTGTGGATCCAAGCGGCTTGGTGATCGCTACGGACGCCCAACAGGCCGATGATCGCATGACCGGCGTGCGGCTGAAGTTCCCCGTGCTGCGCGAGGCGCTGGGCGGCAAAACTGGCTATGCAGTCGATCAGTTCGAGGCGCTCGAAAAGGGAGCTGAAGGCAGCGTTTCCTTACTGTTCGCAGCGCCTTCCGTGCGAGATACTCAGGTCGCTGGTGCGGTGCTGACCGGCATTCCCCTGTGGCGCCTTGCGCAGCGTCTGACCAAGCAGTTGCAACTCGATCACGCTCGCGAAAAGGGCACAATTTTGTGGGCCTACGTGCTCAAGGGCGATTCGCTTCATCGCTTTGGAACGCCGCCCGACCTCGATTCGATCTTGCCGGATGCAAGCGTACGTCGTGCGGGGCTGGCAGCGAGTCCTGGTGGCTTTACTGGCGAGCTGATTCAGTTTGGGCGCTGGTACGCCTACGGCATCCTGCCCATTCGCGCCTTGGGGCCCGATATCAGCGTGATGATCGTGCGCTCTGATCCGGTCTGAGGGTCATGTCGCAAGGAGCGCGAGCACCTGCTCCACATTTACGTCCAAGGACCACGGGCCGCGGCCGGATTCCTGGGCTACGGCGCTGCGCAACGTCTGCAGGAACAGCTTCCTTGGCCATTCTTCGGCGCCAAAGCGTTCGAGATGCTCTGTGTGGACCTGACAGTCGACCAAGGTGAAGCCCCAGGCCACGAGCTGAGCGAGTAAGGTTGCAAACGCGCACTTCGATGCATCAGGTGCAAGGGCGAACATGGACTCGCCGAAAAAAACCTTACCAACTGCGACTCCGTACAGACCGCCAACCAAGCGCTCCCCATCCCATGCTTCGACCGAGTGGGCATAACCGAGCTTGAACAGGGCCTCGTACCCGTCCATCAACTCGTCGGTAATCCAAGTGCCGCGCTGGCCTGCCCGTGGCGTGGCTGCGCAGTGGCGAATCACGCGATCGAAGGCGGTGTCGAAACGGATTTGGTAAGGTTGCTTGCGCAGCAATTTGCGCAGGGATCTGGGCAAATGTGCGTCTTGAGGCGAGAGGGCAAAGCGCGGATCCGGCGAAAACCAGAGCAACGGTAAGCCCTCGCTTGGCCAGGCGAAAATGCCCTGGGCGTAGCCGAGTAGCAGGCGCTCGGGGCGAAAGTCTCCGCCTATGGCCACGATCCCTTCGGGCGACGCGCCCTCCGGAGGCGGAAAGCGCAGCTCGTCCGTGAGCATGAAGATGGGCATCGGGCTTAGCTGTATTGAAGCACAAGTCCGTCCGGTCCGCGGTCTACAGTGACCTTACCACCGGCCTTGAGCTCCTCGAACAGCAGGGCCTCCGACAGCGGGCGTTTGATCGCGGTCTCGACCAGCCGTGCCATGGGGCGCGCACCGAACTCGCGGCTGTAGCCCTTGTCGGATAGCCAATCGCGCGCTGCTTGCGTGACCTCGATCGCCACGTCCTTCTCGAGGAGTGTCTTACGGAGAAGGTCAATTTCCTTGTCGACCACCCGCAGAATGACGTCGCGCGATAGACCTGAGAACAGTACCCAACCGTCGAGGCGGTTTCTGAACTCGGGGCTGAACGTGCGCTCGATGGCGCGCTTGCCGCGCGAGGCGTCTTGGCCTGCGCCTTCGGTTTCAAAACCCATGGTTTTTTGCGCCATGTCTTGTGCGCCTGCGTTGGTGGTCAGGATCAAGATCACGTTCCGGAAGTCGGCCTTGCGACCGTTGTTGTCGGTTAGCGTGGCGTGATCCATCACCTGCAAGAGAATGTTGAACAGCTCCGGATGTGCCTTCTCGATTTCGTCGAGCACGAGCACGGCATGCGGGTGCTTGCGCACGTCATCCGTCAGCAGACCGCCTTGATCGAAGCCCACGTAACCCGGAGGTGCGCCGATCAAGCGCGAGACCGTATGACGTTCTGAGTATTCGCTCATGTCGTAGCGAAGGAAGGGCACGCCCAACGCTTCGGCCAACTGCTTGGCAAGCTCGGTCTTACCCACGCCGGTAGGGCCCGAAAACAAGAACGAGCCGATCGGTTTCTCAGGCGCACGCAAGCCTGCACGCGAGAGCTTGATCGATGACACGATCGAGTTGATCGCTTCGTCTTGGCCGAAAATACGGTTTTTAAGCGTAGCATCCAGCGTCTTCAGGCGATCTTTGTCCGAGGCAGACACCCGCTTGATCGGCACGCCTGCCATGTGACTGACGACGGCTTCGACTGCCTCTTCGTCTACGGAGCCTGTGCGCTCCCCTTCCGGGCGCAAACGTTCGCGCGCGCCGGCTTCATCGATGACATCGATGGCCTTGTCCGGCAAAAGGCGCTCGTTGATGTGTACCGATGCCAGCTTGGCCGCGGCTTCGATCGCGCCATCTGTGTAGGTGACGTGATGATGCTCTTCGTAGCGACCCTTCAAGCCTTTCAGGATTTCGATGGTGTCCGCGACACTCGGCTCGCCGACATCGATCTTTTGAAAGCGCCGCGCAAGTGCGCGATCGCGCTCGATCGCGCTGCGATACTCTTGATAGGTAGTGGAGCCGATGCAGCGCAACTTGCCGGCTGCCAACGCGGGCTTGAGGATGTTGGACGCGTCCATGGTGCCGCCGCTGGTCGCGCCTGCGCCGACGATCGTGTGAATCTCGTCGATGAAGAGAATGGTGTTCTCGCGTTCGCTGATCTCTTTGATCACACCCTTGAGACGCTCTTCGAATTGACCGCGAAACTTGGTGCCTGCGAGCAAGGCGCCCATGTCGAGCGAGTACACCTTGGCGCCTTTCAAAGCGTCGGGAACCTTGTCTTCGTGAATGCGTAAGGCGAGACCTTCCGCGATGGCGGTCTTACCCACCCCAGGGTCACCTACGTAAATCGGGTTGTTTTTGCGACGCCTACACAGGACTTGAATCGTGCGCGTCAGCTCCTTGTCGCGACCGATCAGCGGATCGATGCGGCCTGCTGCGGCTTCGGCCACCAAGTCTGTTGTGTAGGCCTCAAGGGGACTCTTCGGCGAGGGGCCTTCTTCGCCATCCTCGTCTTCGTCGTCTGCGCCTTCTTCTTGCTCGCGCTCCCCGCGCAACTCGATTTCGTGCATGCCCGGCACGATCCCGTGGGAGATGTACTGCTTCAGATCGAACTGCGTGACGCCCGCTTGCTTGAGCAAGAAGACTGCGAACGATTCGGCTTCATCGAACATTTCGACGACCACCGCAGTGCCGTCCATCGCTTCCTGTTCGGAGCTCATCACGTGAATCGCGGCCCGTCGCAATACCCGCTCAACGCTGAGTGTTTGCTGCGGCGGAACTTGCACGCCTTCGGGCAACGCGGGCACTTCCTCGCTCAAAAATTTCTCGAGCTGTTTGCGCAGCTTGCGCAAATCCGCACCGCATGCGACCAGCGCGTGACTGGTGCGGCGATCATCGATGAGCGCACTCAGCAGATGTTCGAGGGTGACGTATTCATGACGTGCTCGAGCCGCTTCCTCGAACGCGTTACGCAACGCAATTTGCAGGGCGCGCGTGATCATTGGGGGTTGGGCCATGTCATTCGTCCTCCGGCTCTAGCGAGAGCCTCAGCGGAAATTCGTATTCGCGGGCCAGTTCTTCTGTGCGTTGAACCTTCATCTCGGCCACTTCAAAGGTGTACACACCCGCCACGCCCACGCCTGCATGATGCACATGCAACATGATGCGCGTGGCATCCGTTTCGGAGTGATGAAAAACCTGACGCAACACCTCGACGACGAATTCGCGGGTGGTGTAGCTGTCGTTGTGGACGAGCACTTTGTAGAGCGACGGTCGCTTGACCTCTACGCGCGTCTTTTTTTCGGTGACCACGTCGCTGTCGTGATCGTGTTTCGGAGCCATTACCCACACTCGCGGTCCGGTGAAAAGTCTCTAGAAAGGCCCATGGAAAGTGCAGATAGTTTACCCCCATAGGCTCGCACAGACACCCCCACCTCGTCTTTCACTGGTCGTTCGCTGCGCGCCACGCGTTTCGTAACCTGTGCATCAACTCGTAGATTTCAACCCCTGGGTAGCGAGGTTCCAGTCGTAGGGGTGCTTCTTCGCCCCAGTCGAGCACGATATCCAGGCGTTCGTCGTCGACGTCGATGTGGGTGATGCGCGCCCATGGCACCCATGTGATGGCCGCGCCTTCGCGCAGCAGCAGGCCGTGCTTGTGCAATGCGAGGAAGTGTTCTTCAGGGGTGCGCGCGCGCTTTTCGATACTGCGGGATTTCGCGATCCAGCCTGCGGACACGAGTAGGGCTAGCACCGCGATAAGCAGCATGGTGAAGGGCAACTCGGAGAGCAGCATCGCGATGGCGCCTAGGCCCGCCAGCACCGCGGCGACAAGCCTAAGACGCGAGACAGAGCGCTCCGTACCAGGGTCGACTTCGAAGCGCTCAAGCAGCGGTCCCAAATCCGGACTCTGTTCGGTTGCCGTGTGACTCGGGGTAGCCTCTGCCATGCCCGCTGCAGCGCCCGCCTGACCCAGGTTCGTCTGATGCTCAGGCATGATGTCGCTCACGACGGACCGTAATGCGCGACAAGCGCATCGATAAGCCCACCGGCCGTGTATTCCGTGGCAACCACGACGGGGGATAGTCCGACCTCGCGCACGGTGTCCGCCGTAATCGGTCCGATCGCGGCAATCGCGACATGCGACAACAAACCCGTGGCATCGCTTCCCAGGCCATCGACAAGTTGCTTGACCGTCGAGGAGGACGTGAACGTGACCACGTCCAAAGTTCGCGCTTCGAGGCGTGCGCGAATATGCGCAAAGTCTTCGGGCGTGGCGGGCTCGGTGCGATAGGCGGACACGACGTCGACGTCAGCGCCTGCTTGTCGGAGCATGTCGGGTAATACGTCACGCGCGACTTCTGCCCTCGCCAGCAGGATGCGTTGACCGTGCACTGAACCAGCGTTCGCAAGGATCGCTTCGGCCACGGCCTCGCCCCGGTAGACGGCGGGCATCACGTCCGCACGAATGCCGCGGCGGGCGAGCGCGGCGGCTGTGGCGGGGCCGATCACTGCGACTTTGGCGTGACCGAATGCGCGCGCGTCTCGTTGTTTGGCATCGAGAGATGCGAACACAGCCTCGACGCCGTTGACGCTGGTGAAGATCACCCAGGCGTTTTGATCGAGCGTATCGACAGCTTTGTCGAGCAGCGCAGGTTCGCGCGTGCTTACGATGCGCACCGTGGGTAGCTCCACAGGTTCGGCGCCTGCATCGCGCAGCATGCGCGCCATGTCGTCCGATTGACCCTCAGGTCGCGTAATCAGCACGCGTTTTGCGAACAAGGGTTGCGTATCGAACCAACGCAGTTGCTGATGCAACGAAACCACGCTGCCCACAATAGTAAGGGCCGGCATCTCGAGCTTGGCTTCTTGCGCAAGCCTAGCGATCGTACCCACGGTGCCCACGACCGTACGTTGGGTGGGCAGCGATGCGGACGCGACTACGGCGGCTGGCGTTTCCGGTGCGCGGCCGTTTTCGATCAAGCGCTCCATCAAGCTGTCGAGCTTGCGCAGGCCCATGAAGAACACGAGGGTCTGCGTGGCCGTGGCGAGCTTGCTCCAGTCGTGCGCGCTTTCGTCTTTCTCGACGGATTCAGTCGCGGTCACGTAAGCGACGCTGCTCGCCATGTTGCGATGGGTCAACGAAATGCCGGTATAGGCAGAGGCCGCCATGGGCGAAGCCACGCCCGGAACGACCTCGAACGGAATGCCTGCGGCGGCCAGGGCTTCCGCTTCTTCTGAACCGCGGCCAAACAGGTACGGGTCACCACCCTTGAGGCGCACGACTTGATGGCCGAGCTTGGCTTCGTGAATCAGGCGATCGTTGATCGTGGTTTGCCGCTCGTAGCTACGGCCGGCGCGCTTGCCCACGAACACGAGCTCTGCACCCAGCTTGGCGTGTGCGAGCAAATTGGGATGCACTAGCGCGTCGTATAAGACGACATCGGCCTCACCTAAACGCCTGAGCGCGCGTGCGGTGATGAGCTCTGGATCACCAGGTCCGGCGCCGAGTAAACTGACGCGCCCGGGGCGTGGCGAGTGGTAAGGCATTGCGACCGAGGATAGCAGCGAGTCGAGCGATGGGACGGGAAGTCTACGTGTGAGCCTCGACGCTTCGCGTTCGCGATGGTAGCCACACCCCATGAAAGCAGCGCGCAGCTTGATTTGCGTTTTGGCTATGGTGAGTGCGAGCGCGGGATGCAACGGGGCAGGCACGTCCGTGTCCGATGCCAATCGATCGGGAACAGTCACACGTTCTGAGCCCACGAGCGCGCCCGGTGTCGCCGAGAAGCCGAAAGCGACGCGACCTGACGGCGAGGCCCAAGCCACGCTGCCACTCGGTAAAGTCGAGCTTGAGATCGAGAACCGTCAGCTCGTGTTACTGAACGTGGAAGTGGCGAGCCAACCCAAGGAGCAGCAGATGGGGCTGATGTTCCGCGAGCGCATGGCCGATGACGCCGGCATGCTGTTCGTGTTTCCATTTCAGCGCCACCAAAGCTTTTGGATGCGCAACACGCTGATCCCACTCGACCTGTTCTTCATCGATTCGAATTGGAAAGTCGTCGGTGTGGTTGAAAACGCGGAGCCGCTTACGGAAGGGCCACGCGAGGTGGATGGCGATTCGCAATACGTGCTCGAGGTGAACGCGGGCTTCGCCAAAAAACACGGTTTCGGAGCCGGTACCAAGGTTCGTTATATGCCTCCAGGGGGAATGTGATGCGTAAGGTTGGTCTGATCAGTGTGTGGTTGATGGCTTGCCAGGCGCCGTCACCGGAGCCGAATTTCGGGCGTGCTGCCGAGCCGCAGGAGCTCACTGCACCTGACGATCACAAGGCGCAGGGCTCCGCCGCCAAACCCGCCGAAGCAGCGCCGCACGAGCCGGCACAAGCGCCCGCTAACCCCGCGCCTGATCCGATGACGATCACGCGCAGACCCACCTCACCCGATCCGCTCGCGGGCAAGTTCGCGTTGGCAGATGCGCTCAAAGGTCTGCCAGGGAAGGGCGCGCCCAAGGCCACGATCGAGACTTCGCTCGGCACCCTCGAGTGCAAACTATGGCCAGATAAGGCGCCGTTGACCGTGGCGAACTTCGTCGGCTTGGCGCGTGGCTTGAGGCCGTTTTGGGATGGGCGCACGGCCACCTGGGCCAAGCGCCCGCTGTTCGATGCCACCACGTTCCATCGCGTTATCCCAGGCTTCATGATCCAAGGCGGTGATCACATCGGCGACGGCACGGGCGACGTGGGTTACAACTTGATCGACGAGCTTCATCCATCGCTCAGCCACGATCGCGCCGGTCTGTTGTGCATGGCGAACAAGGGGCCCAACACGAATGGTGGGCAATTTTTCATCACGGATGCCGCCGCTCCGCACCTGACGCAGATGAAGACGTATTCGATCTTCGGTGAGTGCGGCCCAGTCGAGGTGGTGCACCGAATTGCAAACGCGCCCAAGGCCAATCCCATGGGCGAAAGCCCGGAGCCGGCCGTCGTGATCAAGAAGGTCACGATCGCGCGTTGACAAGGTAAGGTCGCACTTTGGCGATCTTACTCTTCGTCTTCGTCGTCTGCTTCGACCGGCTTGGCGCGTTTGCGGCGATGGCTGCGATCACGCGTTGACGTCGTAGGGCTGCGCTTTACGTGACTGCGCGAGCGAATGTCTGGTTTGACGCCATCGCCCGCTTCGTTCGGAATGAAACGCACTTCCGTGCGCACTTCGAACGACAGACTGGTGAGCGCCTTCTTGATCTCGGTGGCAAGGTCGGTCGCTTCGAGGAAATCACGCACTTCGCGCGCCACGATGCGCAGCACGTCGTTCTTGGTTTCGTCGAGCTGACCGAACACGGCGCTGGCAATTTCACGCGGCAGCTTGGCTTCGCTCCACGCCTTGCCCACCGATGTAGCGATGTCGCGCGGATTTTTCACGTCTTGAAAGGCTTCGCGCACTGCGCCCGACGTTTCGCGGCCGGTTTCCACGCTTTTTTCGAAGGTATTGAGCCCCGCTTCGATGCTCTTCTCGATGCCGCGCCGGATCAGATTCGGCAACATGTTCTCGAAGCGATGGCGACGACCGGAATCTTTGGCCTCCGTGCGCGGTGGCTCCGAAGGCGGCTCGTCGGCCGATTCGTGGGCCGGTGGTGGCGTTGACCCCGCCGCCGGTTGCGCCGGTTGCGCCGGTTGCGCCGGTTGCGAATTGCTCGCCTCATGCGCGTTTGGCTCGCTCGCACTCTCCGCGTTTGCGGGAACGGGATTTGCCTCGACGGAGTCGCGGGGATTTTCGCTGGCCATGGCTTCCACAGGAGGCTAGCTCTCGCCCCAGCATGGCGTCCATTCTCTTCGTGTCGAAACCGATTGCGCCCCCGTGGAATGACAGCGGCAAAAACTTGGTGCGCGACCTGGCACGCGGCCTCACGCGCCATCAAGCGACGTTGATGGTGCGGCCATTCAGCGCGCCCGATGCCGGTGCTTCCAAATCGGCCCATGTTTATGCCGCCCAAAGTGGAGGCTTTGCGCCGGGCCTCACCGATCAAGCACGCGTGTTCGCGCATCTATTAACCGCGCGTGGACATGCGCTGTGGCATTTCTTTTTCGCGCCCAATCCCAAGAGTTGCATCGCTGGACGCGTGTCGACCTCGCTGCGCAGACAACGGTCCGTGCATACGATCTCGAGCGCGCCCCGTGATGCGCGCGCGATCACTCCCAAGCTTTTTGCGGACATGAACGTGGTGCTGTCCCGTCATACCGAGCAGCGTTTCGTCGAAGCGGGATTGTCCGCAGACCGTTTGATTCGCATCGCGCCCGCCATCGAGCCACTCACGCCCAAGACTCAGGTCGAGCGCGCGACCTTACGTTCTAGCGTGGGTTTACCGCAACAAGCGAAGTTGCTTGTGTATCCAGGCGATCTAGAGTTCGGCGAAGGCGGTCGGGTAGCGGTCGAGGCACTGCAGGCGTTGTCGGCGCGTGGCGTGCATCTCGCCATGGCTTGTCGCACCAAAACACCGCAAGCCAAAGCGGCCGAAGCTGCACTGCGCGCACGCGTGACCGAGCTCAAGCTCGATGCGCACGTCACATGGCTCGGTGAGACGTCCCACATTCATGCGCTGCTCGCGACCGCGGACGTGGTGTGTCTGCCGTCGACGGACTTGTACGCAAAAATGGACTATCCGTTGGTGTTGCTCGAAGCAATGTCATTGGGTCGTCCTGTGATCGTGGCAAAACGCAGTGCCGCAGAAGAAATCGCAGAAGGAAATGCTGCGATCGCGATCGATGCAAACGGTGAAGCGCTCGCGCACGAAGTAGAAACACTGCTTGCGAGCGACGCACTCTCAGATGCGCTCGGCGCGCGTGCAGTGGTAGCCGTGAAGCAACGCTACAGTCATCACGTGATGGCTGCTGCGTATGAAGACCTGTACGACCGCATGCTCGCGTAAGGCGCTGTTCGCTTTTGACCTTGCGCGCTTTGTGGTGAGGTCGTACGCCGCTCGCTAATGGCGTCTGACGATCAAAGTAACCGTACCTACTACGACGATTTCAGCGGCTGGTACGAGCGCGAGCGTAGCTCCGGGTACCATGCGTTGATCGACGAAATCACGTTGGACGCCGTGCGTGATCTGGCGGTCGGTAAGACTGTGCTCGAAGCAGGTTGCGGCACAGGTCTCGTGCTCTCGCGTTTGTCTACGGTCGCCAAAGCAGCACACGGTTTCGATCTTTCGATCGGAATGGTGGAAAAGGCACGCGCGCGCGGTCTGAGTGTTGCGCTCGGCAGCGTCACGCAGGTGCCATTCAAAGACAATAGCTTCGACTTCGTGTGCAGCTTCAAAGTGTTGGCTCACGTGCCTGACATCACGACAGCCCTGGCGGAGCTTGCGCGCGTCACGCGTCCCGGCGGCACGTTGGCCCTCGAGTTCTACAATCCGTACAGCCTGCGCTATGCAGCCAAGCGCATCGCAGGTCCGGGCCGGATCAGCGAAGACCGCACTGAGGCTGATGTGTACACGCGCTGGGACGCGCCCTATGCCATTCCTAGGCTCTTGCCCCCCTCGCTCGAACTCATGGATTATCGTGGCGTAAGGGTCGTGACGCCGGCTGCTTTCGTGCACAAAATTCCAATCGTGCGTGATGTGTTTGCAGTGGCAGAGCGTGCGGCCGTACGCTCTCCTCTGCGCTACTTCGGCGGGTTCCTTTTGGCGGTGTTACGTAAACGTGGCTAGTTCTCACCGAGATGATGTCGATCGCTTGCGTGCGCGAATTGACGAAGCCCTGCGCCGCGAACGTCCGCGCGCAGAGGTAAGACCACTCGTTCAGCGTTTGCTAGACGAGGCGCCCGAGGACCGCGAGGTGCAAGCCTTTGCGAACCGGCTGATGGCCGAGCTCCACATCGAAGACAGCCCTTGGCAAGCAGCTTTGCATCTGCGGCGCGTGCTCAAGCTAGGCGTCTCGAGCGATTCTGCACATGCCTTGATGGGCCTATGCCAAGCGCTGCTCGGCAACTTTGATTCTGCAGTCGTGCACTACGAACGCGCGATTGCGATTCAGCCCGGCAACGCTTGGTACCACCACAATCTGGGGCACCTGCTCGATGTGGCGCTCGACATGCCCGAAGCTGCGGCACGTCACCTCAAAATTGCGCACGCCGCGCAGCCGCTCGAAGACGAAGTCACCGCGTCGCTCTCGCATTGTTTGGCGCGCCTCGGGCAGCTCGACGAAGCCGAAGCGCTTGCACGTGAAGCACTGGACCTCGATCCTGATCAAGCCAGTCACAACTCGTTGCTGGTGTGGATTCGACGTGGTGCACCGGGTGGCTCGTTGTTGAGCGCAGATGAGCGTCTGCGCGCAAAAGATCCACGCGCTGCGCGCACCAGCTCCGACAAGAAAACGCGCGATCAAGCGATCGACCGCGAAGTGATCGGCGCCCTCGAACGCGGCATCGAAGCGAGCGGCGCACCTTACGTTTTGTTGTCGCGCGCCGAGCTCGTGTGGCGCGACTATCGCGCGCGGAACCCAAGCGCGCGTATGGGTAAACCTGAAGTTCACGCGGCGGCTCTCGACTATGCCGTCAGCTTGATGCACGGCATGACGGGCGTGACGCAGTCCGCTGTTGCCAAGCGCTACGGCGTTTCATCTACCGCTGTTTCGGCGCGCTACGGCGAGCTGCGCGCCACGCTGTCGCTCGAAGTCGGCGACCCGCGCTACCTCTAAGCGCGCTGATCGCAGCGCTGTCCGCGTCGTGCGAGGGGCGCCCGACGCGCGTGCGCTCGCGCCTAAAACTTGCTGAATCCGCGGCAATCCGTTAGCCCCAAGGCTATGGATGCACTGCGCGCCGCAGTTCCGCTTGCTAGAGCGTTGCTATCGCTCGGTGACGCAGAACGCAGCGGCGTGCTCTATGTGCAGGCCGGTTATCGTCGCGCCGAAATCGAGGTCTGGGCCGGCGCGTTCGTCGCTGTGCGCGGCGTCGATGGCGAGCTGCTCGGCGATACCTTACTTCGCGCTGGTGCGCTCGATGCGCACAGACACGGTGCGGCCTTGTCTGAAGCCGAGCCGCACGGTCCGGTCGGCGATTGGTTGGTCGCGGTGGGCGCAGCGTCGCGCGAAGCGGTCGATCGCGCGCTTGCAAGTCAACTCTCGCGGCGCGTGGCATCGCTGCTGCGCTTTCCTTACGCCACGGTGCGCTTCGAAGAACGTGGCCCCGCTGACGATCAGAGCGATCGACTCAAGGTCGCGATTGCGCCCTGTGTTTGGGACGGCCTGGTGTCGCTTGCAGGCACGCTGACCAACGATGAGCTTTCGCAACTTGCGGGTGTGGGCCGGCTTCGCCTCACACGCGCGGGTAGCCAATTGGTGGCGGAGCTGATGCCTGCGGGTCGCCTACCTCAACTGGAAAGCGTGCTGCGCGGCCAATGTGGGAGCCAGCACGCGCGCGCTGTGCTCAAGGTGCTCGGTGCCGCTTTTGACGCGCGTGTCGATACCGATTCGTTCAGTCTGCTGCTGCGCAAGCAACGCGAGATTCGTCGTCATGCCAGCGCCGAAGTCTTGCTGGATCTACCCTCCAAATTCGTCACACCCGATCAAGCTCGCCGCGCATTGCGCAGGCTGGCGCAAAAGCTTCATCCAGACCGCTTTAGTGGTGAGCTGCCTGCGCTCAGAGCGGTATCCGCCGATGTGATGCGTGCGCTTTTTCGTGCAGAAGAGACGTTGCGACATGCACTTCCGCGCCAAGCTTCCCGTTGAGGGGTTTTGCCGAAGCGTAAGCGACGTGAAAGATTCAAAGCGATCGTGCGCATTGCTGGCGTTTCAGCAAGCGATCACGAGACACTTGCTCCGACGATGCAAAGCGTGCCTCAGCCATCGGGATCGCACGGAGCATCACGCAGCGCGGGCTCGTCATCGCGCTCGCGTCCCTCCGTGACTTTCATGGGGCCGCAGCTCGCAGCACGCGTGCGGCTGGCTCTGGTTTGCTTACTCGCTGTGCTCGGTTTGCACTTCGCAGGCGGTGACTTTTTGGCATCCGGGTACATGCCGCTCCAAGACGCCCTGGCGCACCGTAAGCTTGGCGTAGATCATGTGCAGACGCGCGCGTTGCACCTGCAGCGTCACGGACGCGCAGCCCAGTCCGTCGTGTTTCGCGCTTACGAATCGGCCGACCTCGGCGACGTGTGGCTCGGGCGTGCGGTGCTTTCCAAAGACGGCCGAGTCGCCGCGCTGTCGGGCTTGCACAATCTCACGCGCACCTCGAGCGCCGACGAAAGCACGCCTTTCGTCATGGGAAACTTTGCGTTGTTCACGCGCACCATCGAGAAACAAATCGTGGGTCTCGAAGTGCCCGATCTCTCGGGTGAGGCGCCGACCGGTCGGGGTTTGCTCTCGCGGCTGCAGCGCGGTGTTACGAACTTGCAGCAGACGGGCCGTTGGTCCGGCGTCGGGCGTCGCTCGTACGCCCTACGCACGCCCGCGCACACGTTCCACACGCGCGCCGAGGCGGGTCGTTTCGTGATCGAGCTCGACGATGAACGCGTCGTAATCGACCCCGCGCTCGAAAAACCACGCGAAGGCAGCGACATGTTCGACGTGCGCACGCATGCCACCGTCGTGACGGAGCTCGTTCCCTGGGCTGTCGATACTGTGCGCGCCATTCCTTGGATTGGCGCCGAACCCATCGCTTGGCTCGAGAACAAAGCATTCGCGCTACGCGATCAAGCCAAGCAGGCCTATCACAGCGTGAGCTCCGTCGACGAAGAAGCCGAAGTAGCCCAAGAGCTTGGCGCCGGCGCGCAGACCAACAAAGCCCAAGAGAAAGTCGATCGCTTGGCCGTGCCCGATCCGGAAAGCGGTTGGCCGCCTCCTGCGATCGATCCGCTGACCACGCCGGAAGTGTCAGGCGAAGGAAAGTGGCGCGCCATCGTCGACGATCCGCACGCGCGCGAGCTCCCCTCCGGCGCGCCGGTTTTCTTTCAGACGTTCCTGCGTCCGGACCCGCAGCGTACTTTCGCGCGCGTATACCTTACTATTTGGGATCCGCGCCTCGTACAGCTCAACATGGTGCCAGGCACCGAAGAGCCGGTTAGCGCAACAGGGGAGACCGGTTCGGGCCGCATTCCACGCGACAGAGGCACCATGAGTCGCCTGGTCGGCGCCTTCAATGGCGGCTTTCAAGCCGTGCACGGTGAATTCGGCATGATGGCCGACAAGCGCGTGTATCTGCCGCCCAAACCGTGGGCCGCGACCGTTGCGATTTTCGAAGATGGGCGCGTGGGCATGGGTTCGTGGCCGGGCCCCAAGGATCGCAAAGCCGGCTACGACGAAGCACGTGCGGTGGCGGAGCTCCCTTCTGATCTGATCGCTTTTCGCCAAAACCTGACGAGCTTGGTCGAGGACGCGCGCTTCAATCCGTGGGGTCGTTGGTGGTGGGGCGCAGCACCGCAGCAAAAGAGCGAGCAGACGCTCACCCAGCGCAGTGCGTTGTGTCTATCGCGCGAGGGCCTGATGATTTACGCGTGGGGCGATTCGCTTTCGCCCGAGGCGTTAGGCCAAGCGTTGGTGGCCGCGCGCTGCTTGCGCGCCATGC
Organism: Polyangiales bacterium; assembly: GCA_046598735.1. Classification (GTDB taxonomy): domain Bacteria; phylum Myxococcota_A; class Polyangia; order Polyangiales; family DASUME01; genus DASUME01. The sequence continues at coordinate 15,757 of JBKJIA010000439.1, forward strand.
ACCTCGACATGAACTCCGGCCACTCCGGCATGGAGTTCTATAACGTGCTCGCGCCGCAAGAAGCGCGATTGCCCATCGGCAAGGGCGAGAGCTTTCGTTTCGAGGGGACGATTCCCGGCCTGACCGGCCTTACGGTTCGCGCGCGCAAAGCGGTCACGTCGATGGGCTTACCGTTGCCTCGGTACATCCATCCGGATCCGCGCGACTACTTTTACCTGACGCTCAAGCCGGGCATTCAGACCGCGCCCTTGCCGGCCGGTGCGCCTGCGTTCACTAGTGCCGACGTCCCTCATGCCGGTTGGCCGCCAGCGCTGGCGCGTGCCGTCACCGCCAAGGCACGCATCGTGCGCATCGACCCAGCGCGCGCGATTCCGACGACAGGGGCCGCCGCCGGAGGCGAAGTCCTGCTTGCCGAGTTACGCGGCAAACCGGCCACGCCTGTCATCGACGACCAGGCGCTCTTTGCGACCCGCGCGCCAATCGGTGTCGTTTTCGCGGTCGGCGTACCGACCCCGGAGGCCAACGTCCTGTTGCGCGCGCCGTTGCTGCGTAGCCAGCCTCAAGCGGATAGCGCCATCGGCGTGGATCTTGAGGGCTTGCTCGTTTACGCCGAAACCGAAGACACCACGCCCCGCGCGCTCGAAAAAGTCATGGCCTCCGTCGGCGTGACGCAGGCGCTTGCCCTCGATCGGGTTCGGCTTGGTCTGCAGTTTCGCGAAGGCCTGTTGGATGCTCAGGGAACCACCCGCGTGCGCGAGGGCACGACGAGCCTGCGCTTCGTGGCCAGCTCCGCTCCCGCTGCGGAGGTGTTATTTCCAGACAACAAACCCATCCCTTACGGCCGCTGGGCGCAGCTCCAAGATCAACGCGTCCGCTACTTTCGCACCGGGGATCCATCAGCTCGCGCACCGGCAGGCTCATTGGTCGACACGCCCGCTCAGTGACCTGTCTTCGTTCTCCAGCCTGGCTGTGACTGCCCGCACGAGCATCGTGTGAGATGCGATACCGGCCGGTAAACCGCCGGGCTTTTGGCGGAAAATCACGCCAAACCCGAGCTTGACCCCCGGCCGACGCGGTGCGTAGACTGCGTCGTGCCTGAACCTACCCTAGGCCACCCGGATACGCAGCGCCAGACGTTGGGGCACGCTGCCGCCCACGTCTGGGGTAGACCCCAACGCGAAAACGTCTTAGTGAGCGAGCGCGTGAAGAAGCCCATTCCTTTCGGCAAGTACTACCTGCTCGACCGCATCAGTGTGGGGGGCATGGCCGAGGTCTTTCGTGCGAAGGCCTTCGGAGTGGAGGGCTTTGAGCGCCTGGTCGCCGTGAAACGTATCTTGCCGAGCATCGCCGAAGACACCGACTTCATCACGATGTTTATCGATGAAGCCAAGATCGCGGTGCAGCTCAACCACGCGAACATCGCGCAGATTTTCGATCTCGGTAAGGTCGGCGACGCGTACTTCATCGCGCTCGAATACGTGCACGGCAAAGACGTGCGCACCGTGTTCGATTTGGCACGCAAAGAAGGCGAAGCGCTCCCCGTTGGCATGTCTTGTTACGTGATGATGAAGGTGCTCGAAGGCCTCGACTACGCGCACAACAAACGTGACGCGACAGGCCGCGACCTCGAGCTCGTGCATCGCGATATTTCGCCGCAAAACCTGCTCATCTCGTACGACGGCGACGTCAAGCTCATCGACTTTGGGATCGCCAAAGCAGCAGGCAAAGCGGGCAAAACGCAGACGGGCATCCTCAAAGGTAAGTTCGGTTATCTATCGCCCGAGCAAGTGGCCGGCGTGGAGATCGACCGGCGTAGCGACGTGTTTGGCGCAGGCATCGTTCTCTATGAGCTATTGACGCTCGAGCGTCTGTTCGCGGGCGACAGCGACTTCTCCACGATCGAGAAGGTGCGCAACATCCAAATCCCAGCGCCCAGCAGCTACAACAAAAAGATTCCGAAGGAACTCGAGCGCATCGTGCTCAAGGCGCTGTCGCGGGACGTTGATACGCGCTTCCAGAGCGCCAACGAGCTGCACGATGCCTTACAGAGCTTCCTCTATTCGAGCGGCGAAGCGTTTGCGCGCCGCGATCTCAGCGCCTGGATGCGAAAGCACTTTCCAGACGACGTCACCGGCGCCCACATCGCTTTGAGCCAAAGCGTTGAAAGCACCGATGACCTGCGTGAGGCGACCGACACAGCTCCCACTTTTGTGCCTACCGACAACGTACCTATTCTAGAGCCAGCGGAGTCCAAAGCCGTGATCCCAGAGACCCGTGAAATGCCCGAAACGGCCAAGCCTAAGAACAAGTCCACCATTGTCGGCATGCCAGCCGTGCTTCCGCCCGCGGATTTGGCCGCCCCGAGAGCCACGGGGCGTTCGGTGCCGCCACCACCCCCGCCCCCGCGCGGAGGCGAGCCAACGACCGGCCCTGTCCTTTCGGGCAAGAGCGCGCCACCCGGCGCCGGTCGGTCGGTGCCGCCGCCTCCGCCTCGCGCGTACGGCGGAGGGCCAGCGTCTTCGGCGCCCAACCGTACGGACAACACTTTCGGGTCGCTCGCGGCACAAGGCCGCATCGAAGCCGCACCGCGCGAGCGTGTCATCACGCCGGTAGGCGTCGCCATCCCGTCCGTCTCCGCGCGGCGATCATCGTCGGCGCCGCCTGCGTCGCGTTCGATGCCGCCCCCGCCGCCGCGTGCGAGCGTTCCACCTGGCGCCATCTCTGCGGCCTCGGTCGCGGGTGGATCATATGCCGCGGTGGCGACTGGAATGAGCTCGCTTGAGCCCACCACCGCGCCTGGGGCCAATCCCGTGCTCGACATGGACTGGGACGACGAAGAGCTCTCCACCCAAATTTACGACCGCCCGGAAGATCAACTGGCTGGCGAAAGCGGCAGCTACGAGAACGTGGATGGCGGCTTCGACGACGTGGCCGCGGCAGCATCCCCGTACGCCGCGCAATCGATGGTGTCGACGTACGTGCCGCCCAGCAATGGGATGGGCATTCCCGGCGTGCAGATTTCGCCCAAGGCGTACTCGAACTCGGATTCGCCCCCGTCGTTGTCTCATCCGCCCAGGTCGTCGCGCGCAGCGCAGGTCACGCAGCCGATCATCACCCACCAAGCCGCAGCGGATCGGGGCCGCGGTTCGGTCTACGCAGGCGTCGGCGTGGCGACCTTCATCGCGGTGTGCTTTGCGCTGTATTTCGCGTTCAAGACTGAGACGCCCGGCGTAGTCCAGCTGACCACGCATCCCACGGATTCCACTGTATTGTTCGACGGTCAGACCATCGGATCGTCGAGCCCGTTCGTGGTCACGTCCGTGATACCTGGCGAGAAGCACCTGCTCGAAGTCCGTAAGGACGGTTATCGCGCGTGGTCCCAAGAGGTTCAAGTCCAGGCCGGACAGACTTTGCAGTTTCCGGTCACTTTGCAGCCAGGTGCGGCCGGCGAAGGCGCCGTCGGGGGCAATGTCGTGCAGCCCACGCCTAATCCGGGGGCAGAGGTCGCCACCGGTGGTTTCTCGCTTGAATCGACGCCCCCGGGCGCAAAGGTGTTTTTGGACGGTTTGGCGCTTGGCGGCATGACGCCGCTCCGCGTCGCGAACTTAGTGCCGCGCAGCTACGAAGTGCGCCTCAAGCTCGCTGACTTCCGCGAGTACATCACGCGCCTGGACGTAAAATCCGGCGTCGATATGAGCCTGCCGCGCGTCAGTCTGGTACCGGAGCGGGTGCAAGTACGTATCGTTTCTGACCCGGCGGGTGCGGATGCGGTAGCGGTGCGCGGTGATGAACGCCGCGCGTTGGGTCGCACGCCCCTGAGCGTTTCGTTGGACAACAACGACCAAGCCTGGACCATCGAAGTAGCGCGCGAAAAGTTCGAGCGTTTCAGCCAAGAGCTCAAGCCCGAAGGCACGAGCGAAATCAAGATCGCTGCCACGCTGATCAGAAGCGGCACCAGCACGCGTCGCGAGCCAACCGACACGGCGGAGCGCGCGCCCAAAAAGCCCCGTGAAGAGGCCAGTTCGGGTGGCGGCAACGGCACGTTGCGTATCAATTCTCGCCCGTGGTCGCAGGTCTTCGTGGACGGCAAGCTCATCGGCAACACGCCCCAGATGAACATGTCGTTGTCCGAGGGGCAGCACCGCATTTCGCTGCACAATCCGGAGTTCAACCTGCGCAAGAACTTGTCGGTGACCATTCGGGCAGGTCAGGTCGAAACCCAGATCATCGCGCTGCAATAAGCCTCGCAGCCTCTCACTCGACGCGCTGCACAACGCGCAGAAGGGCGCTGGGGGTGAGCGTGCTCTGATCGCTGCTGGCGGTGGCACTTCGCTCCAGCGTGGAGCGCACCCCATCGCCGTCGAGGTCGCCTTCCGCACGAAATGTGACGAGCGGTCTTGGCGAGTTCTCCCGCGGACCGCAGCCGGGCGCGGCCACGATCACCTGGTAGCTGTAGCGCACATGGGCGCCAGCCATGCCCAGCGCCTGCCACGTCGCGTTGCCCGGTGTTTCCTTGGCCGCGAAATCAGTGTCCATCGGATACACCGCCGGACTCGCGGGTGTGGGCCCAGCGCTCTCTGGCAAGCACATGCGACGCAGCTTGCCGTCCACGCGATGGTCGGTCGCGTAATAGGCGGCGGTCGCAGCGTGCAGCGCGGCTAGCTGCTCGGTGGCTTCTGAGACTTTGCTCAAGCGAAGCTGCGCCACGAACGTAGGCACGAACACGGCTATCAGCACGCCGGCCAAGCCGAACAGGGCCGCGCTTTCGACCAAGCTAAGACCAGCGAGGCGAGGCCGAGGATGCTGTTTGATCGCGCGGATGGGAGCGTACACGGGCCTGCGAGTGTGGTGGCGGCTTCGCGTTACGTCAAAAGGCGAGCGCTGCGCAGAAAGTACGAGGCGAGCTGATTTTGGCTGGGTCAGGCCCGTCACATGTGTGGGCGCGCAGACTCTTTCGGTGAGCAAGTCGCGGTTGCCTCCCACCAACGGCTTAGGACATGTGATCATGACGACAACGTATGCACGGCCATTTGACCGAGCGTTCGAGACGACGCAACCTCCGGCCAATCATGGCCGTCGGGTGAGCGAACAACGCGACAACCGCACGACTGTCGAACGCGACGCGATCAAGGCTCCCGAGCCCCCAGGGGAGAAGGAACCGCGCGCCACGGTGGTCGTTTATGCGCACGACGACACGCGTATTCTCGAGCTGCGAGAAGGCGAGAGTGTCCTGGTAGGTCGCGCTTTGCCCGCTGATGTCGTGGTCGATGATCTGACTATTTCGCGCCAGCACGCGCGGCTCACGTATCGCGACAGCGCGGTCGAGGTCGAGGATCTGGGATCGCGAAACGGCACCTGGGTGCGCGGCGCACGCGTCACCACGGCCCGCTTGGGCACGGGCGAGGACGTGCGGCTCGGCGGGGTCGCCGTCTCGATTCATTTGCGCGAGGGCGCTGCGCCTCCCCTCGGCATCAGCAACTATGATCATCTGATGGGGCGCCTCGAAGATGAGGTCGTTCGCGCCCGCACGTTCGGTCATACGTTTTCGCTCGTGGCCGTGTTCGCGCCGGACCTGGGCGACAAAGGCGCTCGGGCTGACGCGCGTCACGTGAGCCGTTGGGCACCGCGCGTTCGCGATGAGCTACGTCCGGTCGATGCGATCGCCGTGCATGGTCCCCACAGCGTGCTCGTGTTCATGCCCGAATCGAACGCGGGCAGCGCTGAACGCACAGCACGTCGCTTGACCCGGCTCAGCGAGAGCGGCCTGCTGTATTGCGGCGTGGCGAGTTTTCCCGAGACCGCCAAAGCGGCCGGCGCGTTGGTGAGTGCGGCGCATACGGCCGCGCGTTCGGCCAGTCAGGCTTCGCCCGTCGAGTTGGGGCGGGGCGTGGCGCCGGGTGAAGAGGGCGCAACGGTTATCAAAGCCGAGTCGATGCAGCGCCTCTACGGGCTCGCCGATCGCGTGGCTGCCAACAACGTGCCCGTCCTAATCTTGGGCGAAACCGGCACCGGTAAGGAAGTGATCGCGCGCCATGTGCATCGCTCGAGCCCGCGCGGCAAAAACCGCATGGTCGTGATCAACTGCGCGGCGCTGCCCGGCAATTTGATCGAAAGCGCGCTGTTTGGTCATGAAAAGGGTGCTTTTACCGGCGCCGATACCATCAAAAAGGGCGTATTCGAAGAGGGCGACGGCAGCACCGTATTCCTCGACGAAGTGGGCGAGCTGTCGCCCGCTGCGCAGGCGGCGTTGTTGCGTGTGCTCGAGTCCAAGCGTTTTTCGCGCGTAGGTTCGGCCAAGGAGATAGGCGTGGACGTGCGCATCGTCGCGGCCACGCACCGTGACCTCGAGAGCATGGTCGAAGCGGGTACGTTCCGTGCCGACCTTTACTATCGCTTGAACACGATGACCCTGAAAGTGCCCGCGCTGCGCGAGCGCCCGGAAGAGCTTGAGCCGATTGCGCGCGCCTTCTTGGCCGAAACCGTGCAGCGCTGGAACACCACGGCCCGAGATTTTGCTCCGGCTACCATGCAAATTCTTTCGCGTCATGCCTGGCCCGGCAACGTGCGCGAGCTGCGCAACGTGATCGAGCGAGCGGCCGTGATCTGCACGAACGAGTTCTTGCAGCCGGAGGATTTGCCCGAGCGTTTGCGCCTCAAAGCGGCGGTGCCCGTCGTACCCGACGAGCTGCAACAGTCGGAAGAGGGCCGCTACGCCGCGCCCAGCAACAGTACGGAGGACTTGGGCTCGGTACCCTTTCGCGATCGCATTCGCGACTACGAAGTGAAGCTTATCACCGATGCATTGGACGTGTCGGGCGGCAATCAGAGTCGCGCTGCCGAGATCTTGCAAATGCCCCTGCGTACGCTGGTGCACAAGATCAAAGCTTACGGTTTGAAGAAGACCTATCGTCGCGACGATGAGTAAGGTTTACCAGTTGGTTGCGACGTAAAAATCCGTGACTGGGCCGCCTGTTTGGCGGCTGATGAGGCCTCCGCCGCCCTGCAGCGCCAGGCCCAAGTACCAGCGCCGTTTGATCTGATACTCGGTCTCGATCGCAAAGCCGAGATAGGTGGTGCCATTGCCGATGCCGCTTGGGCTGTTGTGGCGCGGTGCGGTGCCGTTATCGAGCGAGTGAAAGCCGGTGATGCGCATGCGGCCTTGCCATTTTTTGCTGTAGGAGCCGCCGACTTCGGCCGTCCAGTTGGCGACATCGTGGTAGCCGCCGGTGCGCACGGTATAGCCGCCTGAGCCTGCGAGGTAGATACGATCCCAGCCATAACCGAGGGCGACACCGCTGTACGCATCCCATACGCCGGTGCCAATGCGTAGGCCGCCGATGCGTTCCTTGTCGCCTGAGCCGCCGTCGTCTTTGCTGTATACGGCTTGCTTGACGCCCGCGGGTGCGAGTGGCGCGCGTGCAAAGGCTTCGAGGGATGCGGCAAAGCGGCCCAGTGACAGCACTTGGTAGCGCGCGCCGAGCGCGGGGTCGCCGACCGTGATGTGACGTTGTTTGTCGCGGTTGCGCGTGTCTTCTAGCGTGAAAAATTCGGCGAATGGAAAGTGGAGGGTTGCTGCCAGACCGGGGACGAGACCGAGCTCTGCGTAGCCGTTTAGAAAGAGCTCGTTGTAGGCGCCGTAGTTGGTCGTCTTACCATCGGCTTCGTGATAGCCGAAACCGTATAGCCATTTGAGCCAGAGCTTGGCGTAGCCATGTCCGGGCGCGGGCGACCACGGGCTTGCGCAGGCAGGCGAAGGCATGGAGCTGACGATCGTACAGACGGCGAGCCAAACCAAGGCGTAAGCAAAGCGTTTCATCGGCATCTTTCGTGGTTCAAGTAGGCGGCGCGGCCTTGAACGCAGCCGTCTCGCGTCCGGCGCGCGATTCTGTCATGTTCCTCGCGATGAGCACGAGTCCCAAGGATGGTGATGGCGACAAGCGCATGCTCGAAGGTCTCGACGACGTGCGCGCGGAGCTTGATGACGTAGATCGCCGCATCGTCGATGCGCTAGTCGAGCGCGATCGCATCGTGATGGAAGTGGCCCGACGCAAGGCCGGCAAAGGCGATGGCCGCGTGCGCGATGCCGTGCGCGAAGAGACACAATTATCGCGTCTTTCCGGCCAAGGTCAGGGAGCCGGTCTCGACGGCTTTTACGTCACGCGCGTCTTTCGCGAGGTGCTCGATCACTCGGTGCGCTTGCAGCAAGAGTTCCTGGCGCGAAAGAAGAATCCCGGTCGCGACCCTGAGGGTTTACTGGTCGTGTCTTACCAAGGCATCGATGGCGCTTACAGCCATTTGGCGGCGATGCGACACTTTGGCCCACGCGGCGGTGACGTAGAATTCCGCGGCTTTCCCACGTTCCGCGCGATGATGGAAGCCGTACGTGATGGCCACGCCCGTTACGGCCTGCTGCCGATCGAAAACACGACGGCGGGCTCGATCAACGATGCTTACGATCTACTGGCGCTGATGGATCTATCGATCGTCGGCGAGGAAGTGCAGAAGGTCGAGCATTGCCTGGTCGCGATCGAAGACGTGCCATTGAGCCGCATTCGCCGGGTTTTTTCGCATCCGCAGGCGCTCGCGCAGTGCTCGAATTTCTTGGCGGCGTTACCTGACTGTCATGTGGAGTCCTTCCTCGATACGGCCATGGCCGTGCAACGCGTGGGCGCAGAACAGGACCTTTCGCAGGCCGCGATTGCCAGCGAAGAGGCGGCGCGTCGCTACGGACTGAAAGTCATCAAGCGCGACATCGCCAATCAGAAAGAGAACTTCACGCGCATGGTGGTGATCGCGGCCGAGCCGGAAGCGGTGGATCCGCGCGTGGCCTGCAAGACCTCGCTGATTCTTGCGACCAAACATGAAAAGGGAGCGCTGCTCGGGTGCTTGAATGCGCTGGCCGAGCGTGACTTGAACCTTACCAAGCTCGAATCGCGTCCACGGCCGCACACTCCTTGGGAGTATCTGTTTTACGTAGATTTCGAGGGCAATCTCGATCATTCGAGCGTGGCAGAAGCGTTGTCGGAGCTGCGCACGAAGACCAGTTATTTGCGGGTGCTTGGCTCCTATCCGGCGCGCACTACCAAAGATGCGCGTCCGGCGGACGTGCGCGCGGCCGTGCCTACGCCGCTGCCTGAGGGTGCGCCTGCCAAACGTGTCTCGATTGGGCCGCGTGACCTCGATCAGAGTCGGCATCGGCTTAGCTCGCGGGCGGAGCATCCGGAAGATACGCATATCGAGGTCGGCGCGGTTCGCATCGGCGCGAACGACGCCGTGGTAATTGCGCGCATCACGGACTACGCCACGCGGGAGGGCTTGCTCGATTGCGCGCGTGCGGTGCGGGCTGCCGGCGCAGCCTTACTGTGGGCACCGTGCTTTGATGCGCGCATTCGTGAGCGCGGCGATGCCTTGGGGCGCGATCCGCTGGAGTTGCTCGAAGAAGTGGGACGCATTGCGGGCTTGCCGATCGTGGCCGAAGTGCTGCACCCGTCCGATGTGGATCGCGCCGTGGAACGTGCCGATGTGTTGTGCGTAGGTGCCTCGCACATGGAGGACATGGCGCTGTTGCGCGAGGTCGGGCGCGTCGATCGACCCGTAATTCTCGAGCGCGGCATGATGGCGTCCGTAGATGAATGGTTAGGTGCGGCCGAGTTCGTCTTGGCGCGCGGCAATCATCGCGTGATCTTGTGCGAGCGCGGCATTCGCACGTTTGAGCGCAACACACCCACCACGCTCGATCTCTCGGCGGTCGCAGCGCTGCGCGAGCGTTCGCATTTGCCCATCCTCGTGGACCCTTCGCAAGCGACCGGTCGTGCGCGTTGGGCGATGGCTTTGGCAGAAGCCGCGCGAGCAACCGGTGCGCACGGTGCGGTGGTGGAGGTCGCTTCCGACTTGCCGGCATCTGAGCGTTCGTTGTCGATGGCTGAGCTGTCGACGTTGGTGGTTCGACTTGGCCAACTGCGAGCACGCTGAGGTCATCGCGTGAAGAAGACGTTGTTGAACGTGCTCGTGGTGCTCGCGCTCGCGTCAGGCGTGGTGTTGATCGTGCTGACGACGGGCCTGCTTCCGCCCGCGCAGCCCGATCCGATCGACGCTGTAGCGCTCGCACCTGCAAATCAGGTAGCAAGCAAGCCTGTCGCAGCTCCCAAAGCCGAGGGCGCGCCGCCGCACGCCAGCGTGCTTTCTTTGTGCCAAGCTCCGAGCGAAGGCGCGCGCTTTCACGTTACAACAGCAGCGAGCGGGGCGCAGTCGCTGTTCGTGTGGTGTAGCGGCGGTTATGCGCTTTTCAATCTCGACTTGAGCGGCAGTGCGCCCGCGCTGACCAAGCTCGCACATTTGCCAACGAACATGCCACGGCCGGGTGGCGCCGTGCTTGCGGATCTGACGGCGGATGGCGTGCTCGACCTTACGGTTGGCGTTGCGCCCAAAGAGGGCGTCGTGCATGCGCCGGGTAGCGGCGTGTTTCTGGTCAAGGGTCGCGCCAATGGTGGCTACGAAGCAGCGTTGCCCCTGCTTGAAATGCCGGTTGTAGCGCTCGCGCTGGCTGCCACGCGTCCGCAGCCTGCTGCGCAGGACTTGTTCATCCTCACTCGGGGCGATGCCGCCGCGCGACGCCCGGGCCAGATCGTATGGTTCGAAGCGGGGCCTACGCCACTCAAGAACATCACGTTCAATGCCGGGCTTTTGCCGCGTGATTTGCGAGTGGCGCAGCTTGCGGAGGATGGCGCGTCGGAGCTGCTCGTGGTCGCGTCGGACCCGGGTCGGGTGATCGCCATCCAGCCGCTCAAACCGCTCACGGAAGCGACTCGTGAAGTGAGCATGTCTGCG
>JBKJIA010000588.1:0-9724 GCA_046598735.1 Polyangiales bacterium
GCCATGCGTACGGCGGCGGCTCGCAATTTTTCGCCACCTGGATCGTCGGCGCCGAACCCCGTTGAGCTTCCGCCCTTCGGCCATTCAATGACAAAGCAACGACAGGAACTGCGGGCCTGATCGAACGCCGGTTCGTCCTAATGGGACGACGCGCACTGCTCGGAGCTGAACCACTTCGTGTGCGAGCGACCCTAAACCAAACATCACCCCTCGCGCTGGACTGCGGGCGTTGCTAGCCTGCAGGCTCGTTGGCGAGGGACGTGCGGGATATGGCGACGAAGAAGGTCGGTAATAAGAAGAGCGCACACCGGGAGTTCTCGGCTCAGGTGGTGTCGGGGCTCGAACGGGCGCCTAGCCGGGCGATGCTGCGTGCGGTGGGCTTTGGCACGCGCGACTTCAAGCGCTCGCAGGTCGGCATCGCCTCCACATGGAGCATGGTCACGCCCTGCAACATGCACATCGACAAGCTCGCCGAGGAAGCCGTCAAGGGCGTGGACGACGCCGGCGGCAAAGGCGTGACTTTCGGGACCATCACCATCTCCGACGGCATCTCGATGGGCACCGAGGGGATGAAGTACTCCCTCGTGTCGCGCGAGGTGATCGCTGACTCGATTGAGGCCGTGGTGGGCTGTCAAGGCTTCGACGGCATCGTCGCCATCGGCGGCTGCGACAAGAACATGCCGGGCTGTCTGATGGGCATCGCGCGTCTCAACCGACCTGGCGTGTTCGTGTACGGGGGCACAATCAGAACGGGCCGACTCGGCGACCAGAGCCTCGACGTCGTCTCCGTGTTCGAGGCGGTGGGCGCACAGGCCGCAGGCAGAATCAGCGCGAAGAAGCTCACACAGATCGAAGAGGCGGCCATTCCCGGACCGGGCTCCTGCGGTGGAATGTACACCGCCAACACCATGGCCTCGGCGATCGAGGCGCTCGGCATGAGCCTGCCGAACAGCTCGTCACAGATGGCCGAGTCCAAAGACAAACGGAGCGATTGCTTCCGCGCCGGTCAGGCCGTGATGGGTTTAATCAAGCGCGGCATCCGGCCCAGCGACATCCTGGTGCGCGAGGCGTTCGAGAACGCGATTACCCTGACGATCGCGCTCGGTGGCTCGACTAACGCCGTGCTCCACCTGCTCGCCATCGCCCACACGGCGGGGGTGAAGCTCTCGCTCGACGACTTCACCCGTATCGGCAAGCGCGTGCCCGTGTTGGCGGACCTCAAGCCGAGCGGCCGCTTCTCCATGGCCGACCTCGTCAAAATCGGCGGCGTGGCGCCACTGATGAAGACACTGCTCGACGCGGGCTTGCTGCACGGCAGCGTGATGACGGTGAGCGGGCAAACGATGAAGAAGAACCTGGCGAGCGTCGCGCCCTACCCGGCGAACCAGGAGATCATTCGACCGCTCGCCAGCCCGCTCAAGAAAGACAGCCACTTGGTGGTCCTCTACGGCAACCTCGCACCCGGCGGTGCCGTGGCCAAGATCAGCGGCAAGGAGGGCCTCTCGTTCAGCGGCACAGCGCGCGTGTTCAGCTCCGAAGAAGAGGGCCTCGCCGCCATCCTCGACGGTCGCATCAAGAAGGGCGACGTCGTCGTCATCCGCTACGAAGGGCCGCGCGGCGGCCCCGGCATGCGCGAGATGCTGGCACCCACCAGCGCGATCATGGGCAAGGGCCTCGGCAAGGACGTCGCGTTCGTCACCGACGGACGCTTCTCGGGCGGCACCCACGGCTTCGTGGTCGGTCACATCACTCCCGAGGCGTACTCCGGGGGCCCCCTCGCGATCGTGAAGAACGGCGACCGCATCACCATCGACGCGAATAAGCGCTCGCTCACGCTCGACGTTTCGGGCGCCGAGATCAAGGCACGTCTGGCCAAGTGGAAGGCGCCCAAGCCACGCTACACGCGAGGGGTCTTGGCGAAATACGCCGTCACCGTAGCCAGTGCGAGCGAGGGCGCGGTAACCGACGCGCGCCTTTCGCCCTGAGGCCGCACGCGGGCCCACCGAGCACGATCCACAACAAGAGCCACGGCACCGCCTGTCGGCCGCGCCAGCAATATCAGCCCCAGGTACACATGTCGCGGTAGCGTGGAAGGTACGGGCGCCTGGCCCCTGGGCAGCCGCGCGGTGCGCGCGCCCATGATGCGGCTGTGAAGCAGGGCGATCTCAAGCGTGATGGGAAGGAATGGGCGACCTGCTCTCGCGCTGCGAGTTGAAGCTGCAAGGCGCGCCGACCCCTCGAGTGTACCGACGAACCCGCGGTCCAGGCCTGAACCCTCGACCATTCGTGGCGTCTGGCGTCGGCGTCGTCTGGCAGTGTGACCCCGCCACAGCACATTGGCGTGGCAACGCGGGTGTGCATGGCTTATGCCCTTCCCCAAACATGCTTTGCCTTGCTATCTTCAAAGTAGACGCGCCCCACCCGGACAGTCGGCTCCGGGCGACGATGTTAACCATACTGTGCCTCCTCCTGTCCCAGGCTTGCGGAAGCGCTGATTCGCACGACGCGGACGCCGGGGCTCCGCCACCTGCGGAGGTCGACGTGAGCCACCGCGCGTTGGTGGTCGGCGCAGGGCTCTCCGGTCTCACCGCGGCAATCGATTTGCGCGATGCGGGTTGGGAGGTGGTGGTGCTTGAGGCGCGCGATCGCGTCGGTGGTCGGGTGCTCACGCTGCACGCGCCGTTCAGCCCAGGGCTCCATGCCGAAGCGGGCGGCGAATCGATCGACGACAACCACGACGCGCTCCAGGCCGAGTGCCGCCACTACGGCCTTCCGCTTGAGCGCCGGCCCGCCCAGAAGGAAGAGGGAGGGGTCGCGTATTACCAGGGCAAGCGCGTGCCCATGAGCGACTTCGTCACGCTCCAAGGCGGGCAGGTGGCCTGGGACTATCTGGCATTTTCACCGGCCCTGCTACAACTCGCGGACGGGCTGGATCCTGAGCATCCCGAGCTTTTTGCCCATGCCAAGGAGCTCGATGCCCGGTCGCTCGAAGACTTTGTCGTTGAACAAAAGCTGGTGCCTGAGGCCGAATTTCTCGTACGTGTCGCGAATCGCGCGAGCTACGCCAGCGAGCTCTCCGACGTGTCGCTTCTGTTCGCGGCACAGCAGGCCGTGGTGCTCCAGGATGTCCCAGACAGCGCCGCGGAAGCCATGCGCATCACAGGCGGCAACTCAAAGCTACCTGAAGCGATGGCCCGCGACCTTGGAGATATCATCCAACTGCGCGCGCCAGTCACACGTGTCGAGGAGCTCACTGATCGCGTGCGCATCACGGCGCAAGGTAAGGTCTACGAAGGTGCCTTTGCGGTGCTGGCCATACCAGCGCCACCGCTGCGCGCGATCGCCTTCACGCCGCCGCTGCCGACCGGACTGCGCGACGCAGTTCGCGAGCTTGAGCTGGGGCCCGCTGCGAAAGTGATCACGGAGTACACCGCTTCGTTTTGGAACAACGAGCATCTGACTGGTTTCACGGTCATGGATGAGCCCATGAGCGTGGCTTGGGCTGCGACTGACTCCTACAAAAGCGGGCACGGTCTGCTCGCACAGTTCCTGACCGGCTCCGTGGCGCTGTCTGCCTCGAAGATGTCGGAGGCGACGCGCATAAAGACGTTCCAGAGTGCGCTCGGCCGGGTCTACCCGGAAGGCGCCAAGCTGCGGATCGATCACGTCGCCACCATGTCGTGGGTCGACGAGCGCTACACCGGGGGAGCCTACGCCACGTACCGGCCCGGACAGATGGTGCGCTTCTTTCCAGCCTTCCGGCAGGGCACGGCGCGCCTGCGCTTCGCCGGAGAGCACACCGAGGCCCTGATCGGATACATGGAGAGCGCGATCCGCTCGGGGCACCGAGTCGCCAAGGAGCTCGGCAAACCCGTCGCCCCCTCAGCGAGCCCGTGAGGGTGGCGGTCATGGCTCCCGCCCGCCCTGAGCTCTGGTAGGGTGAAGCACGCCACCCTCACAACCGCGCAGACGTGTGTGTCACCGTCACTGACGGCGGGAGCCCGCGGGCGCCGTATCTCGCATGGTCATTTCGCGCGAGCGGTGACCAGACTATCGCTGCGGCGTTTTCAGCACAGGTCGGGTGATCGCCAGGTGATCGCCCCATCTGAAATTCGAATCTCGGCCTTCGCGCTGGCCGCCTTGAGCAAGCCACTGACGCCGGTCGGTATCTCGTCCGCGTGCAAGGTACCCCCCTGGCTCACAACCCAGCCCCATTTTGGCTTTATGTGACTCGGTTCACAGGGGATGCCATGCGGAATGACCGCTAAGAAGATGACTGTGTCGGTCTATCGCATCTGGAAGGCGTGCAGCACACCCTATACGGGGCGGAGGTGAGCGGTGTCGTAGGTGCCGCGCGAACAGGCGTGCGGGGCTGTGCGGGGCCCCTCATCGGCCGTGGGTTGAGGCGGTGGACTCGAGCCCGACTTCCTGCCGCACGCTGAGCTGGGCGGCTACGCTGCTATCCCGAAGCTGTCCAGTCAGGCCCGAGCTGTGCTCCGACTCCATCACGAACACGATGTCGGCCCACTCCAGATCGGCCTGGCTCAGCGTGTGCGGACTCTTCGGGCTCAGCCCCGGGTGGGCGCGGAGGGCGCGGTGGGATCCAGCGGCTCGTACACGCGAGCTTAGCCGCAAACGCGATTGCGTCCTTCTCGCTTGGCGGCGTACATGGCCATATCCGCGGTTTCAAGCAGACCCGTCGGGCTGGATGTTCGCTCGCCGAGTACGGCAATACCGATTGAAACGGTAAGGTTCCAAGCCGTGAGCGTGCCATCTCCGCTTTTCCATCCGGATGATTCCACCGCGGCGCGCAGGCGCTCGGCGAGCACGACTGCACCGGCGCGCGGTGTATGGGGCGCAAGGACCACGAGCTCCTCGCCGCCCCAGCGTGCGAGCACATCGCTGTACCTGATATGACCTGCCAGCAAGCGCGTCAGGTCCTGTAGCGCTCTGTCTCCTGCAGCGTGCCCCCCAGCGTCATTGATTCGCTTGAAGTGATCCACATCCAGCAAAAGCAAACTCAGAGCAACACCGTAGCGAGTCGCAACAGCCACCTCCTGCGCAACTCGTTCATCGAAAGCGCGCCGATTGAGCAGCCCCGTGAGCGCGTCATGCGAGGCCATCTCGGCGAGCTTACGGTTCAGCTTCGTCAGCTCGAGCGTCCGTTCTTCAACCCTTCGCTCAAGCTCTGCCTTTGCACGTTCAAGCTCGAGCTCCGCGCGCTTGCGCTCTGTAATGTCGTTGACCATCGCAAGCGCGCCCGCGTACTTGGCTTGCTCATCGAGCAAAGGACTTGTGGACATCAGAACCCATACGGGACGCCCATGCTTGTGGAGGAGCTTGAACTCGTGCTGCTCGCAGACTCCTTCCTTACGCCGCCGCAGGTTCTCTTCGCAGAGCACCTTACCTTCGTCGTCCATAAAGGTGGACAAATGTCGGCCAAACATCTCGCCAATCGTGTAGCCGAGCATGTCGGCCACTCGCTGATTCGCGAAAGCGGTATGGCCATTGGCATCGATGACCCACACACCCTCGAACGTGCTTTCGACGATGTGCCTATAGAAATCGCCGCGCTCTTGCAGGCGGTGAAGCCATGGGGGTTCGCTTCGTATCAGCTCCGTGAGCATGCCCGGTAATCGTCGCCGACCACGCGCCATAAGGCAAGAGTCTTAGCGGCAAGCCGCGTTGCATCCGGGTAAGCCTTACCTCAGGTCAGGACACCCGTCTGCATGAGCGACCATTTGTATCCATCGTACTGTGGTCTTGCGCTCGGAAATTCCCGGACCTTACCTTGTTGCGGGCACTCGGAGAACTGTTTAGGCTGCCGCCGCAGGGGATACCTGTGTTTCCACGCACCGTAAGGTCAGCATGGGTAGCCAGCATCACTGACGCGCTCGTGCAACGCTGACATGGTGACGATGTTGTGGGAGCATCAAGCGGCAACGTGACAACTCTTGTCCCTCTAGCCACTGCAAAAACGCCTGCGGGCTTTGTCCTTGATCCGCATCGCGATCCGTTTCACCTGCAGGTGATCGCCAGCCATTTCACGTACGTCGAGGTCGACGCACATTTCAACGAGCTCGAAGCGTTTTACGCAAACTATCTGGCAAGGCGTCCGCGCGCGCACATTGGTCTTCTTGCGGATGCTCGACGTAGCCCCTACGCGGATGCGCGGTCCCGTCAGCGGGTGGCCCAGACCTTCGCGAGAATCGCCACCTTACTGAGCGAGAATCAAAGCGTGGTGCACGCTATCGTCACGAACAACGCACTCACGCGCGGCGCGCTCACGGCCATCCTATGGGTCTTCTCTCCGCCGTGGCAGATTCGCGTATTCACGAGCATGTTTGAAGCCGACTCGTGGCTGCGCGAAAGCCTCTCGGCACGTGGCGTGATCTCGTCCTTTCCGCCGCAGGCTTGGTGGTGCGAAGCGGGAGTCCCGGCCTAGCTCGTTGCACGCGGACCGCTGAGAACTTGGGCCGCGTCTAATCTACTAACCGTGCGCAATGTGCTCACGCGTGGCAGCAGCGATGGGCACACGGGGGCACACGGGCTGTTGAGCGTCAACCGAACGACCACGTGTCACATCCGAGCCGGGGCACAGTTCATAGCCTGCATTCAGCTTGTCAGGGCCTTTGATCTACGAAAGGACGCGATCCAGAGCCATGAAGCACATGCAGACGATCCAGGCCGGCACAAGGTCGGATGCCGCGGGTGGCGTGCCGATGAGTAGGCCCTTGCTTGAGCCATTGAGGCCTCCGGGACGCGTGCACAGGGCGCTCCTCGCCCCTTCCACCGAGGCGAGGCCCGCCTCAGTGGAAGGGGCGATCGCTCGGCCCGTTCTGCCGGTTCTGAACCAAAGCCAGTTTGTGGACGACCTGGAGCAGCAGCGTACGGCCACGTTCCACCTCGGCCTGGTCTCCTTGGACAAGCTCGAGGTAGACGCGCCCACGACCGTCCGCGCCCACTTCAATCTCGGTGACCCACGTTTCGGCCAGAGGCGTAAGAACCTCTGCGTCCATTGCGAGACTGTACAGCATCGCTTTGAGCCGACGTTTAGGCCATGTGCTTGGGATGGACACGTCGATCTCGGGCGTCAAACCGCCATGGTCACTCTCCGATACCTTGACCCTGATGGACATGTTCTGGGGACGGCTAGTTTTCTCAGCGTTGTCGCTCGTCATAGCTTTCGTTCGGTTCGTCGTCGCGGGAAGACCAAGGCTTCGTTCGGTCAGACAAGCAAAGTTGAGGGCTGACCCTGGCACGTCAGACTCAATCCACGGCCATAGGAACGGAAATTCCACATGGCGCAAGGGAGCGACGGGGGCGCTCACCAAGTCGGCGAGACTTAGCACGCTCTCGATTGCGTTGTCCAGCCATACCGGACACATGCTTCCTGGGACGCATGCGTCCGACCGCTTACGACGATGGTCGTGCGCGCGGTGCGACAAGCTTCTCAGTCGGAGTTGCGAGACAGGCCTGGGCTTGTCCGAGCACTCAAGCGCGAGCAGAAGAAGCTCGGCGCGAAGCTCCGCGCGCTTCGTCTGAACGCAGGAATGAGCCAGGAGTCTGCCGCGGAGAAGATCGGCCTCAGCGATCGCCAACTTCGCAGGCTCGAGCTCGGAGAAACAAACGTCACTCTGGCCACCCTGGTATCCTTGGCTCAGGCATTCCGAGTAGGGTTGTCCGAACTCTTTCATGAGGACCCATAGCGTGCTGCATGGACCCCGCGGGCGCCGAACGTCGAGACAGCGACGTGACGTGGTCCCGAACGGCTGCACTGCGGCGCGGATCTTACTCTCCGCTTAGTTCGATCCGGAAGGGCCGAAGGGCGGCACGCCGGCCACATTGCGCCTGAAAAACAACCACCTTTGGATCCTTCATGTCGAGTACGGTGACCTCAAAGCAAGTGCAGGCAGTGCTGTTGACCAAGTTGATAGTTTCTTCGCGGGCCGAGCAACCGGCGCTGAAGACTTCTACCGTTCGCTTCGCCATGTTCCTTTCTCCATTCAGTTCAGTGGATCAATCTCGTTGTGGTAAGCACGCCGGGGCGTGCCGGCGCCACGGCTCGTTTCGGCCACGCGTTCCATAGGCTCGCCGCGATCAAGACCACGACGCCGCCATACAAAGCGGCGCTGGAGTCCAGAGCGAACTTGCCTGTAAGAATGAGGAAAGCGGACGCGGCGCCGACAAGCAGGGGGCCATAACCCCGACGCGCCTTCGCGTTCCAGGCAAGTGCAGCGAGGGCCAGGAGCAACGCGATGGTGCTTGTCGCAAGCAGCCATGTGTCTTCCATCAAGAAGGTGAGTCCAGTCGCGCTGAGCACGCCCGCGTAGGCTGGCCAGCACAGAGGACACACCAGCTTCGGCATGAGGGCCACCCCCAACGCCGGGAAAACGGCAAGGCTGGTGCGCAGCCAGCTAGAACGCTGCGGCACGACGGAAGGCGTGGCCGTTGTCACAGGCGCGGATGCGAGGAGCGCAGCTGAGATCGCATCGACGGATGGTGCTCCCGTTGACGTGTTTCCCTCGACGTAGACGCGACAGCACGACTCCGCTCCCGGCTCGCATCCAGCAACGTCGCGTCCATCCACCAAAATGGTGGGCGAACCGAAGCCGCGGACGCGAGCAATGGCGTCCGGGTCGCCGATGCGATGCTCCTGCCAGTTTGCGGCAATGCCGGCCTTGGCAAAGGCGCGCATCAGATTGCCGCGAGCTGTTGCAACGTTGGGGCAATCCGTGTCGTACACGAAGTCAACGGTCGTCATGATCACTTTCCGTTTCCGCCATCGCATCGAGGATCGGACACTCACTCGTCGGGCCCTTGCCGCGACAGGCGCGCGCCAAACTCTCCAGGGCCGCTTTGATTCGGACGAGGTCTGCAAGCTTTGCTTCGACATCGGCGATCTTCGCCTTTGCGAGCGCCCGAACGTCGGCGCAGCTCTTGTTCGGATCGATACGCAGTTCGAGCAGTCCCGTGATTTCTTTCAGCGTGAAGCCGAGGTCCTTCGCGCGCCGGATGAAGCGAACGCGCGCAATCGCTTCACGCGGGTACTGTCGGTACCCCGATTTCGTCCGGGGCGGCTCGGCGAGCAGCTCTTCGCGTTCGTAAAAGCGGACAGTTTCGACACCTACCCCCGCAGCTTTGGCGAGCTCGCCGATCGTGACGCTGTCGATGGATGCCTTCATGCTCTACAGCCTAGACCCCGTACCTTGGTACAGAGTCAAGGTCGGCGACGATTTTCGAGCGACCGAAGGGAAAGGCGTCCGGATCAGGACGGAGAACGATGAGGGGGCGCAAAAGCCGGGCATCTGAGGAGTCTTGAGGCTACCAAACCGAACAATCGCACCGGCCTCGCACCGGCACAGGCTCGGTGGCATCGGGTCTGCATTTTCTGGCTCTTCGTGAAAGTTAGGGCCGCGTTTTCATACGGCGATAGGCACCGGAAATGGAGGATTAGCGCCTTGTGAGAGCCACGTGGTGGCCGCCAGGTCGGCGGTATGACGAAGCGATCGAGAAGGACTTAGCGCTGGTCCATCGCGCCGGCCTTTCAACGCGCATGCTCGCTCAACTATCGAGTCGCATCGTACAGCGTGCTGGCCCAGTGAAGGAGTGTAGGAACTAGGCTTCGCCGGCTTCCACCACCGCCACGAGCAACCGTGATCGGGTTCTTCGTTGCGCAAAGGCAGATCGTCGACGACACGGTCGACCCGTTCTGACGCGATAG
>JBKJIA010000317.1:0-24948 GCA_046598735.1 Polyangiales bacterium
GGAGCCTCGTCTTTTTTCTTGCAGGCGAGCACGAGCACGAGGCTTGCCGCGATGACGCTTAAAGTTCGCATTGCCCCTATGTACCCCCGTCGAGGACTCACACCGTAATTTATTGCACGAGGCGCAGCCAAAGCCTTTCGCTAGACACGCCCGCCCCGAGGCTCCGCGCCGACCGCAATCGAACTGGCCCATATATTCACTTCTGCGAGATGGTCAGGGATGGCCGAAGGGGCATGGGCCGAGGGGCGGAGGAGCAACGCGTTGCGTTCAACCGTGTTGCCGTGCCGGACCGAGTTCAATCGAGCTTCTCTCCCCGGATGGATGGTGGCCGACGCTCCGTCCCAGGAGCTGACACACGACCAATCTTACTTTTTACGGAGTGCAGCGGCAGCGCCGGTACACGGGCCGCCCTTCGGCCATGCCTGACAATTTCGCCGAATATTGATTCTGTTACATTCGTAAACATTGGTCGTTTGAGGGCGACCCCCGTTTGTTCTGGCTATGACCGTCCGATCACCCGCCCCCGTGGTGTCTAAGACAAATCCGGGACCCCTACCCCGTTGGTCGACTCAAGCCCCTGCGCGTTCGCGCCTGGGGCGAGGTAGGTCTCAGACTAGGCCGCCAATGCTGCTAGGCTTGCCGGCAACATGCCGAGACCGCCCTCTACTCACCTGACCTTGGACCGCTTGACCCCTGGCCTACTCCTGTTGCTCGCCGCAGCCTGCGACGAAGGCGGAAGCGGTGCAGGTTCCCCAGATGCAGCACCTAACGGCGGGCCGCCGCTCCTGATTAAGACCGTGGACGAAGAAGGAAGAGCGGTGCTCGCCAAGCGCGTGCTCTACCAGCCGGTTCCGTCTGATCCTTTCTGGCTGGAGGCGAAACCCGCAGCGTGCGCCTCGGGTGGGATGCCTCCTTGCTCCGAGTGGGTGGTGGCGGAGGCGTTCGCCGCGCCGATCGTCGTTTCGGCGGAACGCATCACCGAGGCCCCGATGACTGCTGCCTGCTCTCCTTACGCTTCGACGTTCGCGCGAGTCAACCCCGGCACCGATGAGCGGCCGGCACAGGTGCTACACCTTACCCTGCCGACTTTCGGTACTTATTGTGTCGATCCCGAGACCTTCCGTTCGTCGGTGAACGTGCAACACGCCGAGATCCTGGACGAGCGCGACTGGCTTGTGACCCCAGCGCCGGCCACCGGTGCGGTGCGGGTCAAGGTCGTCGACCAGGATGGGAAGCCCGCGGCAGGTTCGATCGCCCATTGGTACTACACCCCTGACACGTCCGATTACGGCGGTGAGAAGCCGCTCGCTTGCGTCGACCTCCGCTGCGAGACTTGGGTCATGACCGATGCACCCAAGCCGGGAACGATATACGTCAATGTGTCGTACGCAGGCCCGTTTAACCCGTTCCTGATGCAGGGCTGGACTGACTACGCTGCCGTGCCACTCACCCTGACGGTTGACGGCTCTGGGCAGCTCATACCGCAGGACGTCACGCTCGTCGTGGACACAACGCTCGAGGGCGCGATCGAATGAAGCGTGGGCGATTTGCGAGCAGGCCGTCAATGGGGCAGGGGCGCGCTGAGCCGGCTGCGAACACTGGCATTCACTGAGCGACCGAACCCTCCCAGGCGACCGATCCCTCCCAGGTAGCCGAAAGTCTGTCCAGCCCGACGGCGCACGCGACTGAGGCCTGGGTGGCGGCCGCCTGGCGGAGGACGGCGGGCGCGTGGGAATGCACTGCCTAAGCTACCGAAACCATGCGCCACATCACCAGCATGCGTTTTGCTCAAGCCGTGCCCGATGACCTCGCCTCGGGTGATCGTTGCTGGCGCTACGACCGCGATCACGCGTCGCACTACGCTGCGTAAGGCCTTCCTTGGCCCGTGGGATCCTATGGTGCAGCAGTGCTGGCTCTACGCGCTGGCTGACGCTCAGAGGCACA
This sequence comes from Polyangiales bacterium, assembly GCA_046598735.1. Lineage (GTDB taxonomy): Bacteria > Myxococcota_A > Polyangia > Polyangiales > DASUME01 > DASUME01. Next base: position 1,945 of record JBKJIA010000317.1, read on the forward strand.
CCGGCGTCGAGCCCTGATTCTGGTTGGCTTCGCCGGCGGTTTCCGCTCCAGCGAACTCTCAGGCTTCGACATGACAGACGTGCGCTTCACAGCCAACGGCGCGACACTCCACGTGCGCAAAAGTAAGGCCGACCAGCTCGCAATCGGTGAGTCGACCGAGCTTCCCTTTGGCGGCTCGCCGAAGACCTGCCCCGTGCGCGCCCTTCAAGAATGGATCGGAAGAGTAGGGCGACCTTCCGGACCTCTATTCCGAGTGATACTCGGCGCCAGCATCGAGCATCAGCGCATTCATCCAAGAGCTGTCACTCGGGCGCTCCAGCGAGCGGCAGCGCGCGCAAATATCGAAGGTGCATTTTCCTCGCATTCGTTGCGCAGCGACCGGCCGAGCCAACGCAGCATCGGGACTATTCTGAGCGCCGCTTCCCGCGGCAGCAGGCTCGGCACGAATAGCGGCACCCACCGCGACATCCTCGCGGACGCTTGAGACCGAGGCTCGCCACGGCACCCCGCTCCAAGCTGTCGCACGCCGAGCCTGAGGGTGTGGCCGACACTGCCATTGCCGAAGCAAACACCCCGCTGCGGAACCACACGGCCATCCTGCTAACTTCGTCAGGCGTCGGTCACAACAAAGACGGGCATCATTTGTCGTGGGGCCGATGTCGCTCACGGGCACCGCCGGGTCGGGTGCGCCCCGTTCACACCGAAGCGTGAAAGATGCGCCCACGCCGTCGAGCGCTTGGGCACGCGCACGCCGGAATCACCGGTGGATTCGCCTCCGCAAAGCGGGCACGACTCTTGCTTGGGCCAGGCGCATCATGCCGCCGAGTGTCATCCGAACCCTTTTGGTACTGTCGCTGCTGACCTTACTTTTCAGCGCCGCCTGCTATTCCACCACTCTCTTGCAGGAACCTGAGCCGCTTCGGCCCGGGCACGTACGTGGCAGCTTTGCGCTGGCCGGAAATGCACGCGGCTTGGGCCCCGAGGTCGCTGTGCGCGTCGGCCTGCCTTACGATTTGGAAGCGCGCGGAAAACTTTCCGTCACTGGCCTCGAAACGGGGATCAATGCCCGTGTGCTCGACGGTGAGAAGCTCGACTTGATGGTCATGCCCGCGTACTCACAAGCCACGGTTAATGAAGACGAAGACAGTCTCTTCGACGAGGAATTTGAGCCTGAGCACGACATGAAAGTGTTTGCGCTCCCCGTCATTGCCAGAGCCGACATGGGTGAGGGAAATGCCGTGTTCGGGGGCCCTGAGCTGCGCGCGGGCACACGGGATAAAAAGGGTTGGTTTGCTGTGGGGGGCCACCTCGGCATCAGCATCGATGGCGGCTCCTACTTCACTTTCATCCCCGAGTGTTCGCTGCTTTATGTTGCAGCGGGTGCGGCCGCCATCGCCCAGAGTGATGCGAACTACTACGCCAACAAGGCGCTCGCCCGCAACGACTGGACCGGCCAATGCGCCTTGGGCATGACGGCGGGTGGCCGCCACGCGGACCACAAGTGAACCGACCCGAGATAGGCAGCCGAACGCGATGACGGTGAACGCACTCGAGTTGGTGCTCGTCGCAGGCAGGGTTGGTCCACAAAGTGCTCAGAGTAGTCCGAGTCCTGCTGGCATGATGCAAATAGTAAGTCAATGCACTTGACTATGTGGGTGTTGCCGTCGGAGCGCGGTGGGAATACGCGCGTCGCTGAAGCAGATTCACTGGCAAAGACGGGTCAGACTGGGCGCTTACGAGCCGCAAAAGCGCCGCGACGTACATACCGTCGTGCACGCCGGGCGCGCGCGAGACGAAATGACCCAGCCTTGCCGATGCCGAAATCGCCGAGCACCGGCGCCAGAAAGAACGGTCCGTCTGTTCCGTGATCTCTCTTCCCGTCGGCCTACAGGTCGAAGCCTCGAGCGCCAAGTAGGCTGGGCGCGCCGCGCTTGCGGGACACTAGGCCCTAGGACATCTCTATAAACCGCTGACACGCACAGTTCGCAGAATGTATATTATGTAAAATCGGCACCAGGATCGTCCCAGTGCATGGCCGCGCGGGCTCGCGCGACCGCGATCGCGACCAGCGAGCCACTTCCAGCACGCCGCGACTTGCCTGGGTGCGCCCCTTTCCACTATAAAGCGCCCACTATGGCCAGCCCACAAGACTCACCCACCCGTAAAAAGCAGAAGATCCGTGCCGCGCGCAAGCTCGCCAAGTGGCGTGAGCAGCGCGACAGCGAGAAGACGGCATCGCCCGCAGAAGCCGCGAAAAAATAGTCGGTCTCCCGAGCATCTGGCGGGGGGCGAGCCAGCCTGTCGCGCAAATTCTTTTTTCAGGCGCAATTTCCGTGGTGAGCAAACCTTACGGTTTGGAACGCAGCTCTTCGGCGAGCATGGACAACCGTTCTGTTTGCCTGCGACTGAGTCCGCGCAGGTCGACCAGGTTGCCCATCTTTGTGCGGGCACGCTGGTAGTCGCCCGTGGCGAAGCTGCAGAATGCATCGAGGTAGATCGCGCGCGCTGGCATGGGACCCAGGCGCTCGGCAGCGGAAAAGGCGCTCAATGCCGGCCGCATGAGACCCGCGCGATAGTAGATTTCTCCCACGTGCACGTAACCCTCTGCGCGGGCTTTCGGGTCCTGCCTTTGGGTTTCGGCCAGCGCGCGCCGCATGGTCTGTTTCTGAAATGGCGTAGCGAGCCAGGTTTCCGCGCCGATGCGCGTGGCTGACTGGGTAAGGTCTTCGTGCGGCTGCACGCCATGGGCGCTGAGCCAGGCTAGCGTTCGGCGCTCGTTCTCGCGTGCATGACGGCCACTGCGGTGCTGGTACACCTCTTGGTCGCCGGCTTTGTAGAGCAGCTGCCAATGGGCAGGTGGTACGCCCAAAGGGAATGTGGGGCCACGAAACACGGCAAGCTCCACGTCCCAGCGACGCTGTGCTTCATCGAGTGCTGCGACGCGGGTGGGTATCGAAAGCGTGGCGAGAAAGACCTGCCACATCTGTGAGGTCATGTTCTGGCGCGAGTCTACAAAGACGTGGGACGCGGGCCACGCGCGAAAGATAAGGTAACCACCCCACTTCCCTTCGTTGAACATGCCGCCGCGAATGCCTGCTTCTTCGAGAAAATTGGCGGCTTCTTCGGGGTATGTATCCGGTAGTAAGTCGTAGTGGAATAGGGATTGAGCGTTCTTCAGCCCGCCGTAACTTCGGTCGACAACGTCTTGTAAGGTGATGATCGCAACCACGGCCGTGCCCGCAAGCAGGGCGGGATTCAACCAGCGGGCGGGGCTGTCTGCGCGCCGACGCAGCATGAAGATGACGGGAACGATGCAGAGAAACACATTGCGAATCGCCTGCTGGCTCAGCGCTAAGTAGCCTGCGCACAGGAACCATTCGCCGATGGCACCAACGCTGCGTCGGTGCTTACGAGTCCACGCGATTTGTTCGCAAACGTAAGCCACGAAGACCAGAGTCGGTGCGATTGCGATGAGCACGGTGCAAGGTGTTATGCCTTGGGTGAGCACCGTATACGTCGGCATCCACTCTTCGTTGCCAGTCTGGATTTGCGGGCCGATAAGCGTCGCCCAATGGGCCAGGCCGCGCACCAACGTGGGCGAGCACAGCGCGCCTAGCACGGCAACGGCAAGCAGCTGCAACGTCGCTCGCAAGGAAGATGCGCGATCATCGCCGAGCACGCCCTCGATCACAGCCCCAGCCATCAGCGCGAGGAGCGAGAGTATGAGCAGAATGCTGGCACCACCGTGCATGTTGGCCCACACGAGTGCCAGCCCGAACGTATAAGCAAGCAACGCGCGGGTGCTTGCGAAACGGCCCATGACAATAGGTAAGGTCAGGACTACGAAGCCCAAGGTCATCGCATCGGGCCGCGCGCGAAAACGATCTTCGAACAACATCAACGCCAGCCAACACACGAGAAAAGCGGCGCTCGCACGGGCTGTGACGCGGCGGACGAAACAGTAGAGCCCGGCAAAGCTAGACACCAGCACGAGCGCTTGAAACCCGCGAATCGCCGCGAAGCCGCCCAACCGATAGACGTGCGCTGCAAGCCATTCCCAAAGCCATTGCGGCTGCACGTAGGCGGACTCTGGGTGCACGGCGGAGAACAAGTCCGTGCTTGGGATACTGCCATTGGCCGCGATGATCTGACCGAGCTTCAAGTGCCAGAAGAAGTCCGTGCAGGTGATCGGCGCCGCAGCATGTAGGCCCACGAGCACCAACAGGCCCACTGCGCCCAGAGCCTCGATCGGCCGTACCCGCTCCCCCATCGACGCATGACGTATCACGAAACGCGGACGCTCGCCCAGAACATCGACCGGGAGATAATCTCATACTGCGGGTCGTCTCACATTGTGGAGATTGGGAATGGGTAATCTTTGCGACCTTGTATACACTGAGCCCGTTGGGGGAGTAAGACGCGGTTGCTTACATGGTACCTGCGCGCCAATCTCCCGTACACAGCGAGTGAGGGATCCATCATGTCGAGCCTATCGTTTCTGAGTGTTACCGCGCGCGGCTGCAGTACCGCGGTGCTCGCCTGCGCTCTAGGCGCGGGCTGCGTGGAAGCAGCCTCCAACGATCGAGAGCGCAGCATCGACAGCATCAGCGTGGAGCGTTACGCGATCCTGGATGACGGTACCGTAGCTGACTCCAAGACCTGGCTCACGTGGCAACAGAACGTCGCACCGGGTCTCTACACGCTGGCAGAGGCCAAGCGCTACTGCGCCGAGCTAGACCTTGCGGGTGGAGGTTGGCAGTTGCCCAATTTGCCGGAGCTCGAGTCGTTGGTGGATACCACTTACTTCCCTACCATCGATCCCATCGCGTTCCCGGACACGCCGGAAGAATGGGCCTGGACTAATTCCACTTCGCCCTACGTGGACCCGATCGACGACGCGTGGGTCGTGAACTTCACGAACGGCGAATCCTTCGATGCGCCGAACGTAGATGATCCATTTAGCGTGCGTTGCGTACGCTAAATGCGGCCTATTCCATCAGGGCCATAGATAGGCGCGGCTCAACAGCCAGGTCAGCAAGTCGCAGCGCGTCGACGCCTCGACCTTTCGTCTTTGCGCAGGCCGCAGCACGCTGAGTTGATCCTTACGCTTCATCGTGAGCAATCCCAGCAAGCGAGGAGCCTTGCCAGGCGCAACCTCGGCGAGCTCGTCAGGAATCGCAAGCCACATGAAGTCGATCCCGGCGGGCGCCGCGTATTCGAAATCGGCGAGCTCGGGATGTGAGACGCACGTCCAAAGCCCGTGGACTTCTAGCGCGCCTGCTGCATCCGATCGCCTGCGCACGACCCCTAACGCCGCAAGTCTGCCGGTGAGACCGACGATGCGCGTTTCAATGCGCGCTTGATCGTGCGGGCCCACCCAATCGAAGGCGCGGAACGCCGTGACGAGCTCGCCACGGCGTACTTCGGCGCGATTCTCCGGTTTGCGTTTTTCTGCCTCCCACTGAGCGCGCTTTGCATCCAGCGTTTCGGCGCGTGCTTGGGGATCATGGGGCAAACGCCCGCGATCCGTCGTGCCGCCAGCGGCCGCCTTGTACGTACTCCATACCTGACGCAGCTCAGTCCGCGAGAGATCGCCATCAAGCGTGCGATTCAGGACTTCGGCGCTCACCACTTTGGGGGCGTGCCTACGAATCTTATCGACAAGCTCGAGCGACTCGGCCGACACCGTAAGATCGACGCCCAGACTGTCGCGTCCGCTTAGCTCAAGGTAGATGCGACCCGCCTTTAAACACCGCCAAAACACCGATTCCTGCAAATCGGCTCGGCGCGCCATGCCTTGGAGCCAGGCGGTGAACGAGGGGGCCTGCCCTTCCCAGAGTCTTTCCTTGTCCACTTGCATCAGCAGCGCTGCGATCTCTTGCCAGCGTCGACGTTCTGCTTGCGCATGCCGCATCAGCTGGTGTTCGATCTGCAAAAGTCCCATCGGCGGGAACTCTAGCCTGCTAGAGTATCCGTGGAACAGCTGCAAAGCACAGGCCTTGCAATCGCGGTGGCGTTCCCCTATCAGTGACCGCCATGGATACGACCAAAGAGACGCGCGAACCTCGGCGCAAAAATAAGACGCAAGCGGAAGCCGCGCCTGCCGAACCCAGCTCCACGAGCAACGAGGAAAGCGCGGCCGATGCCGATCCTCTCGAGGCCACGACGGATGGCAACTCACCTGCCACCGATCGCAAGCGCATCGAAGAGCAGCTAGAGGCCCTGAAGCGCAGGGAATTCGAGCTACGCCGTGCGCTTGCGGTAGCGGACCATCCCGAGCTCGCAGAAGCGATTCGCGTGCTTGAAGGTCGTGCTTATGCAGTGACGCGCGTCGAGGTCAAAATGAGTCAGGGCCTATCCAAGGCCGAAGAGCGCCGCCGTGAGACGCTCGACAAGAAGCTTGTCTCGTTGCGCGAAAGGCGTGCGGAACTTGACGTTCAGATAGGCGAAGTCGAAACGCAGCTCGCGCCGCTCGGCGAAGCACGGACGCGCGCGTTCGAGGCGGAACGTCGCGAAGCGATGGAGCTACTGATCGCGGCCCTCAGTCACCACCATGACGCATTGCACGCAGCCGGGCTCGACGCCGCTAACCTGGTGCCCGATCTCGCGCGCTGGATGCCGGAGGTTGTGACGCTCGCGGAACAGTTGGCCGGCAACGCGACGTCGCCAGACCCTAAACCTTAGCATTCCACATTGGGCGGGGACGAGATCTTACCCATTAGATCTCGTGGATAAGTTTTTCGCGACTGCGACGCCATTGTGTACCCCATACTCCGCCCTTGGGATCGCGAAAGCCGAAGGACAGCACCATCGGCACGTCCCACGTTTGCTTCCATTCGGCGCGCGACAGGCCGACAACGTCCGCCACGCGCAGCGGATCGTTGCCTTCCATGGGACATGAATCGAAGCCTTTGGCGGCAGCCGCGAGCATCATGTTCTCGCAGCATAAGGACGCGCTTTTCACTGCCCATACGCGCATGTCTTCACGATCGTAAGGTGCGCGTGGCACGGCGCGCGTCAGCCCCGCGATCGTGGCAGCAAGCTCGCGTGCCTTGCCTGCCAAGCCAAGCGGACCGAGCGAATACAGGCCGCGGCTCAAGCTCTTGTAATAGAGCATGACGCTCTTGGGCACGCTCTCTGGGTCGCGCTCCAGGAACGCCAGATACTCAGCACGCGTGGCATCCCATTGGTCCCAACGTGCCACGCACACCACAAGCTCGGCGGCCTTACGCGCGGCGCTCTGCGATAAACAGGCTTTCACGAGCGCGGCCTTCTTGTCCGGCGAGCGCACCCAATACAGCTCGAACGGCTGCAAATTGGAGCTATTCGGCGCAAGCACTCCAGCCTCTAGCACGTCGCGCATGTCCTGCTCCGGAATGGCTTGAGGCGTAAAACGGCGCACGCTGCGACGACGGCGAAGAACTAAGTCAAAGGCTTGCCACATATAGGTCGAACAGAATGGTGCCAAGCCCTACCCCGCGCACCCCGAAGCTGCGCACAGTAAAGTTGGTTTGCCCAAGCTCAAGCACCTAAGTCGAGACCACGTACGGGCAGCGGCGTACACTGGCTCGTATGAGCAGCCCTGCACCCGAGAGCATCGCGAGTACTCTCAACGCCGACTGTCACTGCATCGTTGTCGATCAAGCACTGCTTGCCGCCGCGTTGGCCAAACACGAATCGAAGCTCTGTGCAGAGGACTTGCAGCGTAGCCATCCGCACTTGTTTTCGCGCGCGGGCGTGTTCGTGGATGCCCACAATCTGGCCACCATGCGCGCCGTGATCGAAGCCATGGAACGTGTCGTGGCGCATCCCAAGTATCGCGCGCTGGCTCTGTCCGATGCGCATGAGCACGCGCGCATAGAATCCAAAGCGGTCGGTGCCTTCCTTGGCTACGATTTTCATTTGTCAGATGCCGGGCCCCAGCTGATCGAGATCAACACCAACCCTGGAGGGGCGATGCTGAGTGCGACCTTGCAGAGTGCGCAGCGCGCGTGTTGCGAAGAAGTCGCGAAGGCTTTTCGCGTAGGCCAAGCCGATCCCACTCACGAGTTCATCACCATGTTTCGCGCCGAGCATGCGCTTGCACGCGGTAACACTCCTCTCAAGCGCGTAGCCATCGTGGACCACGATCCCGCAAGTCAGTACTTGTATCCGGAGTTTGTGTTGTTCACCCGCCTCTTTGAAGCGCACGGTATTGCGGCGGATATCTGCGACCCCAAGGACCTGAGTATTCAAGCTGGCAAGCTCACCGTGCGCGGCGAGCCCATCGATCTCGTCTACAATCGGCTGACGGACTTCGCGCTTCAGCAACCTGAGCATGCGGTGCTCGTGCAAGCGCTGCGCGAGGATCTGGCCGTGATTACGCCGCACCCGCGCGCGCACGCTTTGTATGCAGACAAACGTAGACTCGTCACGCTCAGCGATCAGTCTGCATTGACAGAGCTAGGGGTCGACGCTGCGGACATCGCGCTCTTGCTGCGGCATGTACCGCACACGCGCGTCGTAAGCGCAACTCTGCGCGAGGAGTTGTGGGCTACGCGCAAGAATCTGTTCTTCAAACCTCAGAGCGGCTTTGGCAGCAAAGCGGCCTACCGCGGCGACAAGATCACCAAGACGGTATTCGAGAACGTGCTGCAGACACCTTACGTTGCGCAGAGCTTGGTGCCGCCCAGTTCCCGTTCGATTCGCATAGGCGAAGAAAAGCGCGAGCTCAAGCTCGATGTCCGCAACTATGCATACCAGGGCCGCGTACAACTTGTGGCCGCGCGCCTCTATCAGGGGCAGACCACCAACTTTCGCACCGAAGGTGGGGGATTTGCGCCCGTGTACGAGACCGCCACCTAGTTTTGCGAGTCTCCGCGTCGGCAATCACGCCGCGCTTGCGCCCGCGCAACGCGTTATGATGCTCCCTATGCTCGAGCTCGCGTGGGCGTTTCTCGTCATGTTGGCACTCGGAGCCGTGACCGCGACGGTGCTCGTCCCTTGGCAGGATCTGCTGGAGACGGGCCAATCGCTCATGCTCAGCTCGGCTGCGGTAGGCATTCCGCTCGAGATCTTATATTTCGCGCTCCTGGGTTACCTGCTCGGTAGAGGTCGCAAGCGTCCGGAGGGCTGGCAATGGCGCTCGTTTGCCTATCACCATGAGCTGTCGCCGCGCAGTCGCTGGTTCGTGCTGCCTTTGTTCTTTGGCGGCGCATTTGCGTTTCTGGTAAGCGCGCTCGGCATCGGCTTGGTGCTCATCGCATTTGTGGCTGCGGCGCGTCAGATGTGAGCGCATTCGCGTGTAGTGCAGCGTCTGCTTTGGCGGCGCCGTACAACGCATCGTTGGCGCCTACCATGCGCGTCATCCACTCCATGGCGCGCGGCCACATGATGCCGAGCGCCAGCAAGTGGCGAATCGGTTGGCCGTTGACGATCACTTCCGGCGCATCCTTGTCGATCGCTTCCAAGATGGCGCGCGCGACGCCCTCCACCGGAAATGTACCGAGAATCTTGGGAGCTTCGATGCCCGTGCGTTTTCGGTTGTCTTCGAACATGCCCGCACCCGACACGAATCCCGGACACACGGACGACGCACTTACTTTCGAGCCCCGCGTCTTGAGCGATGCTCGCAACGCGCGACTGAATCCGACCAAGCCGTGCTTGGTTGCACCGTAAGGTTCGCCAAACGCCGTAGGCCCCAAGCCAGCAAGCGATGACACGTTCACGATGTGTCCGACGTCGCGCGCCAACATGCTTGGCAACACCAAACGCGTGAGCAGCATCGGACCACGTAAATTAATGTCGATGAACTGGTCGATCTCATCGAGCGGCATCGTCTCGTACATCGACATGTGTTCGATGCCCGCGTTGTTCACGAGCACATCGATGGGGCCAAGCTCCGCTTCGACAGCCTTCACCAAACTTTCGAGCGCCCGTCGGTCGCTGACATCGGCCGCCACAGTCATGCACACATGACCTGCCGCCTTCAGCTCACGCTCGACCTCGCTGAGCGCCTCAGCCGATCGGGCCACAAGACACAGCCGCACTCCCCGCGCAGCCAACAGACGCGCAACGTGCAAACCAATCCCGCGCGAAGCCCCAGTGAGAACGCCGACTTTTCCTTGCAGATCTTGCATGGCGGCAAGATCGCGCGCGCCCGGGTGCCTGTCCAGCACGCGCACCCAGAGTTCGATCTTGCAATGTTAGTGAACACTCACTAATGTTTCGATCGGAGGCTTTGCTTATGGACACGCCGTTCGATGCGCGCGCTGAAAAACACCATGCCAACCCTTGGTGGGAACGCAGCGATAACCGCACGTTACAGGGCAACTACGCGCCGGTGAGCGAGGAGCTCAGCGTCGACAACCTGGCGGTCGAGGGCGAGATTCCCGCATCGATCAACGGCCTCTTTCTGCGCAACGGCCCGAATCAACAGTTCGAGCCGCCCGGGCACTATCACCCGTTCGACGGCGACGGCATGATTCACAGCGTCCGCATTCAACACGGTAAGGTCAGCTATCGCAATCGTTGGGTGGTCTCGCGTCAGCTCGCTTACGAACGCAAGCTTGGCCGCGGCGTCTACTACGGGATGAACAACGGCTTTCGACCGCCCGATCCTGAGCATGCGATGCGGGCGGGCATCGCCAAGAATGTCGCCAACATCAGCGTGGCGGCCCACGCCGGCAGACTCTTGGCAGTCAGCGAAAACGGCCCGCCGCTCGCGCTCGACTACGACTTGAACACGCTCGGCCCCGCACGTTTCGGCGGCAAAAAGCTCGATCGCTTCACCGGCCACCCGCACAAGCTGCCCGATACGGACGAGCTCGTCGCTTTCGGTTACTCGCCCTTCGCACCTTACCTTCGCTACTACTTGATCGATTGCGATGGCAGCTTGCTCACCAACGACGTCATCGATATTCCGGATCCTGTGATGATCCACGACCTGTGCATTGCGGGGGATCAAGCGGTCTTCTTGGACGCGCCGGCGATCTTCGACCTTTCGGGCGGCGCAAGCGGGAGTGATTACCTGCGCTGGGCGCCCGAACGCGGCACTCGTTTTGGCGTGTTGCCGATTCGCGGACGTGGCTGGGAAACGCGCTTTTTCGAGACCGATCCTTGTTACATCTACCACTACTTCAACGGCCAAAGACGCGGCAATACGTTGGTCTTCTACGCGGAATGCATGGAGCGCGTGGCGGTGGAGTATCCGGAAGATCTGGAAGCAGCCAAGGCTACGTATAGCTACACGACGCGTTTCACGATCGACCTTGCAGGCAATGGTAAGGTCCAACGGGAGCGCGTGACGGACTTCCCCATCGTGTTGCCCGTCATCGATCCGCGTCAGATCGGCAAGGGTTCACGTTACGGTTATGCAGTGACGTTCGATCATCATGAACTCGATCACTGGCGCTATCTCACGCGCACCGAGCTTGAGAGCGGCCGAGTCGAACGCTGGGATTTCGGCGACGATGCGGCCGTGTCCGAGGCGGCATTCATGGAGGATTCCACGCGCCCGCGCGAAGAAGACGGCTACCTCGGCTGCTTTGTCTACGACCGGCGCACGCACACCAGCAGCTTTCAGATTCTGCGCGCGGGTGCGTTGAGCGAGGGCCCCATCGCGCGCGTCGCATTGCCGCAGCGGATTCCCCACGGCTTTCACGCCACCTGGCTGCCTGCGTGGGAGATGTAGCGTTCCCTAAAACGCAGACGAACGCTGATCAAGGCACCACAAGGCGCATCGCCATCAATGTTCCGCCATTGGTGACGACATAGGCGCGGCCGGCATCTACCGATGCTGCAGCGACAAAGCCATGGCCGGCATCGATGCGACTCAGCTCGTTGCCGGTGGCCTGTTCGATCGCCAAGAGCGACCCCTTACTTTCGCCGAGCACGATGACTCCGCGGGCGATCGTCGGCACGCCCAACGATCCGCGCTGCGCAGGCCGCACCCAACGGGCTGACCTTGTGCTTGGCTCGTAATAGGCCACGCCCAGATCAGCGGAAACGATGATCAAGCCCACGCCATCGTCGGCGGCTGCGAGACCGGTCACGCCCGTCCATTCGGGATCCCGAAACAAGACGCTGCCGTTGTTTACATCGAGCGCGTACAAGCCTGCGCCAAACGACGCGACGTATAACGTTTCGCCGATCAACACGGGCGTGCTGTCGACATCGGTGTAGCGCGGGCGACCGGGGTCGGTTTCGGGGACGTCGACTGAGGTGTCGCGCTCCCATTTCACGCGGCCATCCAGCGCATCGAGCGCCACTACGCGGCCGTCGTTGAACGCGGTGACGAGTCGGCCGCCCTCGAGCGCGAGAAAGCCCGCGTGTCCGGCCACGAGGAAGCCTTCGTCACGCTCACGCTCGTAGCGCCACAACACGCTGCCATCCGCGCGGCTGAACGCTTCGACCACATCTTCTTCCGTGACCACATAGACGGCGTCGCCCGAGATGAACGGACGGCGTCGAATGGCCCCCGTCGTTTCGACCTTCCAGCGAATGAGCCCCGTGCTCGGCGTCAGCGCGTAAAACTCGCCGCGCTCCGTGCCCGTGTAAAGCTCGTCGCGTTCGGGATCGAGCGCAGGCTCGCATTCGATCGCCTCGTGAAGCTCGAAGCGATAGAGCGCTTGGCCCTCGAACGTGAACGCATGCAGCTCTCCGGAGACGGCCCCGACATAGACGCGGCCGTGGACGGTATCGATCGCGGCAATCGCGTTTTCAACCGGACGATACGCCCCGCGCTTGGCCGGCGTAAGCTCGCGCGTCCATTGCACGCGCAGCGCGCCTTTGCCCGGCTCGGGCGTACGCGCGCCACCAATCCAGCGGTAGTCTCCGTCGGCAAAATGCGCGCCGCACGCTGCGGCCGAGACCACGCTCGCTGCGATCGGAACCGCCAGCATCACGCGATGTAGCCAAGGGCGCAGCGGCTTGGCCACATCCGAGAAGCTCATTCCGCGCCGGCTCCCTGGGGCATGCCGCCCTTCATCTTCAGCTGCTCGAGCAGCTGCTGCAGTTGCTCCTGCGAGAAGCTTTCGGCGCCATCGCCAGGCGTGGTGCCCTTGTCCACGAGCGAGCTGTCGAGCTCGGCCAGACGAATCTCCACTTCACCCTTGAGGTACTTGCTCGCGGGCTCCCCCTCTTTGACGTCGCTGAGTCGATCGTAGAGCGTCTTGAACATCTTCGTGGCGCCCGCACGATCGCCCTTGGCCAAAGTCAGGCGCGCCACGTGGTACTCGGCCGTGTCTTTGTTGTACTGGCCCGTCACGCCCTTGAGCTGCTCGTAACGCTTCAATGCTTCGTCGCGTTTACCGGCGGCTTCGAGCGCGATGCCTTGCCCCTCGAGCGCGCGCGCCGCAAGCGCGGGATCATCCTTGCCCGCCGCGTAGGCTGCGTCGTAGAGCGCGACGGCCTTATCGTAGGCCTTAAGCTCAACCTGAGCGGCTGCTTCGCCGAGCTTGGCCCAAGATGCGATTGCATCGCCGCTGAACTTCTTTGACACCGAGGCAAACGCCTGCAGCGACTTCTTGGTGCGATCTTCTCGCGTGGCAAACACAGGCTTACCGTCGTCGGTCTTGCCGTCTTTGTCTTCCGCATCGATGGTGGCAGTCGAGGTTTCGATCGCCGACTTGAGCGCGCTTGCGGCCTCGGCGTTGCCACCTTGCGTGAATCGCTGCAGCAGGATCACTGCCACCGAGATCACGATGAACGCCACGATGCCGCCGATGATCCGGCCCTGATTCTCGTGCACGAAGTCGCTGAAGTCAGTCGCAACCTTCTGCACTTCCTCAGGCAGGGCGGGGGCTTCGCTCGTCGCGTTGCGCTGCGCCTGAGCCTGCGCTTGCTCCTGGGCTTCCTGCTCTTTCTGTTGGAGCTCGTCCTTGAACTCTTTCTTTTTGACGGACTTTTGCGCCTTTTTGGCCGCCAGTCGCTGACCAGGAGTCATCCCTTTCGCGATGACGGGTAGCGCGGGCACGCCTCCCTGCGAGAGGCCTGTCGTGTCGCCGGGCGGAAACCCTGTCGGGTCGCCGTTACCGAGATCGGGCTCCGTATTGTCGGGCTCCAAGTTGTGTTCTTCGGCCATGCTGATCGCCACCGTTGTGCCTGCTGTGTCGGCTCTCGTGCGCTGCGGCAAGACTGCTCGCTTGCGCCGTTAAAAAGCGCTGGACTATACCGTCAAGCCCTTCCAAGTCAACGTTCGTTGGCCGCTAGCGCCGACTGTGATATCGCCCCGCAATGCCTCGCCATTGCACGCGTTTCTGGACCGTACTCGCGGGGCCATGCTGGCTTGCCGCGCTGCTCACCCTGCTCAGTGTGAGTAATGCCCGCGCATACGACGGTCAGGCCTCGGCCGATCTGGCCCTTGGCTACATGCATGTCGCGCCTGATGGCCTTCTACCCGCACCCGGTGCGTCGCTCTCGCTCGGCGCGAGCTACGGTTTAGGCGACATGTTTGTGCTGCGCGCCAACGCCGGATACGGGCTGCAAGCGGACGGCGAGCAACGCGTCTCGGTGGCGAGTGCGCGCATCGAGGTCGCGTACCTGCTGGATGTTCTGAGCGTGGTGCCTTTCTTTGGAGGCGGCGCGACTGCGTGGCTCTTCAAAGTCGACGAGTTCACGGTTGCGCCGGGTGGCCACGTCCTGCTCGGTGTCGACTGGTTGATCACGCGCGAATGGACCACGGGCCTCGACGTGCGCATCGGCATGATCGCGGTCGACAAGGAAGTGTTCGGCACGACGGAAGCGCAGCTGCGTGTGTCGCGCACGTTCGATCTACTGTGAATCGAAGCGCAGAAACGGCTTTAGCTTTTCGAGGGTTTTGCGCCCAATCCCACGCACGCGCAGCATGTCGTCGGGTTTACGAAACGGCCCGCCGCGCGTACGCGCCTCGATGATGCGTGAAGCCACGCTTGGTCCCACGCCCGGGAGCAAATCCAGATCTCCCGCCGTCGCTTGATTGGGGTCGATAGTCAGCCCATCGCGGAGCGCGGCCGCTTGCGCCGAACGCGCGTGGGCCGGTGTCGCCGCCACGAATGCTTGCGGGATCGGCGTGGCACGAGCCAGGGCGCCGCAGACCAACATGGCGATTAGAGCGGTAAGGGCCAGCCGGGCATCAGAGGTCACGCTGAGGTATCGGCCGACCGCCGTACAAGTTGCGAACGAAGACGGTCGAACCTTACGTTTCGGTGGTCGTCGGAGCAGGGGCTTCGCCACTGTCGTCAGGCTTGGGCTCCGGCTCTTTGGCTGGCTCTTTTGCTGGCGGATCTTCGACCTTGGGCGGATCCATCGGCGCGCCGTATTCAGTGCTTAGCTTCTTGTCGAGCTTGTCGAGCATCATCTGCTCCACGTAACTCGGCATCCCGCTCACACTGATGATCACGGTGACCAAGGGACGCTTGTCGCGCTCGCCCGTGATCACCTCGATGCTGCCCGGGTATCTTCGATCTTGATCGACGTACTCGAACAGCATGTAGCCGGTATCTGGATCGCGGTCGGTGATCGGCAAGCGCATGTCTACGCGCACCAGGCGCAAGGCCGCGTTCCAAACGCGCTGGAAGGGATAGCGAACTTCGTGTTGTCGCTTGGCCGCAGCATGGTCAGGCAGCAACGAGCCCGAAAGTGCCAAGACGCAGGTCAGAACCGAAAGGATGGATCGTGAGCTCACGGGAACACGGTCCCCGATCCGCTCCCCTTCGTCCAAAAAACGTCAACGGCGGGCAGCCGCGCCTACGGCAGGGCCTGGCTTAGCCAAGAAAGTCAGTAAGATTGACTAAGTAGCAGGCCGGGCAAGCGAGTCGTCCGTGGCCCGGGCATTCAAGAGTGTCTTGAATGGAATGTGCGCGTAGACGAGCGGCACCACGCCGATGGCGATCATGGTGAGCGCGTTCAGCGCGTAAAGCAGGAATATGAACGCCGCTCCCTGCTCCACGACCAAGCTCGGAGCGAAGTAGAGCTTGAGTGCCGTGGAGACTGAAATTTGAAAGGTGCCGAATAGGCCCGGACCACTCGGCAGAAGAATACCCAACGCGAGCATGCCCATGACGGCAAGTGCGTGCCCGAACTCCATAGGCAGCCCGCAGGCGATGCCAAGCACCCACATGAAGCACGCGTTGGTACCCCAATAAATCAGCGATTCGAACAAGAAGCCAGCCGCTAGCTTCGGCTCGGACAACGAGCGTATCCCATCGGCGACGCTGTCGACTTTGTAGGCCAGCAGCGCGCCCAACCGAGGCGAAATCAGGCGAAACACGCGTTCGGTGAGAGCCACCGCCAGTGAGCGCTGCCAAAGAAATGCAGCCAGCGCGATCATCGCGCATACGAACACGGTCAGCACGGCTCCGGCGTACACGGGCATGCCGTTAGCGAGCGGGTCCTGCGTTTCGCGGCGGGGGAGCATCCACAGTGCCCACGCTACGCAGCAGCTCGTGATCGTGCCATCGAGCACGCGTTCGACGGCGACCGTACCGAGGCCGGCCGAAATCGGAATGCCTGCGCGCAGCTTGCTCAACGTCGGACGCGCAAGCTCACCCAGGCGCAAAGGCAGCGCGAAAATCGCGAAGAACCCGATCCAATTGACGAGCATCACTTCGCGCAGCGGCAACTTCTTCACGGGCGCGATCAGAAATCGCCAGCGCGTGGCGCGCACGACCGTCAATGCAAACAACAACAGCGTCGCGACGACGACCAGCTCCCACCGTACTCCGCGCATGCTGCTGGCCGTGGGTACGAGCGGAACGCCGCCGCGCTGGGCGAGCCAAGCGAACAAGCCCCCGAGCACGATCGAGATGACAAACTTGGGCGCGACGCGGGCGAATAGTGATGGCCCCGCGCGATGCTCGCGTGTTTGCGCGGATTGAGGCTGCGATGGGGCAGGCACGAGCGTTCGATCTATCAGAGCGTGGCTCTGCCTGACAAGAGCCGCTCGGGATTGTCGCGCAGCAAAATGTCCGCTTCATCTTGGCCGACTATCGCGATGAGCGCTTTGATCGCTTCGGCCACACGCGGCACATCGTCTGGATGATGGGCATCGCTTGCGGCCACCGTGTACACGCCCTCTTCGAGCATGCGTTCCGCGGCGCGTTGTGGTGCGCGACCGTAGCGGCCGATTAGAGCCATCACATCGAGCTGCAAACCGAGGTCTTGCTCGATAAACCCTTGGATGGGTCGCGTGCTCTTGAATAGCGGAACGTAGCGTTCGGGATGGGCCAAGATCGGCCGCATGCCCTTGAGCGCGAGCTTGAACAGCAACCGATCGAAGCTGACTGGCAGACTCTCGTTCGCGAACTCGATCAGTAAAGCGCGTGTGTCCGGATACGGTAAGAGCTCGCCCTGTTCGAACAACTCCAGAAACAAGCTGTCGCAGTGATGCTCGGCCGATAGATCAAGTGCCGGTAGGCCCGGCACCTGCGCGACTTGCTCCTTCAGCGCCGCGAAGGCAGCGACGAGACCGGCCTTACGGTTCTCGAACATGCCACTGCGAATATGCGGTGTGGTGACCAGACGCGTGTATCCGATCGACGCGAGCCCCTGACACAACCGCACCGAGTCAGCGAGCGACTTCACGCCATCGTCTACGTTCGGAATGTAGTGCAGGTGCAGATCCACGTAACCGGACATGCTCTCATCCCTCCGCGCGCCACTGCCGGGCTTGAGCGAGTAACTGCTCGCGCGTGTTCACGGCTGGGGCTTCGAGGGCGGCCTCTAACAGACGGTCAAGTAGCTTGCCTACTTCGGGTCCGGGCGTGAGCGTGAGCTCTTGCATCAAATCGCGGCCCGTGACCGCCAGCTCCTTGGTGGAGAGCGCGAGTTGGTCCGTAATCAGCTCGCGCAGACGTTCGGCGTGTGCCTGGGCGGCCAACTGCGCGGGCGATCCTTGGCCATGGCGCGCAGCGGCAACCACGCTCCCAACATACGCTGCATCGTGGACAGCTTCGCGGCCAGCCTTGCGCGCTAGGCGTCGCAGCTCGGTGTCCGTGAGCGGGCCATGTTCACTCGCCGATTGATGCCGCAGGATCGTCAGCAGTTGCTCACGTTCCAAGTTCGAGAATCGATAGCGGGTCAACCATGCCGCCACTGCATCGAGATCACGCACAGGGTGAAACAGCGCCGCCAGACGCAAGCAAGCATCTGTATTTGAAGCATCCATCGCCGCCAGCGCAACACTCCAATCGGCCGCAGGCAGCTCCGCCAACATCGGCGCGGTGATAGCGAGCATGCCCGTGCGCGCCATGATCTCGAACGCCAGCGAAGGCTTGCGCGCCTTGAGTGCTTTCAGCCATTCCTCGCGCACACGCTCCGCCGACACCTTGCGAAACGTATCAAGCGTGCGCGAGATGGCGGCTTCGGTTTCTGCATCGAGTGCGAACTCGAGTGTTGCCGCAAAACGTGCGGCTCGCAGCACGCGCAGACCATCTTCGGAGAAACGCCGCATCGCATCGCCGACCGCGCGGATCACACCAAGTTGCAGATCACCAAGACCATCAAACGGATCGATCAGCGCGTCATCGATCGGATCGTACGCAATCGCGTTCACCGTAAAATCACGACGGCTCAGGTCAGCTTCGATGTCCGTGACGAACTCGACTTGGTCAGGACGACGCCCGTCCGAATAGGCGCCCTCCCCGCGCAACGTCGTCACTTCATAACTATTGCCATGTAGGCGTACGGTCACCGTGCCGTGCTGGATTCCAGTCGGAATGACGCGCCTGAACACACGCTGCACTTCATCTGGGCGCGCACTTGTGGCGAGGTCCCAATCTGCCGCCGGTTTTTCACGCAACAGATCGCGCATGCAGCCGCCGACTACCCAAGCTTTGTAGCCATGTCGATGCAGCTCACGACATAGTTCTCGGACCTCGCCGGGAATGTCATGGGGGGTCACTTGGTTCCGCACACAGGGTCCTTCTCGTTTTCAGCGTAGCAGGACGCCCTGCTCAAAGATGTGCACGCGGGGGGCAGCGCTTGCGACCTGTGCCGGGGTATACTCCCCGAACTTGCCGCGGCCCGCAGCACAGAACCCGCGCGAGACGTGAGATATGCGCCGATTTTTTCGTTCCACAAGGCCTCTGCTCGCACTCGTCGTCGTGCTCATCGCCTTTGGGGTCACCTTTGTGTGGCCGCGCGATAATGCGCTCGACTTCGACATAGACGGCTCGCCGCGCGCCCAAGCTGCGCGCCAACAAGAAGCCTACGACCTACGCAGGTTGAAGGTCTTGAGCCGCGTGATCCTCAAAGTGAAGGACACGTACGTGGAGCCCGAGCGCGTGGACCCGCGGCGCATGCTGCTGTCAGGACTCAACGCGATTCAACGTGCCGTTGCACCTGTGCTCGTCAACTACAAGGAAGGCGACGCCAAGGCCACGGTTCAGCTGTACGACAAGCACGCGGAGTTTCGCGTCGATGACGTGACCGCGCCTTGGCAGCTCACGCAGCGCTTCAAAGAGATTTTCGGTTTTTTGCAAGACAACCTGCGCGAGGAAGATCTCGACCTGCGCGATGTCGAATACGCAGCCGTCAACGGCATGTTGCGCACGCTCGATCCGCACTCAGTGCTGCTGATCCCCGACGTTTATAACGACATGCGCACGAGCACGCGCGGTCAGTTCGGCGGCCTCGGCATCGTGATCGCACTGCGCGATGGTTTACTGACGGTGATCCGTCCTTTGCCCGGCACGCCCGCAGAGCGAGCAGGTCTACTCAAGACCGATCGCATCATGAAAATCGGCGAAGAATCCACGCTCAACATGCCGCTGGATGAGGCCGTGAAACGCCTGCGCGGCACGCCCGGTTCGAGCGTCGATGTCTGGGTGCGTCGCGATGGGACGAGTGGCTTTCAAAAGCCACGCAAGTTCAAGCTTACGCGCGCGATCATCCATCTCGAATCCGTTGAGTCGCGCATGCTCGCGGGCGGCATCGGTTACATCAAACTGACGAGCTTCCAAGGCAATACGCACGAAGACATGGAGCGGGCGCTCACCGAGCTGCATCGTCAGCCGATGAAGGGCCTCGTGCTCGACATGCGGGACAATCCTGGCGGTTTGCTCGAACAAGCCGTGCGCATCGCCGACACGTTTATCACGAGCGGCACCATCGTCACGACATCGTCCAATGACCCTTCGCAACGCGATGAGAAGTTCGCCACGCGCGAAGGCACCGAGCCAAACTATCCGATGGTGGTGCTGGTCAACGGCGGCAGTGCGTCGGCCAGCGAAATCGTAGCGGGCGCTTTGCAGAATCACGATCGCGCCCTGGTCGTTGGCCAGCGCACGTTCGGCAAGGGATCCGTCCAGCTCCTTTACGATTTCCCGGATGACGGCTCCGCGCTCAAGTTGACGATCGCGCAGTACTTGACGCCTGGCGACGTGTCGATCCAGGGCGTAGGCATCGTGCCTGATATCGCCATCGATCCCATGACGGTCGACACCGAAGACATGGATCTCGCGGTCGATGACGTCTACACGCGCGAGTCCGATCTGCGGCGCCACCTTACGAATGAGCGTGCGGCGGAAGAAGAGAAGTCGGGCGTGATCATGCGCTACTACTTGCCACCCGCCACCCGCCAAGAGATTCGCTCGGCGGCTCCCGAAGACGACCCGGAAAACGCCCACGAAGACGAGTTTTTGACGGGATTTTCCCGTGATTTGCTGGTCCGTGCACCCCGCCCCGGGCGCCGCGAATTGCTCGCCGATGCCGCACCTGTGATCGCAGAGGCCGGCGCCCGCGAGCTCAATCGCGCCATCGCCGAGATGAAGAAGCTCGGTGTCGATTGGAGTGTCGGCCCTGATGCGGGCCCTTCTACCGTCGAAGTCGTCGCATCCACGACGAGCGAGGTCGGTCTCGCCGGCCAGCCCTTCGATCTCAAGGTCAAAGTCACGAACAAGGGCGACAAAACCTTGTATCGATTGCGCGCCGAGACCCAGAGCAACTACCCCATCTTCAAGGGTCGTGAGCTCGTGTTCGGCAAGCTCGCGCCAGGCGAGACGCGCGAGTGGTCCACGACGCTCGGCTTTTGCTCGCTCGAAAACGAGAAGCGGCGCTGCATCTTGCCCAAGGACAGCAGCGACCGCGCCGACGGTGTGAAGATCGTGTTCGACGAAACTCATGGTCACGCGCCGCCGTCCGCAGAAATTCGTACGCGGGTGCAGTCGTTGCAGCGCCCCCAGTTCGCTTACGAGTATCAGGTCGCTGATCCCGCGGGCGATGGCGACGGCCACATCGAGCGCGGCGAAAGCGTCACGGTGTATCTCGACGTGCAAAACACCGGCGCGGGCAAGGCGATGAAAGTCACCGCGAACCTGCGTAATCTCGGGGGTCCAGGCCTCTTGCTGCGCGACGGACGCTTCGAGCTCAAGGAGATGGCGCCTGGCGAAACCCGCCGCGTTGCCTTCACGTTCGATATGTCGGGCGATTTCGAAGGCGACTCAGCGCAAGTGGAGGTGTCGGTCGCCGATACGGAGCTGCGCGAGTTCGTCTCCGAAAAGATCCGCATCCCCGTGGAAGCGCGCGTTCAGGGCGTTCCGACCGCAAAGGTCGGCACCGCCGTGATCAAAGACGGAACCACGATTTTGGTCGCTCCCGTGCAGGGGGCAAAGAGTATCGCTCACGTTACGGGCGGCGCTGTAAGCGTGGCCACGGAAGCCAGCGTCGGCGAGTTCCTTCGGGTGGGACTCGGCGACGGGCGACCCGGCTGGATTGCCGCCAATGCTGTGATCCCGAGTGGAACGGGCGGCAGCATCGCCTTCGACAAAGGCCGCATGCCGCCACGTTTGGCCGTCGATTACGGCAAAGCCCTCGTGACTCGGGCTCGCACACTCAAGCTAAACGGTAAGGTGACTGACGACGCGCGTGTCCGTGACGTTTACGTCTTCGTAGGCTCACGCAAAGTCTTCTATCAAGCCAACACTGGCTCGGACGCGAAGCGCATCGCGTTCGCCACGGAACTGCCGCTCGAAAAGGGCACGAACTACGTCAGCGTTTTCGCGCGCGAGAACCAAGACGTAATCACACGCGAGACCTTTGTCGTACGCCGCGATGGCGAAGACGGTTCCTTGCTCGAAACCCCGGACCACGAATCTGACGTGTGGGACGAGTTCGCCGACGAGTGACCGCGCGGCGGCGGCGCCTGTATCTGCCGAAGCGTAGAAAAACAAACCCCCCGAGCATCATTGCCCGAGGGGTTTGTTCTTTGGGTTGGGAGTCGAGAGAGTCGAACGCGATCAGGCGAGCTTGCGCAGGGCTTCTTCGTCTTGAACGACCACGCGTCGGTGATCGAACAAGATGAGACCGCGACGCTTCATATCGCCCAGCGTCAGGGTGACCGTTTCACGCGTAGAGCCCACGTAGTTTGCGATCTCTTGATGCGTGAACTTCACGCCGATCAAACGACCACGGCTCTCCGGGATACCGTGCGATTCCGCCGCGCGCAGCAAGAAATCCGCAACACGCGACTCAACGGTGCGCGAGAGCAGCGCTTCGATGCGTCGTTCCGCGTCCATGCGACGTTCGCCCATCATGCGCATCATCGCGACCGCCAACTTGGAGCTGCGCTCCAGCAAGTCAGTCACGAGTCGCATCGGCATACGCAGCACTTCGAGCTGATCGATAGCGATCGCGCCATCTCGATGGGCACCGCTCGCAGCCAGCGGCGTTTCACCGACGAGGTCGCCCACGGCGCGATACGCGACGGTGAACTCCCGATCGCCATCTGCGCGACGCACCACCAAGGCGCGTCCGCTTCCCACGATGTAGAGGAAATTCCCCGCTTCACCTTGTGAGTGAATCGGTCTCCTCCGCGCCACTTTTACAACGGTGCTTTGCCGCACGATTTCGTCCACAGCATCGGTGTCCAGCGCACTGAACAATGCGCAGCGACCAATGATGTGGCGCTTCCGCATCTCCTGATCGGAGGCAGCTCGCGCCGCACCGAGGTAGTCGCGGTAAACAGGTTGATCGCGTTGATCCATACAGCCCCCAACTCCCGGGTTACAACTATACAGTTATATTGCTGCCATATGGCAAATCAGGTCA
>JBKJIA010000434.1:0-15284 GCA_046598735.1 Polyangiales bacterium
ACATCCGCTCTGGGTGACCGAGTTCGATCACGATGCGCAAAAGCCTTGCGCGTGGAAGTTCTACAAGAAGGCCGATGACATTCCCGATGTCTACTACACGCGGCTCGGCTTCAAGAAGCCGAAAGCTGGCGAAGGTAAGTACTGAGATCGGGCACCTGCGACCTTACTATTGAGTGTGCGTGGTGGTGGACAAGGCGGCGCCCAGCTCGAGTTCGACCGATGAGCTGCGCAGCATCATGGCTAGCGTATCCCGCTCGTAACTGGCGAACGTATCGGCAAGACCTGCCTCGAGATCGTACATTGGCTCAAAGCCCGTTTCGGACCGTAGGAGCGATACGTCAAGACTCAGATCGAGATCGCGAAACGGAAAAAACTGGCGCGCATCAAAACCTACCGTCTGCATGGGCACCGAGTGCAGTTGCGCTACGACATCAGCTTGCTTGGCCAAGCTCAGCACCCAATCACGCAGCGATACCGGAGCCGGATGGGCGAGGTTGAAGGTGCGCGCCCGGGGCGGGTTCGCGTCGATCAGAGTATGCACCGCGCGCGCGAGATCGTGGGCGTGGATGAAGCTAACACGCGTCGCGCCATCACCCGGTAGGTAGATGTCTTCGTTGCACAAAAGGCGCGCCCAAATGAACGTTTCGCGCGCCAGGTTGTTGCCGGGCCCGTAGACGTAGGCAGGTCGCAAGATAGTAAGGCGCGCGCCACACAACTCTGCCAGCACACGCTCAGCCTCGATCTTGTGGGTGGCATAGCTGCCAAAGCTGGCCGATGCTGCGATGGAACTGCGTTCGGAGAGCGGACGGGGTGCGTGGTCCCCGTAGACGGCTGCGCTGCTCAAGAACATCCAATGTTTATAGCGATGGGTCAGGGCGCCTTCGGCGATCAACGCTTGCGTGACGTCGTAACAGCTCGTGTCGATGACTACGTCGAAGGACTTGCCTGCGAGCGCTGCGCGCATCGCGGGTGGGTCGTTGCGATCGACGTGTAAGGTCGGCAGGGTGGCAGCCCTGGTCCCGCGATTAAGCAGCGTGACCTCGTGACCACACTGCACCAAGTGGTGCGCGATGTGGCGACCGATGAAATAGGTTCCACCTAGAATCAAGATCTTCATGAGAGCGATGTTGGTGCTAGCACGCAGCGCCACAGCCGAAGAACGCGATCACCCGAATCTGGGGTGTGCGGATCTTACCTTGTACGTGCGTCGGCTTCGATGGCGTCCAAGGTCTGCTCCAAACACCACGCATAACCTTGTTTGCCTAGCTCGCCGCCAAGGTGGGCACCCGCCAAGAACAAGCGTGGATACTGGCGCAGGGAGTCGGTCATTTCTTGTACGCGACCCTCCGCGATTGAGGATAGCGCGCCACGCTCCATCATGACGACGCCGATCGTGGCGCCCATCAGCCAGCGAAAGCCGCGGGCTGCGCGCTGCGGATCGAGACCCATTTCTTCCAGCGCGGCCAACACTTCGTCGGTGATGCGCATTGCATGCGCCGCGAACGGGCCCGCGGAGGCCAAAAGCTCAAGCAACCCCGGGTGCATGGCGAGCTCGTTGTACATCGACGAAAACGTGGAGTGCAGCCAGAGGCGCGGTGCCATGGTCGTGCGATCGAGCAGCGTCTGACGCGCAACCAACGCAGCCACGATGCCGTCGATGATCGCGGCCTTGTCTTCGAAATGCCGATAGACGATGGGCGCGCTGACGCCAAGCTCCGCCGAAAGCTTACGCATAGTCAGGCCATCGAAGCCGTCGCGGTCCGCAATCTTGAGGGCGATGTCGAGGATCTGTTCGCGCCGGGCAGCACGTGGGTCAGGGGCTTGGCTCACGCGGTCGAGCATACCCTAACGGCGAAAACCTGCCGAGCCTAGCGTCCCTCAAAGACCGGGGCGCGCTTGTCGAAAAACGCCTGCAACGCCTCCGCATTGTCGCGTGTCCTCATCATCTCGACTGTCCCCTCGGCCTCTGCCGTGAGCAGGGTCTGCAAGTCGCACTCGAGGGCGCGATTCAGATTGTGCTTCATGCGCGCCAGCGCCAGTGGCGGCCCCGAGGCGATGCGCTCTGCCAGCCTCTTCACATCGTCAGCTAGCTTGTCTTGTTGAACCACGCGATTGACGAAGCCAATACGCTCTGCCTCACGCGCATCGATCACATCGGCCGTGAAGAAGAGCTCGCGTGCGCGTGCTGGGCCGACCAGACGCTGCATGAGCCACGTAGCACCGTAATCGCCAGAAAAAGCCACCTTCACAAAGGCCGTTCCAAACTTGGCGTCAGGTCCGGCGATACGCATGTCGCAGGCAAGCGCGAGACTGAGCCCGGCCCCAGCCGCCACGCCATTCACTTGAGCAATCGTGGGTTTGGGCATTTCATGCAGCAATGCGGCCGCGCGTTGACGGCGCTTGAAGCGATCCACCAGCTGGTCCTGAGTCAGATTGCCCGGGTCGACTGCCGTCGAGATGTCTCCGCCTGCGCAGAACGCGCGCCCTGCTCCGCGCAGGACCACGCATCGAACTTCCGGATCCAGCGCCAGCTCTTCGAAGAGCATCGGCAACCCATCCATCATTTCATGGGTCAGCGCATTCAGTTTGTCGGCCCGATCTAGCGTCACCCACGCAACGTGGTTCGCAATCTCGCACTTCAGGCCTTCGACTTGTACCGGCATCATTCACCACGGACCGTCACGAAATCCGTGAGCGGTTTCTTACTGGGGAGTATAGAACAGAATCGAGTTTGTCTCTGGTGCAACGCTTAGAGCTGTAACACACGGTACTATCTGAGCACCTGGACGGCGCGGAGTTACGGGCCCATGGTGGGCCAGTGACTTCGAATGGGGACATGGCGCTCGATTGCCTAACCTGTGGTGCCTGCTGCAGGCAAGGCAGCGATGGCCGCATTTTGGTGCCTGTAGAAGATGTGCTGCGTTGGACGCTACAGAAGCGGACCGACATTCTCGGTAAGCTCGTACCGGGCCATTTCGGCGAGCAAGCGTTTGCCAGCACGCCTTCGGGCGCTTGCGTGCACCTAGGCACGATCGAAAGCGCCCATGCTTGTCGCATCTACGCGGACCGCGGCACCACCTGCCGCGACTTCGAACGCGGCTCTTGGCAATGCCACGAATTTCGTCGCGACGCGGGTCTTGAGCCCGCGCGCCACAACGGTCAATGAACCGTAAGGCTCAGTCGGCGAACAGGCTCTCGACGTCCGCCTTGGTCATGCCCTTGAGGCCGACGTCTTCCGTCGTAAGCACGTTGGCGACGAGCTCGCGCTTCTTCTCGCTGAGCTGCAAGATCTTCTCTTCGACGCTGCCCTTGGCGATCAAGCGATACACGCTGACGACCTTCGTTTGCCCAATACGATGGGCACGATCGGTCGCCTGATCTTCAACCGCGGGATTCCACCACGGGTCGAAGTGAATGACTGTGTCTGCACCCGTAAGGTTCAAGCCGGTGCCGCCCGCCTTGAGCGAGATCAAGAATACCGTCTGCGTCTCATCGGTATTAAAGCGGTCGACGAGTGACTGACGATCCTTGGTCGAACCGTCGAGATACAAGTAGCTGACCTTGTCGGCGTCGAGCGCCTCCTTGATGAGCTTCAGCATCGAGACGA
The DNA here is from genome assembly GCA_046598735.1 of Polyangiales bacterium. Lineage (GTDB taxonomy): Bacteria > Myxococcota_A > Polyangia > Polyangiales > DASUME01 > DASUME01. The sequence goes on from JBKJIA010000434.1 coordinate 3,608, forward strand.
ACTGGCTGAAAATCAGCACGCGATGGCCGCCAGCGGCTGCCTCGCTAACGATTTCCCTGAGCGCATTGAGTTTGCCGCTCTCCTCTTCGAAGTTGCCTTCGAGTCCGAGCAAACGCGGGTCGCATGCAACCTGCCGCAAGCGCGTAAGGGCCGCGAGGATCTGAATCGAGGACTTCTGGATGCCCTGCTCCTCGACCTCGCTCATGACGCTCTCGCGTACCTGACGCAGGATCTGCTTGTAGAGCTTGCCCTGCTCTTCGGCCATGGGCACGACCATCTCTTGGATGATCTTCTCAGGCAGATCCTTGGCGACCTCGGACTTCGTGCGTCGCAAAACGAACGGGTGAATGGTCGCGCGCAAACGTGCCGCGGTGGGCTGATCCCCGCGCTCGATTGGACGCGCGTACTTCTCTTCGAAGTTGGTAAGACCGCCGAGCAGACCAGGCGATACGTAATCAAAGATCGACCAAATCTCGCTCAAGCGATTTTCGATCGGTGTACCCGTCATGGCGAGACGACGTGCGTTCTTCAAACGCTTGGCCGCCCGCGCCGTGGCGCTCATTGGATTCTTGATGTGCTGCGCTTCATCGAGGATCGCGTAGCGGAATGCGCGCGTGTGCAGGAACTCTTCATCGCGGCGCAACAGCGCATAGCTCGTGATCATCACGTCAGCGTCATCAAGCTCACCGACACGCTCTTGACGGTCGGGGCCTTGCCACAACACCGTCTTGAACGCAGGCGCGAACTTCTCGAACTCGCGTTGCCAGTTCGGCACCACGGAAGTGGGCGCCACCACGAGGTTGAGCCCCGGACCTTCCTTGGCCTTCAGCCACAGTAAGAGGGCGATCGCTTGCACCGTCTTACCAAGACCCATGTCGTCTGCGAGGATGCCGCCTGTGCCCAAGTTATGCAGGAAAACAAGCCACGAATAGCCGTCTTTCTGATAGGGACGCAGCGTGGCCCGTAAGGTGCGCGGCTTGGCGATGCTCTCGATTTGTCCGACGTCTTCGAGCTTGCCGAACAGACTCTTGGCCGTGCTCTGCACGTTCTGATCCGACACTAAACGCATCAGCTCTTGGATGCGACCGGCCTGAGAAAGCGGTACGCGTCGATCATCCCCCACGCCTGCAAAAATCTCGGCCATACGCTCAAGCACGGCACCGACTTCTTCGACTTTGATCGGTGCGTACGTGCCGTCCGAAAGCTTCACGAGCTTGCGGCCCTGGGCCAAGCACATGCGCAGCTCGTCTTCACTGACGGCTACGCCTTGCGAGCCGAACATCATGTCGAGGTTCAACCAATCAACGCCGCTCGATAGGCGCACGCGAGCGCTGACTGGAGCATTGCGCACGGTGACATCGACGAGATCGTCAGGAATCAACCGCTCCCAAGCGATCGGCAACTCCGTGATGCCCTTGGTCCAGAACTTGAGGGCTTTGTCGCCACGCGCGACGAGATCCTTACCATCGACTTCGAAGCCGTGGTTCATCATCTCCTGCACGGCCGTCATCTCGAGACCGACCTCACGACGTACGACACGCGGGCGTCCATGGTCCGAAAGCTGCTCCAAGAAGCTGAGCGGCGGCGGCAAATCACGGGGCGGCACTTCGAAAGTATTGCCCTTGTAACTCACTCCAATGCGAGCGCGCGCTTCGACCAAGTCGCCAGCAGCACGCAGCACAAACTGCGGCGTCACGTCGATCACGTCTGCGACGGATTCGAGGTCCGGCAACGCGGCAGATAACGACGAGGCCACGCGCGGCAAGAATTCAGTCAGCACGTGCGGCAAATCAGCAACTGGATGCACGAGTGCGGGCGAGCGATACAGACGCTGCAACCACGCCGGTGTGACGTTGTCTGCGACGGGACGTGCCACTCCTTCGGTCGTGTCGAGGTACCAGCCGGGCGTGCCCTCGAACCATGCGCCGCTCGACAGCGGAAAGCGACGACTTCCCGAGGAAAGCTCAAACACCACGCGCACGCGCACCGAGCCACCGCTGGCGAGATCGAGCTCGATCTTCGGACGCAACGGCTCTTCCGTGAAGCGCAGCTCCATGGACGAAGGCTCAAGTAAGACGCGACGGCCCTTGAGCATGCTGATGATCTCAGCCGCATCTTCGCTTCGTACTTCTGCGGTCGCTGGCGTGCCGCGACTTGTGTGCCGCGCAAGGGCACGAATCAACGGACGCACCTGCGTGGAGATCGTGTTGAAGCCACTGAGCGCATCGGTGAGCGAGACCGCTTGCCGCGTGCCTGCGAGTACGGTCGTAATCGCGATCGAAGCAGGACGTACGGCGAGCCTGAACTCAAGCTCGGAGGGACGCGTAATCTGCGGCGGAAGCCAAGCATCCAAGCTGCCACGCGTTTCGATGACCGGTCGCTTTTCGACCACCACCTCGACTTGCGGCGCGGCTCCTGGCCCTTCTGCGCCACGACGACGCCTGCGCGACCGACGACGTTTGCCGCCGGCCGAGACGGTTCCTACATCCTGAGCATTCGCATTCGCATTGCCGCCGTTGCCGTTGCCGTTGCCGTTGCCATTCGCGTGGGGCTGGGGCGCTGGCTGTCGGGCTTGCGCAACTTGATTCTGCTGCGGTGGGGCTGCCGGCATGTCATCGCCGAGCGCGCCGTCTTCACCTTGCGGCCGTGGCGGACGCTCGCGATCGCGCAACGCTACCAGCACCGCGGCCACGTGTTTGCAGTGCCCCGTAGGACCGCGCCAAGCCGGGCAGGAGCAGTGGGATATGATCTGACCTTCGCTGGTAAGTCCGAGCTGAGTCTCGTAGGGCTGATCGGCCCGCACGAGGATCTTCGCGCTCGCTGTCGTACCTGTAGCGAGTAGGTCCACCACGGCGTTCCGTCGTGCGTATAAACGCCCGCGTAGAAACGCGTTGCCGCCGGTGATGCGTTGAATCGCCCTGTCCGAAAGTCTTGCGACGTGTTGGGCGATCGTTTGGTCGTTTTTCGTATCGATCAATGGGCTTTCGGCCATGGTTTCTCTGGGCCTAGCGCGTGCGCCTGTCAGCGCGTGCCGGTGCCCGTCCCCTCTTGACTGAAATGGCTATGTCGCCGCGCCGTTGGGCGCCGTTCTGGGCGTCTATATAGCGATAAAACCGCTGCGCGCGGCACATGACTGCTGTAACTCGGTAGCGACTTGAGAATGCTGATGGAGCGGGCTCGATTGAACCCTCAGACCCGGCGCGGACCCCTTGTTGCCACCGCAACCTGCCGTTTCTGAGAACTACTCAGACGCGGAAACGCGAGGGGGTCTCGTGCAACCTGAAATCCGATTCTAACCGGACCCCCATGGCCTGCAATCGAAAAAACCTCAGACGGGTGAAAGCCAGGCGCTTTTGAGGTGTGGATCCCCACCGGACGGGGCTGGAAAGTCCTCCGGCGGAGGTGTGAGCTCGATCTGAAGCCGCTTATTGGCGCGGGCACAGCCCGTACGCAGCATTCGCTCAAAGCTCAGGACGGATAGGCTTTGCTGATTTGTGCAGGTTAAGAGCCGGCCGTCATCCGCCAGCAGATCGAGGCATTGCGCAACGAGGTCGACCAGATCCTTTTCGACGCTGAAGCGCCCGCGCTTGGTGGACGCGTAGCTGGGTGGATCGAGCATGATCAGATCGTAGCGCTCGCCGCGGCGCTTGAGCTTGGGCAACTCTTCGAGGACATCACGCGCTAGAAACAGATGGCCTGCGACATCGACGCCGGCCTGCGAGTAGTTTTGTTTGCCGCGTTCGAGCACGGCCTTGGATACGTCCATGTTGACGGTTGCGCTCGCTCCGCCCTGGGCGGCGACGCAGCCGAACGCGCACGTATACGAGAACAGATTGAGCACCCGCTTACCATTTGCCAGCGCATGCACGCGCTTACGGTTGTCGCGTTGGTCGAGGAAGAGGCCGGTGCTGAGTCCATCGCCAAGGCGCACCAGGAACGGTAAGCCTGACTCGTGGGCGGTAAACTCGGCGGGCGCGCTCTCTCCCCACACCGCACGCTCAGGGGCCCGCTCATTGCGCTCATCGTCGCGCAGCGCATTGGCCTGACGCGGTCGACGCTTGAGATACACGCCGGCAAAACCGAGCGCGAGCAGCGCTGGATAGAGATCCGTAAGGTCTTCGTCGTCTTGATCCGTAAGCAGACTCGCCACGAGAAAGCGTCCGTACACATCAACAGTAAGCCAGGGGATGCCATCGGCTGCGCTGTTCACGAGTCGATAGCAATCGGTTTGTGCCGACGGAAAGCCAAGCTGTGCGCGCTTATCGAAAGCTGCGCGCAGCAAAGTTTTCAAGTCGCCCGGCCGTTCAATAACCACGTTCCCGTAAGAGTGGCGGGATCAATTGCGACGGCGTGCCCGAGCAGCTCAGCCAAAGTTGATGGGCCGCGCGTGTGGCAGCGATGTGGAGCAAGTGTCGGGCTTCATCACTCGCGGGATAGGTGGACTCGTTCACTTCGATCAACACCACGTAGTCGAACTCGAGGCCCTTCACCTGACGCACGTCGGTGACATCGATGCCGGGCTTGAACTCGAAGTCTTGATCGGCGACGCGGCGCACGTTCGGCACCTCCGCGTTGACGAGACCGCGATAGTACAAGTCTGCTTGCTCGGGATAGCGCGCGATCACGGCGACCGATGAGCGCGGCTCAGCACGAGCTAGGTCACGCAGCGATTCGGCCAAGAAACCGACGGCATCGCCGCTATGGGCAAAACGGAAGAGCTCGACAGCGGCGCCGCTGCGTGTGGCCTTACCCATTTCTTGGGGCGCGATCGGACCGAGTGCTTGATGGGCGAACTCGATGATCTCGTAGGTCGAGCGATAGCTGAGCTTGAGGGGCTCGATTTCGACGTGGGAGAGATCGAGCTGACTGAGCACCTCGGACCAGCTGTTGAAGCCGTTGTCCATGTGCAGACGCTGTGCGACGTCGCCCGCAAGGGTAAGACTGCGCTGGGGCGTGGTGGTGCTGACTACGACCGAAAGCTCGACCGGGCTCAGGTCTTGCGCTTCGTCGATCAGAATGTGTTCGTACTCGAGTGGCTCGCGACCACGACGCTCAGACAGCGGCCCGCGCAAGCGCTGATGCAACAGTAAGAGAATCGATTCGTCTTCGTGATCGATGGCGGTCGGCTGATCGGGCGTGACGACTTCGTCATCATCGTCATCGTTGCTGTTGTCAGAGTCCTTGCCGTTGTCTGCGCGCGCTTCTTGCTGCGTTTCGTCGGCGAACTCATGCCGGCCTTCACGCTCGTCGGTGTCGCGGCCGGAGCGAGGCATGGTGCCTTCTTCGACGTGTTCCTCCCACTCAGTCACGATCACCGGACAACGACGCGCGCACCACTGATGGGCTTGCTCGAGCTCGCTCGGGCTCAGCTCACCAGACGCGTGCTGCGTGAACACTTCGCGCACGCGGCCTTCGTCCGTAAGCATCTCGCTCCAGGCCGTGATCACATCGGACACCGAACGACCAAAGCGACTGACCGTGGTCTGAATTGCGCGGCGTACGCCCCCGGACAGCGAACGCTCGTTTTGTGCCCAACGCGACAAAGCTTCGAGCCGCACACCCAGCGCATGCTTACCGCTATCGCGAACGGCGCGCTCGATCACGTCGCGATCGGTGCTGCTCGTGACCGCATCGAGCATGTGGTTGATGAGCTTGCGCTCCAGCGCGGCTACGTGTTCGTTGATCAACACCAAGATCGCCGGGCTCTTCTTGAGCTTACTAACTACACCAGGCGTGTCGTCGGCCACGTCGCGCGGCAACAATGGAAAGTGCGCGCGCCTAAGCTTTTGGACCCAGTTTTGATAGATGACGACCGGCACGCCTTCGACGCCGAGCGCTGGCAATACACGCGAAATGTAGCGAGCGAGCGCCTTGTTGAAGACGACGATCAGCATGCGATCTTTACGAAACCGCTTGGGCTCTTGATACGCAAGGTACGCCAAGCGATGCAGGCCGATGGTGGTTTTGCCGCTACCCGCACCACCTTGAATCACGACCAGACCGGAGCTTGGACGCGTGATCAACTCGAACTGCCGCGGATCGATCATGGCCGCGATTTCGGGCAAATATTTATCGACGCGACGCTCGCCATCGCCGCCTACGCCGAGCTTGCCCGAGGGCACGCGGTACTGCTCGGGACGCGGCGCTGCGCCCTGCCCGCCTGATAAGCGTGCGCCATCATCGGCACGCAGCCACTTGCCGTCGTGGGTCTTGACGAAGATGCCTTGCGGACAACCCACACGACGCAAGTTGCCTTCGGTGATCGCAAGACTGCGACGCGTCACGACTTCGCCGGTGACTTCGCGGCCACCGAACTCTTCGTCGTAGTCGTCGCCTTCTTCGTAGCGATAGTAAATGCGGCTGACCGGTGCATCGCGCCAATCCACGATGCGCACGCCGGTGCGCGAATCGAGATACGTGCCGCGGCCGATCAAAATCTCGCGCTTCTGCTCACCCTCGCGCAACACGATGCGACCAAAGTAAGGTGACTTGGGATCGATGTGCGACTCGGTGACTTCGGCACGGCGCGCGGCCACGCCTTGCAAACGCTCCATCTCTTCTAGCAAGGGCGGGATGTCTTCGTTGCGCGCTTCGTTGATGGCGTCGCGCAGCTGCAAGAGCTCCTTGTCGTAATCGATGAGCGGTGGTGCAGAGCGACGCATCACGCGGTTTTGGAGGTGCTTCTCGACACGGCTGAACACGCGCTCTTCTTCACCCACGATGCGCTCGCGCTCAGAGTCGCCCTGCGTGACGTCGGAAACTTGCTCGGACATGAAGACTCGCCTCTAGGCGGTACGAAACCCGCCGTTTTTTGCAGCGGATTGCCCTAGCACCTTTTGTGGGGCAGGCCAGCGCAACACGTCTGCCGGCGTGGCGGGCACACTCACACAGGCGCCGCTTCGAGCCGCATCTGTCACCAGGGAGGTGTGGCGGGATACAGCTCTTTGGCAAAGACCTTGGAGCCGCGTGCAGGGTTGTAGAGCGAGCGGCGGTCGGCGGGCAGCTCCTCGGGCGTGGCAGGGGCGTAGCCGCGCTCATGGAACCAATGGCCCGTATGCGTGGTGAGCACGAACAGACGCTTCATGCCGGCTTGTTCGGCGCGCTTCTCGAGGAAGGCGAGCAGGCGATCACCTTGGCCACCGCTCTGATACTCAGGATGCACGGCAAAGCACGACACCTCTCCTACGCTGCCGTCGGCAAATGCGTAGAGCGCGCCGCAGGCAATTACGAGCGCATCACGTTCGAGCACCACGAAATGGTCGATCTCGCGTTCGAGGCGTTCACGAGAACGAGGGACGAGCACACCGCGCGCTTCGAGTGGACGGATCAACTCGAGCACTCCCGGCAAATCGCGCTGCGTGGCGACGCGCATGCCTTCGAAGGCTTCGACCGCGACCAACGTGCCGATGCCGTCGCGCGTGTACAGCTCATGCAACAAGGCACCATCGGTCGTGCGAACCAACAGATGCCCGCGTCTTACACCGCCGAGACATGCGCGCGCCGCCGCTTGGGCCCAGCGCTTCACGTCTTGGTCGAGGTCATCGCGCCCTAGCAACAGGTCGCTCACCGCGGAGGGAGAGATCTCGCGGATGAGCTTACCTTCGCGATCGACGAAGCCACGACCTTCGGTCAGACACACGAGCTTGTCTGCACCTAGCGCTTCGGCGACGCTGCTTGCAACGTCGTGCACGCCAAGGTTGAACACTTCGCCTGTCCACGAGTAACCGAGGTTCGAAATCAATACCACTGCGCCCGCGTCGAGACGCTGATTGACAGCCTCGGTATCCACACGCCGTACCTCACCGGTATACCAATAGTCGACGCCATTTCGTACGCCGACGGGACGCGCCGTCACGAAGTTGCCGCACGCCACGCGCACGCGGGCATTGCCCATGGGTGAGTTCGGCTGGCTCATCGAAAGCTTGGATTCGATCTCCACACGCGTGATGCCTACGGCTTCTTTCACACACGGTAAGGCTTCGGCGCGCGTGATGCGTAAGCCATCGTGAAACTCGCTCTCGATGCCCGCTTCACGTAAGCGGTCTTCGATCTGCGGGCGCGTGCCGTGCACGATCACGAGCCGCACGCCCAAGCTCTGCAGCAGTGCAAGGTCGTGGACCACGCGATGGAACTCTTCGTCCGCTACGGCCTCGCCGCCAAAAGCCACGACAAAGGTGCGACCGCGATGGGCATGAATGTACGCAGCGCAGTGGCGGAACCACTCCACGAACGTGCGGGAAGCCTCCCCTTGCGAACCGTTAGCTTGCACCATGGCGCAAGCGTGCCCGCGATCAGGAGTCGATGCAAAACCGCTGCACGAGCTTTTGCAGGATGTTCACCGTGGGCTCAAGCCGCGAGGCGAGCACGAACTCGTCCGGACGGTGTGCCTCCGTGATGCCACCTGGACCCAGCACGATGGTATCGGCGCCGAGCTCTGCCAAGAACGGCGCTTCGGTACCGAACGCGACCGTGGTCGCACCCTCCCCGGTTAGACTCTCGGCGGCGAGTAAGATCGCGGCATCGGGGGCGAGCTCGTGGGCTTGGCCGCCAAACAGGGAACGATGCTCAAGCGTCAGACCTGACCCAGCGAGCGCTTCTTCGGCCACGTTGCGAATTCGCGCGCGCAAAGCAGCCACGTCCATGCCGGGCAACACGCGCACATCGAGATCGAGCTCGCATTCGCCGCAAATACGATTGGCGCTATCGCCGCCGTGAATGCGGCCGAGGTTCATCGTGGGCTCCGCGATCGAGAACAACGTGTTGTGAAAACGCGAAGCAAGCTCGGAACGCAGCGCCATCAAAGCGGCGAGCACGCGCGCCATGCCGTCGAGCGCGCTGTTCCCAAGCCGCGGATCGCTCGAATGACCCGAGCGACCGATCACGCGCAGCTGCTCCATCAGGATGCCTTTGTGCGCACGCACGGGCTTCATGTCGGTGGGCTCGCCGATGATTGCGTGTCTTCCGCGCGGGCGCTGTGCCGCAACCAACGCCTTGGCGCCGTCCATGCTGCTCTCTTCGTCCGCGGTGGCGAGCAGAATGAGAGGCGACTTGAGGCGACTGGGCGCAAGCCCCACGGCGACCTCGACCGCGAGCGCAAGAAACGCCTTCATGTCGCAGGTGCCAAGACCGTAAAGCTTACCCTCTGCTTCGCGCAGCGTGAATGGGTCGCTGGTCCAGCGATCCACATCGTAAGGTACCGTGTCGCTGTGGCCTGCGATCACCAGGCCGCCCGAGCCGCGGCCGAAGGTGGCGATCAGATTCGTCTTCTTCGGTTGATCATGAACAGGCATACGCTCGATGGAAAAACCGAGGTCATCGAGCCAGGTGCTGAGTAGATCGATCACGCCTTGATTCGATTGATCCCAACCGGGCGCGGCACTGCTAACAGAGGGCTCGCGAACGAGCTGCGCGATGCGTTCGAAGCGAGAGGGCAGCTGGGTCGACACGTTTACCTCGCGAAGCGATAAACCAAGAATGCGGACAACACGAACACCACGACCATGACGCTACGCCGATCCTGGACTGGAAGCGAGCGAGCCTCAGGCTCAGCCAATAGCACCGCCGCACCCATCAAAGGCAGGAGCGGTAGCGCACGCTCGTACTGGAGCAGCAGCAGAAGGCCCAGCATCAGCGAAGCCCCCATGGCGATCGCTACACGCAGCGCATGCAAGCCGTGACGACGCAGCGCAGTTGAATACAAGGCCGCAAACAAGATGTCGCCAGCACCGATGATGGCCTCGATGCGTTTTGTTCCAAGCATGGGCCAGGGCAACGCAAACAAGACGAGCTTATCCGGGTGCGCGGCGGCTTGTTCCGCAAGCTTCGCGGAAGGGCCGGCTGGATCGTAGACGCTCCACAAATCGGCCAATGCCGAGATCGCGACGACAGCCAACAAGTGCCCCGGCTTTTCGATGCGTGAGCCGATCAGACCACCGAGCACGGCACTGCCCGCGAGTAGTCCGAGCGTAAGCAACGCGGCCGGCAGCGGAGTCGGCGCAAGCGACCGCACACTCACCATCACGATCAGCGTCGCGCCCAGTATGAGTGTTGTGCTGCGCGCCGAAGGTAAGGGCACAAGATGCGCTGCGACGAGGAGCTCCGCGCTGACGATCACGAATGCGATCGCATAAGCGAGGCGCGGCGACATGGGCCACGACTGCGCCACCGACCCTACAAGCAGGAGCAGACAGGAAGCGAGCAGCAGCGCAAAGCCAAAGGGAACAAAGGCTCGCACTGCTGTCATCTCAACCTCGTCGTGAGCCGTAAGCGATAGCTTCGAGTCGCGCCAAATCTTCGATGACGATTACGTCAGGGCTTACTTTGAGCGCGCCTTCGCGTTCGAGCAGCGCAAGACCGCGCGAGATCTCTTCGCGCACTGTGCCAAGACGTCCGGCCACCGTTTCCGTGGTCAGATCGCGCACCAGGGTCTTACTCTCATCGCCGCGCGCATCGCGCTGTGCGGCCAACGTGCACAAGAATGAAGCCAAACGCGCAGGCACGGTGCGCAGCGACAAATCGCTCACGAGCGCCAGCAAACGATCGACGCGACGTGCACGCAAATCGACGATCGCGCGCATGATTGCCGGCTTGCGGTCACCGAGGCTGAGCAACGCCTCGTTCGTGATCAACAACGCGCTTGCAGCACGCATCGCTACCGCGCTTGCTGGATACACGCCACCATCAAATCGAATGCCTTCCGTGATGGGTCGGCCAGGACGAGCCAGATACAAGATCTGCTCGCGCCCATCCTTTCCGCTTTTGACGAGTTTCACTTCACCTGTACGGATGATGAAGAGGCCCTCAGCCGGCTGTCCTTCTTGGAACAGGGGGGCTGCACGCGCAGCCTTGCGGACTTCCGCGAGCTCTGAAAGCGCGGTCAAATCTGCTGCGGGTAACTCCGATAATACGGGTACGTCGCGAAGTAGCTCATCCGGATTACGGGGTGCAATGGCCATGACAGTCCTTGTGCTTCCGATAGTTTCGGCGAACCTGCGCTGGTTGCCAAGGCCAGAGGGGCCGGAAGCAAACGGCGAGTCGATGTACCAAATTTCAGAGCGGTTTGACGCTTTTCTTGCGGGCAACGTCACTTGCAGTTCGAAATTGAAATCGGCTTGCACTTCCGCATGGATCGGAAAGTTCGGCTGTGCTTTACTTTTCCTTGTTGGGGACGCCGAGCCAAACAGGGGGGCTTTGCAGTACCGATAGGGGGATGGGGCGGCCAGCGAAAGCGCAGGCCGCCTCAGCTATTTAATCCCATTGATTCAAGGGCTTAGACGCAGAAATTAACCCGCGTAGCCATCCGTCATTGGGACTTGGTGGCGATAGCCGATATTGCGTTTGGAAGCTTCGGCGTAGCTTCCTGCGCAAGGGCAATTGCGGCGTGACTGTATGCGCCGATTGCGTTCTACCAGGCAGTCGTGAAATGTCGGTGTTGTGGTACCGCGCACGCTCGCGACGTCGCGACACGCGTAGAAAACCTGCGCGGAGCCTTCGCTTTCACTGCGCAGCGTGTCGGCAAGATGGCGAATCGACGGAATAAAGCGGCAGCTCGATGCGGATTGGGGGGCGCCGAGCTGCCTGAGAAAGCGTGCCGCTGCGTTGGGGGAACGCGTGCTGCGGTCGCCTACTACCGCACCCGTCTTAGCGACATTCGTGCCAACGGCTCGAAATGCTGCGG
>JBKJIA010000547.1:0-19089 GCA_046598735.1 Polyangiales bacterium
CTCGAACGGCGGGCGTTGATCCAAAAGCCAAGTCCCGTGCTCGCCGTCGACTCGCGGGTAGACAAGGCTCCTGAGCGCGGGCACGCACCCAGACGCATGGGGCTCTCCGCTGGACGCGACGCCCACGCCAACTTTTTCGTGGGCACGGATTTTCGCTTGGCTCTGCACGATTTGGGCGATCCGAGCGACGGCTATCTCGAGCTTTCGATGATGGAGTTTCTGCCGGTGCGCCTGCGCTTTGGCGAGGTCAACTCGCGCTTTCGCGTGCGGGTCGACGAGATCGCAGCCGTACGCGTGCTGTCGCTGTCGAGCCTTGACCGCTTCGACAAGCACGTGTCGTTTCAGATCAGTGCGGGGCTCAAGGGTGTCGATGACAAGTACTGTCGCTTCTGCACGGCAGGCCATGTGCTTGCGGGTGGCGGCATTGCCAAATCGTTCCTGCGCGATGCCGTAGCGCTGTGGATGTTGGGGGATATTCAACTCTATGTCGGCCCCGCGTTTAGGCAGGGATCGGACATTCCGCTGCGCGCAGGCGCGGGACCCTCAGGTGGCCTTCGGCTGCGTTTGCATCCGCGCTTGGTCGCGCTGCTGCGCGGCTATTACTACGTGCAACCTTACCAAGATCCCGATCGCGAATGGCGCGGCGACCTTTCGTTGCGCTGGGAATTCGCGCGCAATTGGGCTTTGAGCGCAGAAGGTCGGGCGGTAAACGCGGGTTTCGAAGGCCAAGCGTTCGTGATGTCTTACTTTTGAGCGCTCAGCGCGGCGTAATATCAACCGCGCGTCCAAAGCTTTTGTCACCCACACGCAACTCTTTGCCTGTTCTCAGGACGGGCAATCCCGGTGGTGGAGCGGCCCGCCCGAAACGGTAAGATGGCTCGCTATGGTAACCAAAACCTGGGCCGCCGAAGTGTACCCTTAGCTTCACGTCGCCGTCGGGCAGCGCGTCTGCTTGGATGACGTAACGTAAAGTGTCCGAGCGGGGCGCACTATTGGCAGGCAGGGTCAGGGAAGCCTTACCCTCCAGCAGCTGCACACCGTCAGGTAGCACCAGATCGATCGTGACTGCGCCACGGGTCGCCCTGAGTCGATCGATGCGTGCATGGAGCGTCAGCGACGAGCCGGGCTGCGGTGCTTGCGGACCCGTCAGTGTCGCTTGGATCATCGGACCGGGTCTCGCATCCTGGACGGGGGTGAGCTCCGGCTTAGGATGAGCCTGAGTATCCGGCGCGGGAGGTTCGTTGGGCGTGCTCGCGCCGCAAGCGAATAGCATCAGCAGGCAGCTGGTATGCACCAGTTGCTTTAGGGCCCGTGCACGAATAACTTGCCCGCTTCGACGCCAAACCATCCCGCCCAGCTGCGTTGCGAAACCTAAGAATGCAGAGAGCATACTGTCGGTTCCGCGCCTTGCTGGACGGGCGTCTCGACGCCGAACCGGGCAAGTTATTCGTGCACGGGCCCTTAGCGACATAGCGGACTCGCGCTTGGGTAAGGGTACCTAGTCGCAGGTTCCGTCACGAGATCGAGCGCGCCGCCGCTGATCGCATTGGCGCAACGCAGCGCATCGAAGTAGTCCGCAAGGTAAGGTATGGATTCCTTCGTCGACATGTAGATCCCCGGTGTCATGGGGTCCGTCCACGTGCGCAAGGTATAACCGCGTTCAAACGGTGGAATACGCATGCGCAAGCTTGCGAGCGCTATCAGCATCGGTTGCTTGCTGCCGATGGAAAGCTTCGTTCCGTGCAGGAGCGCTGCGACTTCGTTTTCATCCATGAGCTGGTCGATGCCCGCGCTCGCGGTCGCGCGAGTCCATGCATAAGACTCATCATCGAAGGGTACGTAGTCACGCTTCTCGAGGTCGAACCAGAAGAAGGTGTCATTCTGCTTGTCGTAATACTTCGAGCTGCCGCGCTGCAGGCTGCTGAAAAACGTGGCCCAACCTTCGCTCCAGGCTTGTCCGGGATTGGTGGCAACGGCGAGATCGTGACCGCCGCTTTCGGCCGGTGGAAAACCGTAAGCAGCCATCGCGTAGTGACCAAGTTCGTGCGCCGTGACTGCGTCAGACCAGTAACCTTGGTTTTGGCTGCTGCCGTCGAGCCATACCTGATGCAGGAAGATCTGCCCTGCTACCTCGAGGGGATTGCGCGCAGTGCACGCGCCACAGCTCCATTTGGTACCGGGACTAACCCATACCACTACGGTGTCTGGTTTCGGCGGAACGTAGAAGGGTTCTAAGTCCACTAACGCGTTTTGAACGGTATCGTAAACATGGGCGGCGGCGGAGCCTTGGCTCTCTGCAATCGTGATCAAGTCGTTGTTGGCAAATGCATTGAGAGCAAAGCTGTAGCTCCACAACGCAGGCTTTGGTGGCATCTCGAAGGGTTGGCGCGGAATAAGATCCGAGGGCGCATAGCCGGGGTTGGCGACCGCAAACGCCATGCGACCCGCACGGTCGCGGCCGGCACATAGTATGACGATCGCATCGTTCGCCGTGGGCGAGGCGGGGCCGAGCAGGCTGAATACGCCGCTGCCGTCGGTGTAGGTGGCATCGAGCAGCGCATCATCGACGTAGCTCAGGACCGCAAAGCCGCGCGCTGGAAAGGCGCTTTTCGTGACGGCCCAGTTCGGCATCTGCTTTTCGATCGGAAGCTCCTCGTCCAAATCAGGAGCGCGCGCTTCGTACTTCAACGTGCCTTGAAGACGCTGCGTGGCCACGCTGGGGGCGCACACGGCGCCGAGAGCGCTCTCTATACAACGCGCGCTGCTACAATCGGCGTCAGACCATTTGCCCGCGACGCAACTCTTGAGCGTGTCTGCATCGCGGCAATCCGTGTCGCCATCCGCGCACTCGCTCGTCAGCAGACAACGCGCGACGCCGTCCGCATCGCTGCACGATTCGCCCACGCGACAATCGTAACCCTCCAGGCGAGCAGGCGCCGCGGCCGTCGCGGGGATCACGCATACCTGCACGCGTGTGGGTGATGCACAGCGTCCATTGACCGTCACGTCGCCGCAACTCACGAGAGCGGGCCCGCCGTCTTGGCCCGCGTCGAGCTTGCCCGCGTTAGCGTCAGGGACTTTGTCATTTGCGTCAGGCTGATCGCGTGCGCCGGAATCTTGCGTCGCAGCGTCAGAATCGCTGGCGCAGGCCACCAGCAACCACGCGGCCAGCAGCAGCATGGCGAAGCGGCACGCCACGTTGCAGCGACTAGCCTCAAGCTGAAGCGGCAGAACGGGGACCTGCATCACGTCAGCCTATCACGCACGTGCTAGAAATCAGGCATGTCGATCACACAAGTGGCGGTCGTGCAAATGACCTCGACTCCCGCCGTCGAGCATAATCTGGCTAGCGCAGCGCGACTCGTGCGCGCTGCGGCAGAAGCGGGTGCCAGGCTCGTCGTGTTACCTGAGTGTTTCGCGTACCTCGGGCCAGAGGGCGGCCAACGCGATATTGCCGAGTCCTTGCCTGGAGGCGGTCCCATTCTGGCGAGCTGCCAGCGCTTGGCGCATGACTTTGAGATCGAGCTCGTGCTCGGTGGTTTTTGGGAAAAAGCGGCCGATCCGCAAAAAGTACACAACGCATGCGTTCACTTGGCGGCCGACGGATCCGTCAAGGAAGTTTACCGAAAGATCCACCTGTTCGACGTCGATCTTGCGGATGGCACCAAGCTCGAAGAATCGGCCGTGGTCTCGCCCGGCGAGCGTGTGGTGGTGACCGATACCGCGTTCGGCAAGCTCGGTCTGAGTATTTGCTACGACCTGCGTTTTCCCGAGCTGTATCGCCAGCTGGTGGATGGCGGAGCTATCGCCCTGACGGTACCCGCCGCGTTTACGCTGCACACCGGCAAAGACCATTGGCATATCTTGCTGCAAGCGCGCGCCATCGAATCTCAAGCCTATGTCTTGGCGGCGGCACAAACAGGACATCACTACGGCAAACGCGTGTCTTACGGTCACGCTTTGATTGCAGACCCGTGGGGCTGCGTACTAGCGCAATGCGGCGAAGGCGAAGGTTTTGCGCTCGGCGCGCTCGATACCAGCGTCGTGGAACGCGTCCGTCATCAGTTGCCGAGCTTGCGACATCGTCGTCTGCGCTGAGTGCGAAAGTAAGGCTGCGCAGTCGTCCAGCGACGTCTTCAACGGGCTTCCAGTTCGTTTATCGCGGGCACCCACATGGCCACGGCGCGCCGGGGGTTCTTCCAGCCTTGACCGGCAAAAAAGGCAAGTGCGGTGTCGCGTTTAGAACGGCCTTCGTCACCCGCTTCGAGCAAACCTTCGAGGTACAGGGCTGGATAGCGGTAAAAGATGCCTCGCGCGTTGAGCTCGTCGCGGCCAGGGCGCAGCGCCGCGAGCGCTTGTTCGACCTTACCTTCGAGCGCGAGCACCTGCGCCACGAGCAAGGGCGCCAGCATGGTGGCAATCGGCACCGTGTGGCGGGCCGTTGCATAAGCGCGTTTGTGCGCGCTCGCCAGCGTTGCCGCGCGCTGCGCTTGGCTTGCATCGACGCAGACGCAAAGGGCGGCATAGGTCTGCATCACGTCCATGGTGGCGCGACCGAACTTGGAGCGAATCAGAAATGCGCGCCCGAGCCGTGCCTGCTCCTGATCGAGCCAGCGCTTGGCGCCGTCCCCACCTCGGTAGAGCTCGGTATTGACTACGCCAAAGACCTCGCCGAATTGCGCGAAAGAAAGTGGTTCACGGGGCCAAGGCGCCATCGCTTTGGCTAGTTCCTCGCGCGAGGTATCGGGATCGTCTCGCATCAAGTAACGCTCAAAGCCTTGGCCCAAACCCTCGAGCGCAGCCAGCGCGAAGCTGTCGCTGCGACCGCGCGCTTCGTCGATCCACGCTTCGCTCATGGTCGCAAGCTTGGCTTGCTCGCCCAGGTTGAACCAAACCGAGCCGAGGGCCATGCGCGCGTTCGTCAACAGCCACGGCTCGTCCGGGCAATGCTCGCTGCACAGACTTTCGGCGCGCTCAAGCAGCGTGCGCGACGCGCTGAAGTCCCAGCGAAACTGCGCAGCGGAGCCTTCGATGAAGTCTACGAACGCGGCAAGCTTCGGCTCTCGCTCCGCGTCAAACAGCGCGCGGGCGCGCTTGAACAAGGGCCTGCAGCGGCCGAGGTCGGTCGGACGTTGCATGGTCAAGAATGCGGCCTCTTGTGCGAGCGCGCGCGCGACATGGCCAGGCTCGCCCAAGGCAAGCGAGGCACGCAAATGCTGCGCATTCAGACTCGCGGCCGGCACCATATCGACCCACACGACGGGAAATGCAAGATCCCACGCCGCATCCAGACGCAAGCGCGCTTCGGATGATACGACCTTACTATGTCCAGATTTGACCGCGAGTCCGCGCAGTCCCAGGTAGGCGCGATCCCAGACGAGTTGAGTCAGAGCGCCGGCCGTCGTCTCAGGCAAGGGCGTTCCTAGCTCGCTCAGAATGGCGCGTGCGGCGCTCAAGCCTTCTGCGAGCTGTGCACTCTGCAACAGCTGTCGCGTCGCGGACAGTCTTAGGCGCATCCGTGCATCGCCCTCTGCCAGCTGTGAGGCGTCGAGGTAGAGCTTGGCCGCATCCGCGCTCTTACCCATACGCGCACGTGCATGGCCACGTTGCACGAGCAGACGCATGCGCGAGCGATCTTCTACATTACCTTTAAGATCGAGCGCTCGCTCGTAGAGTGCGTCTGCCTGTGCAAATGCCAGAATCTCGAGCGCTGCGTCGCCCGCCTCCCCATACGCTGCGCAGGCTTGGATGATTCTACCCGCTTGTTCCCAGAGCCGCGCGCGTTCGCCGGCATCCGACGCGGGCTCGCTGTCCAGGGCTCGCGCAAGTTGTTCGGACAGCTCGCGCGTGAGCTCGGGCGCGCGTGCGCGCGTCACGCCCTCGCGTACGCGATCGTGATAGCAAACGAGATCGGCGCCGCTGCGCGTGCGGACGAGCTCCTCGCGCAATAGCTCGCGCAGGGCTTCCGCATAGCGTTCGCCATCGCCAAAAGCGCGCTCGAATACGTGTTCTGGCAGCGGGCGCGCAGCCAGCGCAACCAGCTCCAGCAACTTGCGCGCATCCGGCTGCAGACTATCAAAACGCGCAGCCAGCGCATGATCCAGATCGAGCGTGCCATCGAGTAAGGTTGCGGGGCTTCGGCTCGCGTAGGCTGCAAGCTCGCGCAAGAACAACGGATGACCGCCGCTCTCTTGTACCAGCGCTCGCACGCGTTCGGGCCTGACTGTTTCGCCCAGCAGTGACACCGTAAGGCCTTCGGCTTCGCTGTCGGTCAAAGGGGTAAGGTCGAGCACGCGTGTGTGTTGTCTGGCGCTCAGCTCCTCGAGCTCACGCTCCGAGCTCTCCGTGCGCGCTTCGCCCTTGCGTCGCGTGGCGACCAGCATCGGACGCCGGCTCCTGGAGTCGATCAACAAAGCATCGAGCAATCTGAAGCTCTCGGTATCGGCCCACTGCAGATCGTCGATCGCGATCACCATGGGCACGCGCGCGCATACGTTTGCAATCAAGGCGACGAAGGCCGTGAGCGCCGCCCGTTTGCGTGCGGCAGGCTCTGCAGGCAAGCCCTTTTTCGTCGCCTCGCCGATCGCCCCCACGCTGCCGAGCACTGGGAAGAGTTGGGTCAAGAGGGCTGCGCGCGCCGGTAATAGCAGCTCGCATTCATCACGGGGCAAGCGACGCAACGCGCGGGCCAGCTCATCGACGACCGCGTCAAAAGCCTGATACGCGATCTGCTCATTTGCATAACAGCGACTGCGCAGGATCCAAGCATCGCGCTCACGGAGCTTGATGCGTCGCAAGAGCTCACCGACCAAGGCCGTTTTGCCCAAGCCGCTTTCGCCTTGCACGAGCACGAGGGAGGCTTCGCCCATTTGCGCTTGAGCAAAGGCGTCATCGAGCGCGCTCAGCTCGCGCGTGCGCCCCGTGAAGGTTGTGCCACGCCCTGGCTCGTGCGGCGCTTCTGAGTGTCCGGCTGGCGGGTGCAACGACGTAGAAGCCAGTGCAGGCACTTCGACCGCGCGGTTGCGCTCGAGGCGTGCAAGCGAGGCGGCCACGCTCGGTCGCCGCTTGGGCTCACGCTCCAACATCTGCAAGCACAGCTCTTCCAGATCCGTGGGCACTTGGATTCGCAAAGCGAACGGCGGGATGGGACGGCCGCGCCGCTTGGCATCGAGCAGACGATCGGTGCTGAAGTGATCGAACGGCAGCTGCCCGGTGAGCGCCACGTACAAACTTGCGCCGATCGCATACACATCTGCGGAAGCGTCAAAATCCGGTCGATCGAGCTGCTCTGGCGCGACATAGACGAGCAGACCGACACTCATTTCCGTGGCGTCGCGCTCGCTGACTTCAAGCGGTGTCATCAGACCGAAGTCGATCAACACCACGCGACCCTCAGGCGTGACTAGGACGTTGGTGGGGTTCAAATCGCGATGCACGAAGCCGCCCTCGTGCAGGGCCCCCGCGCCGCGCAAGAGCCCGGTGAGAGCGCTGCGCAAGCGTGCTTCGTCGAGCACTCCGTTCGGTCGCACATGGCTCAGGAAATCCGTGCCCTCGATGTGCTCCATCGCGATCGTGCAGGTGCCCTCGTGCTCAAACAAGGCCTCGAGCCGCACGAGGTTGTCGTGAGGCAGCGTCTGCAGCGCGCGAAACTCTCGCTTCAAGCGCGACACATCTTCAGCCTGGGCGTTGATGAGAGACCGTAAGGTCACCGTGCGTCCTGTGCGCGTGTCGAGCGCTTGCGTGAGCGTATCGAACCCGTCGGATTGGAGCGCTTTCAACGGCTGATAGCGATCGTGCACGAGCAGCGGCCCATGCGCCGTCTCGGAAGGTCCGGTCTCGAGCCAGCGCACCACAGGCGCGTAGATGGTGATCGCCCGCCACGGATTCTTCCAGCCTTGCTCTTGAAAGAAGCGGATGGCGAGCGCGCGTTTTTCGCGGCCGACCTCCTCGCCTTCGAGCACGCCTTGCAAGTAGCCCAAAGCGGAGGACCACCCTTGCATGCCGTTGGCCTTGAAGCGCTCGCGTGCGGCTTCCAGATGACGCGCTGCACCCTCGAGCTCGCCGCGTGCAACGGCCAGCTGACCACGCATGCTGAGGCGTACGCTGCCCGCCCAGCCAGGTTCGGAGACGTTGACCTTAGCCAGTGCCTGATCGACCCGACGCAGTAGCTCGCGGCGTTTTTCTGGCGTTGCCTCTGCACCCGCGCACAGCAACGCGGGCGCGCGTTGCAGATGCAGCGAGGCACCCAAGAAGCGCGTGCGATGCAAGAAGGCGCGGTCGTGCTCGTGGGCGCGTTGATCGAGCCACGTCAGCGCTGCCGCGCCGCCCGCGTAAAGATTGGCGTGGGTGGCAGCGATGAGCTCGCCGTGATGTGCGGGCGTGAATGGATCGGCCGGCCAGACACGCATAGCGCGCGCGATGAGCGCGAGTGCAGCTTCTGGATCGTCTTGCATCAACGACGGCAGATAGCCGCAGCCAAGCCCCGCCAGCGATGCGGGTGCAAAGCGATCCTGACGCTCGTCTGCTTCTGCGATCCAGCCCATGACATCGCGCGCCAAGCGTCTGTAATTCCCCTTGAGGCCACATACGGAACCTAGATTGGTACGCACGTGCGTGAGCAACCAAGGTTCGCCCGGGCACCTTACGGTTAGAAGCTCGTGGGCAGCTTCGAGGCTTTCTTCCGAATGCGTAAAATCACCGCGAAAGAGTGCGACGTTGGAGGCAAACCATTCGATCTCTGCCTGCAGGGCCGGATCTTCGGAATGGGATGCAAGGTCGCGACTACGCGCGAGCAGCGGTAAGTAATTTTCCGAACGCTCAGGTGCTTGCATCGCGCGAAACGAGGCTTCGATGCCGAGCGCCCGCGCGACATGGCTGCGCTCGCCGACCGCAAAAGCGCGCCGCAAATAGCGCATGTTGAGCGCGCTGCCGGGCAGCATATCTACCCAATTGACGGGTACGGCCAGCTGAAACATAGCGTCGAGCTCAAGCTCGTCCTGCGGGCTTACGGTGCTGGTCTCGGGCACTTCGAGTCCACGCAGCCTGAGCTTGGCGCGCTCCCACGTGATGCGCGCAAGGGAAGCCGCGGCACCTGTTGGCAGCCCGATGCCAAGCTCGCTCAGCACCTTGCGCGCTAGGCTCAGGCCTTCCTCGACTTGCGCGCCTTGTAGGTGATGTTGTGCAGCAGAAACCCACAGACGGATGCGCGTCTCACCGTCGGCCTGCTCGGCCGCTTGCACGTAAAGCGCCGCCGCTTCGGCGCTACGACCGGCGCGTGCCAACGCATGACCACGCTGGATGAGCAGGCGCGCACCTTCCACGTCGGTCGAGTCGCCCTTCAAGGCGAGCGCGCGACCAAAGAATTGCGCTGCTTGTGCGAACGCCAGGATCTCCATGGCCGCTTCTGCTGCGCGCGTGTATGCGGATTGGGCGCTCTTGACCTCGCCGGCTTGATCCCAATGGTAAGCAAGCTCGCTCGGCTCCGCGCAATGCTCCGCTTCGAGCGCTCGCGCCATGTCGGCATGCATCCCTGGCACACGCTCAGGTGAGATTGCGCTGGTGACCGCGCTGCGCACGCGATCGTGGAAGCAAGTCAGGTGGCCGGCTCGCTTGCGCGCCACGAGCTTGTGCGCGAGCAGCAGCTTCAGCACGTCCCCAAAGCCCGCGCCCCGGCCCAAAAGACTCTCGAAAAATACCTCTGAACGCGGCCTGGTACACAGGGCTACGCGCTCCAGCAGCGTACGGGCAAGCTCGGGCAATGCGGAAATGCGCGCCGATAGCGCGGACCACTGGGTAATCTCGGCCGAGCCCGCAAGGTCGCTGTTCGCAAACTGCGCAAGCTCGCTCACGAGTAGCGGATTGCCCATGCTCTCGATCGCAATCTGCCGTGACCGCGCCGAAGGTCCACGATCGCCGAGCAAGCGTTGTGCAAGTAGTTGGGCCTCGGAGGTGGGTAGCCCGTGCAGCACGATCGAGCGTGCGCACGACCAACTGCGCATGATGTCAATTTGCTTGACTAGCTCCGGCTCAAGCTCTTGATCAAGCCTTACCGTGCCCACAATCAGCACGGGCGGTGGCTCGCGATGCTCCACGAGCGCGCGCAGCAAGCGGAACGATTCTTGGTCCGCCCATTGCAGATCGTCGATCGCCAAAATCACGGGCCTGCGCTCGGCCAGGCGGCCCAAAAGGCTACCGAGCAAAGCAAAGGCGTGCAGACGTCGCGCCATGGGCTCGGCCGGCGCGCCTTCCTTCGATGAGCGCGCGATCGAAGGCACGCTGTTCAATACCGGGAAGAGCTGCGCCACCACGCCAGCCCGCCGTGGCAACGCGGCAGCGCACAGCTCGGGGGTGAGCTTAGTAAGCGCCTTGGCGAGCGAGTCAATGCAGCCGTCAAACGCTTTGTAAGGGACTTGCTCGTGCTCGTAGCAGCGACCGGGTAGCACCCAAGTGTTGGGATCGCGCTTTTTCTGCGCAGCGAGCATCTCGCGCACGAGCGCGCTCTTGCCCACGCCACTTTCGCCCGAGATAAGCACGATGCTGAGCTCGCCTTCATGCGTGCGTGCAAAAGCTGCTTTCAACTCTTCGAGCTCGCGCTCACGTCCTTCGAATGCCGGCTCCGGCGCCAGGCTTTGTATGTAGCCGGGCAGCATCGCGCTCGGATGCCCCTTGTTCAGAACACGCAGGATTTCGCTTTCACGCGGCCGCTGTGCGGGCAAAGGCTCCAGCAACGCGCTGCACAACGCGTCGAGGTCCCCAGGCACGTGTGGACACAGTGTGCTCGGCGCCGGCGGTCGTTCTCGCTGCTTGCGCAGAACGGCATTGAACGCGGTCTCTTCCGCAAAAGGCGTGACGCCCGTCAGCGCTTCGTACAGGCACGCGCCGAACGCATACCAATCTGCTTCGGACCCAAGCTTGCTACCGGTCGCTTGCTCGGGCGCCATATAAGCGGCCGTGCCTGCGCCATCGCCCTGTGCGCCGTGACCTTGTGCATCGAGGGCGATCACCAGCCCAAAGTCGAGCAGCACAGCGCGCCCTTCGGGTGTCACGCGCACGTTGGACGGTTTCAGGTCGCGATGCAGCACCCCGTGCGCATGCAGTGCGCGCAAACCTTCGGCGACGCCGGCAAACGCAGTCCGCAATCGTTCTTCATCGAATACGGCGGCGCCGTTCGCGCGTGACGCGGCCGGTCGCAGCCAGGTCAGCAGATCAGAGCCGTCCACGAACTCCATGCAGATGATCCACGCGCCTGCGTGCTCGAACATCTCGCGCAGTTCCACCAAGTTCGGATGATGCAGACCCGCGAGTACCCGAAACTCTTGCTTGAAGCGCGCGAGCGCCACGGGCTGCGCTCGCGTCAGCGCTTTGAGCGCCACAAGTTGTCCCGTTTCGACATCGATCGCAGCATCGACCGCGCCAAATGCACCTTCGCCCAGGCGCCGTTTCACCGCGTAGCGCGCTGTCTCCCCGAGCAGCGTGTCAGCCCGAGCTTCCACCTTCACCGAACGCACCCACCCCTTGGCCGCAAAACAGCGAAGCCGACTGCCAAACTATGCGGCCAGCCTCACTCCGTGTCTGCGTGGGCGTTTACCCGCGCTGCACGTACATGGTGGGCGCCAATCCCTCCAGCCCCGCGGCGCATCCCGAAGCGGCACGATCTCAGGCTGCCGCCTCGCATGGGTGGTATTTGTTTAATATTCTTCCAAGATAAGAACTTGGCGCGAGCCCGCATACATGCTTGCGCGCAACGTTTGACGCGGCTCTCGGCCCATCCCTAAGCTGACGTTCGAACTGCACAGGTTGGCGAAGTGCCGGCCATCCAGGAATGCGATGTCGTTGCGTCTATCGATTCGAATTGGGCTAGCTGTACTGGGAGCAGCATGGCTTTGTCTTGCGTCTCCCGCTGCAGCAGACGAGGCCAAGGCGCGTGCGCGCGTGTTGTTCAACCAGGGAGTCACTGAGTTTGAAGCAGGGGATCACCGCGCTGCTCTTGAGTCGTTCGAGTCTGCCTATCGGCTCGCGCCCCATCCGGCCGTGCGGGTTAACATGGCCAATTGCTTTGAGCAGCTCGGTCGCTTCGTTGAAGCTAGGTTCAACTACGAGCGCTTTCTCGAGGAGAGCGGCGAAGGCGTAAGCGCCGAGCAGCGCGCCGAAGTCGAAGCCGCGCTTGCCCGGCTTTCCGCGCAGATCGGCACGCTCGTCGTCACGGTCGAGCCGCCCCATGCCGCGCTGCGTGTCGATGGTCAGATCCCCAAGAGACTTCCGTCCGGTGCCGTGCTCTTGCCCACGGGGCGTTATGAGATCGCGCTGAGGGCCGATGGTTTTCTCGAGGCGCAGCGCACCGTCATGATCACGGGCCTGGAGGAGACGCGCATCTCTGTCACGCTCGAGCCCGAGCCCGATCCGAGCTTGGTCGCAGCGCCCGTGGTGGAGCCCGAAGTTGTCGAGGAACCCGTCGCACAAGGCGCTGAAGAAGCGCCCACAACGGCCGAGCCGGGCAAGCACCGCACGTGGATGTGGGTCGCTGCGGGCACCACGGGTGTTCTCGCCATTGGCTTGGGCGTGACAGGCGGATTGGCGCTGGGCGCAAAACAAGATTTCGAGGCTGCCAAGGTCGCGAGCAACGACCCGTCGCGCACCGCCGCGGATCGCGAAAATGGGCGCGCAGAGGGCTTCGATGCGGCGCAACGCGCAGATAGGCTCGCGCTCGTGAGCGATGTCTTTCTCATGGGCACCGTCGTTGCGGGCGGCGCCACCTTACTGATCTGGTTGACAGACCGTAAGGCCGAAAAGCGTACGGCCATGCGCGCGGGCCCGATGGTGCTCAAGCGGGGCGGCGGAGGCTTTGTGCTCGGAGGGAAGTTCTGATGAGCCGACCTAGAAATCGTGCGGCGTTATGCATGCTTGTGCTCGGCCTGCTCGGCGGGTGCAGCGCCCTCATCAATCCGGACACCGATGCGCTCGGCGGTGCGGATCTCGGCGGCGACAGCAGCGGCGCTGGCAATGGCAGCGCCACGAACGGTGCGGACGGTGGATCCGTAAGCTGCGCAGTGGCTTGCGCGAGCGACGAGCGCTGTAATCCGGTGCAGGGCTGCGTGCCTATCGCTTGTCGCTCCGATGCACACTGCAACGACGGCAGCAACTGCAACGGCATCGAGGTCTGCAAGCCGGGCACGCAAGGCGCAGACCCTCAGACCGGCTGCGTACCCGGTGTCGCCAAGAACTGCGACGACGGCGTGACTTGTACGATCGATGCCTGCGACCCAATGAAGGATTGCACGCACACGCCCAACGATACGTTTTGTGACGATGGCATCGCGTGCACGAAAGACGTCTGCCAAGTCAGCGCCATGCCCGGCACGGACGGCTGCGCGCGCATGCCCGACAACACGCGCTGCGATTTCTGTCACGCCGACGGCGTGTGTTCGATCGCTGCGCGCGGCTGCACGGGTAAGGTCCCCACCAACTGCAGCGATGGCAACCCCTGCACGGCCGACACTTGCGACGACGCCAAGAACATGTGCGTCAACGGCCTGCGCGACGACGACGGCGATGGGGCTGCGTCCACACAATGCGGCGGAGCGGACTGCAACGACAACAATGCGTCCATTCACCCAGGCGCAACCGAGGTCTGCGACGGCGAAGACGACAACTGCAACAAGGTCGTCGACGAAGGGTGCTCCAGGCTGCCCGACAAGTGCGATTCACGAAAGCTCGTCACGTTGGTCGGAGGTCACGCGGACCTGAGCGGCACGTTGTCCGACTTCGCTTCGAACTACGGCACAAGCTGCGGGCAAAGCGGCGGCCTGGACGCGGTCTACGCGATCCCTGTCAGCGGCACGTCGGACATCACCATCGATTCCGATGGCAGCGACGCAAAGGTCGTGCTGGCGGTCGCAGAAAACTGCGTCGATAACGGCTTCACGCTCGGGTGCGCCGGCAGCATCAACAACAGCATCGCCCGCAGCCGTCTGATGCTGCATCGCTATACCGCGACACAGAGCGGTCTCTTGTTTCTTCTGGTCGATGGCGCCAGCGCCTCGGAGCGCGGCGCGTTCAATGTCGGCATCGACGTCAAGCCCGCTGCGGCCGACGACTGCGCGACCCCCACGTTCGATGCGGGTCCTGGCGGCTCGGTGTTGGGCTTCATCTCCGGTCTAGTCGGGCAGCAGAGCGGTTCCTGCCAATCCCAACTGGGGCTCACTGCACCCGAAGCGATCATGCACGTGCAGGTGCCCGCCGACGGCACACTCGAAGTGTCCGTATCCTCCGATACCTTTTCGCCTATCATCTATGCGCGCCAGGTGTGCGAGCAGCCCAAGACCGAGCTCGATTGCGATGCCGGAAATGCCGGACCAGGCTCAGGCCAGAGTGGTCGCGCCACCCTGAGCTTCAAAGCCAGGCCCTCCAGCGAGGTCGCGCTGTTTGTAGACGGCGCGGGCGGCTTGAATGCAGGTCGCTACTTGCTCAAATGCGTTCCCTGACAGCGTGGACCGGCCCTTAGCAAACGCGGTGCCGCTTGCGGCATCACGACCGGCCGAGCGGCAAACACTCAGATTTCGAAGTCCCCTTGTTCGAGTAGCTCGTTGATGCGGTAGAGGAAGCCGTTGGCGTGCACGCCGTCGACCACGCGGTGATCGTAAGACAACGACAGGTACATCACGGGATGGATCGCCATGCTGTCTTCGCCATCTTTCTCGACGACGACCACGCGCTTCTTGATCTCGCCAATGCGCAAGATGCCCACGTTCGGCTGCGAGATGATGGCGCCGCCGTGCAAGTTGCCGCGCTTGCCCGGATTGGAAATGGTGAACGTCTTGCCCGATAGATCGTCCGGCGTGAGCTTTCCGTCGCGCGCTTTGACCGCGAGATCGTCGATGGCGCGTGCAACGCCGCGCACCTTCAAGCTGTCTGCATTCTTGATCACGGGTACGACCAGACCGTCAGGTGTGTCGACCGCTACACCCAAATTGATCTCACGCAACAGCACGTAAGCATCGTCGAGCACGCGTGCATTCAGCTCACGGAATTCGCGCAATGCGCGCACCGTCGCAGCACAAACGAAGGCGAGATAGCTGATGCTCACGCCCTCCTTCTTGAGCTGTTCCTTGGTGCGGTCGCGGAGTTTGGCCGTCTCGTGCAAATCACACTCGGCCACCGCCACGACGTGAGGCGACGTTAGCTTCGAGTAGACCATGTGGTCGGCGATGATGCGGCGGCGACGCGAAAACGGCACCACTTCGTCGCCCGCACGCTGCACGTACGGAGGCACTTGAAACGCACTCTTTTTGCCGCTTGGACCGGCCGGCGCCGGACTCACGGCTGCGGGCGGCGCCTTCACCTGCGTGATGGCAGTTGGCGCTTGAGCCAGGTCTTCGCGGGTGAGTCGCGCGCCCGCGAGCGCGTTGAGGTCCACGCCCTGTTCGCGCGCGAGCTTGCGCACGGAAGGCGAGGCGGCGGCTGTGACCGGTTGCATCGGCATGGGCCCGGCAGCAGGCGCAGCGGTCGGCTTCGAGGCGGGGGCAGACGCTGCGGGCATAGACGCAGCCGGCGCAGGCGCGCTCGGGGCTTGCACACTCGCGGCGGGCTCGCTCTTCTTCGCAGCCGGGGCCGTTTTCTCGGCGGCTTTCGTCGGCTGCGTAGCAGCGGCTTCTGCGTCGACCACGAACAAACCGGCGCCCACTTTCACGACGTCGTCTTCTTGGGCCAGCAAGCGCACCACCACGCCCGCGATAGGCGAGGGGATTTCGCTATCGGCTTTGTCGGTCAAGATTTCCACGACCGGTTGGTCGCGTGCGACTTGATCGCCTTCTTGTACGAGCCACTTGCCGATCGTTCCCTCGACTACGCTCTCGCCGAGCTGCGGCAACGTCACCGTGGTGGACATGTCTCTCCTCGCGCGAATCTCGCGAAATCAGGCGTTATCAGGGCGGTACGGGTGCGGGGTTGTACCGTCCCGCTTTCAGGTACGCAATGCGCATCGCTGCCGCTGCGCGTAGGATAGCCCATTCCATGGCCGACCTAGAAGAACACGCATTTCGGCGCGATAAGCGCTTCGTAGTACGTCTGGTCCTGATGCTCACGGTCGCAGCCCTGGGCGGCATGTTCGTGTTCGTCAATCTCACGCGCGGCAGTGGCGCAGGCTGCACCCCCCAGGCGAGCGCTCCCGCTCCTTAACGCGGGCACGCGGGCACGCGGGCTTACTACTTCATCATCTGTTCGAACAGCGCGTAGTTTTCGGCTTCGCCTGGTGCGATCTCACCATCGGAGGCGATGAGCTCGCGCACCGTCTCGAGAAACAACTGACGATGCACGCGCGGCACGCTGTTGGGGTCTACCTCTTCGGCCCGCGGCGGCACTTTCAGCCACGATTCGACCTGCTTTTTCTCCTCGTCGCCGAGCTTCAGCTTCTTCACGAGCTTGTGCACCATGTTGCGTTCGGACGAACGCACGTGCAGGTCCGCCCACGCGAACGAGCACACGAATTTCATCAACTGCAGGCGATCATCCTTGGATAGACGCTTCATCGTGGCAGCGAGTCTGCCGGTTTTCCGAGGCCGATGCTAGCTATACTCGCCCTACATGGAGCGCCTGAAAGTTCTCACACTCAACATCTGGCATCGCGAACATGCCTGGGATGCGCGGCGCGAAGTGATCCGGCGCGGCCTTGCGAATTTAGCGCCAGATCTGGTGGGTTTACAGGAAGTCCTCGAGCTCAACGGCGCAGGCACGCGTCGCGATCAAGCGCAGGAAATCGCAAACGGCCTCGGCTACGAACGCGCGTACGGGCGCGCGCAAACGCTCGGTCCCGGCCTCGAGTTCGGCAATGCGTTGTTGTCCAAACATCCGATCGTCTCGCAGCAGGTGTTCGCCTTGCCGGGTGCCGAAACAGGCGAAGGGCGCAGTCTTTTGTACGCACGTGTCGCCACGCCTTGGGCCGAAGTGCCCGTGTTCGTCACGCATCTGAACTGGAAGCTGCACCATGGTTCGGTGCGTCTGAAACAACTGCGCGCGATCGTGGATTTCGTCGATGCGCACGCCCCCGTGGGCCAAAGTTATCCACCGATCTTGATGGGCGATTTCAACGCCGAGCCTGAGTCCGATGAGATTCGTTGGCTGCGCGGCTTTGCCACGCTCGAAGGGCGAAGCATCTTTTTCGCAGACGCGTGGGCCTATGGGGGCGATGGCGGCCCGGGCTTCACCTTCGATAGGCGAAATCCCAACGCAGCGCGCTCGCATGAACCGCCGCGTCGTATCGACTACATCTTCGTGCGCGGCCCAGATGCCAAGTTCATCGGCGAGCCTTTGAGCACGCGCGTGGTCTTCGATCAACCTGAGGGTTCGATCTGGGCCAGCGACCACTTCGGCTTGTATACAGAGCTCAGCGCGAGTCAGTGAGCATGCAAAGCACGCTAATCACGTAGTCATCCACGATGATCTGTGCACCACGATAGCGAGCCCCTTGTGCGGCGAGCCCAGCCACGTCGACACTCAGCTCCACTTCGAAGGTATGATCCTCGAACGTCAGTTCCACATCGTGAAAGCCCACCCAGGCCTGACTGATGCAGTACTGCGCTTTATAAAAGGCTTCTTTGGCGCTGAACAAGCTCGTGGCGCGCAGGCATGCGGCGTCTTCGTCAGTCGCGAGCTTGAGCCAGGCGATTTCGCGTTCCGTTGCGATGTGCTTCCACAGCTTGTCTTGCACGCGCGTCTTTAGCTCGGCATCGATGCCCAAACCGAGCACGGTGCTACGGGGCGCGGCCAGTGCTGCCACATAACCATCCGCATGCGTGATGCTACCGACGAAACCCTCAGGCCACGCCACCGATCGATCTGACTGTTGCAGGAGCGGTTGCGGCGCCACGCCCAAGCGCTTCAGCGCCTCACGCGCACAGGTGCGACCGAGCGCGAATTCGATCTGACGCTTTTCCACGGCCTTGGCGATGCTCGCGCGCTCTTCCGGGAAAAGCGGCGCGGCTTGGGCGGGCTGCAGACGCTCGGCGCCTTCCACACCGTAAGGTAAGAGCGCACGAATCTCAGCGCGCATGTCAGCTATAACGATCGTTGCGCCAGGGATGGGCCGTGCTCGAGTAGCCACGCTCTTCCCAAAAGCCCAGGCGATCACTCGTCATCAGCTCGATGCGGTTGATCCATTTAGCGCCCTTCCAGGCGTAAAGCTGCGGTGTGATCATGCGCGCCGGCCCGCCATGTTCGGTAGGCAAGGGCTGACCATTGGCCGTATGCACGAGCAAGACATCGGGCTTCATGCATTCGACGAGCGGCACGTTGGTGGAGTAATCGTCGTACGCGTAACACATCACGTGCGAGGCATTCTCGCGCGGTGCTACCAGCGCCATCAGGTCGGCAAAGCGCACGCCCACCCAGGCGATGTTGAGCTTCGACCAGGTCGTCACGCAGTGAAAGTCGCTGGTGTCGGTCACCTGATCGAGTGCCATGAAGTCTTGCCACGAAAGGCTTACGGAGTGATCGCAGGCACCATCAATAGTAAGGCGCCAGTTTGCGGTGGCCACGCTTGGCTTGTGGCCGAGGTCGAGCACGGGCCACTTTTCCGTCAGATATTGGCCGGGCGGCAGCTCGGGCATACCGTGACGATTGGGCTTGCCGCTGCCCAGGGGCTTGGGATCGCTCATGGCAGGAGTGCGTTGGGTTTCCGCTTCAAAGCGTGCCTTGAGCTTCATGCGGGCTTCGACGATGCGTTGCAGCTTGGTTGAATCGCTCACTCAGCGAGCATAGCAAGTGCGCTTCATTTTCGCTTTGCGGGGAGAAAACGACTGCCCTTGCTGCCTGCGCTGCCGACGAAAGCGCACGCGATTTCGTGAATTTCCGCACGCAATGCGGCCAGCTGTACGGGATCGCGAAACAGCGCTGGCGGCGTGAGCGAAGCTGCAAATTTGCCGAGTCGAATGCGCACGACGTCGAGCGGCGACAAACTCTTACTGTCTGTAGACGTTTCGCCCAATGCATCGGTGATCTGTGTCAGGCAACGCGCGATCTTACTGTTTAGATCGAGCGTTGCCGCCGCGCCGTAGCGCACCACCAAGCGCTCGAGCTCTTGTTCGAGCTCGCGTCGAC
>JBKJIA010000041.1:0-5630 GCA_046598735.1 Polyangiales bacterium
TGGCGCGACGCTCTCCCATCTTGCGCGCCTTCTCGGGCGAGTCCGCAAAGTTGCGAACGTGCTGCCGGTGGACTTCACGGACGCGCTCGGGCAGCAGCACATCAAGAGGCTTGCCGAGAATCTCCTCACTTTTCCAGCCAAAGATGCGCTCGGCACTTTCGTTGTAAATGATGATCCGTTGGTCTTCATCGATGGAGATGATGGCGTCGGCAGCGATGGAGATGAGACCCGAAAACTTCGCCTCGGATGCTCGGAGCACTTCCTCACTACGCTTGCTGTCGGTTTGATCGATGCCCGTGCCGACGATGTGTGGGATTCGCCCGGCAGGGCCGCTAGTCAACGTATTGGACCAAGCGATCCAGCGTCGCTCGCCGCCCTTAGTGACCCAGTGGCAGGAGAAGCGCTCCGTTGCCCAGGCGTTTGCAAAGACCGCTTTGACCGCCTCGGCCTCTGCTGGATCCACCACAACGTCCCAGAAGAGGCGACCGCGAGCCTCCTCTAGCGAGTAACCAGTCAGCTCGGAACACGCTCGGTTCCAGTAAACGATCTGAGCGTGGATATCGAGCACGACGATCGGCGCGCCGACGGTCTCAAAGGTGTCGAAGTCTAGTGACATCGAGATCCCAGTCGGGTCGCTCCCAGCATTCTCATCACTCGGGCGCGATATAGATGGCTCGGTTCCTGCGCGGGTTACCGGCCGTACAGCCAGCAAAGCGGCAGAGGCACACCCCAATTCCCCGTTTGCCCCGTTATACTCAACCTACTCGGACTGACGCAATCCCGCGGGCTCCATAGCATGGTGGGGCGCCGGTGCTAGATGGTAATAATCTAGGTCTCGACCGGACGGGCGTGGCGGTCGCGCTTTCCGAGCTCAAACTGGCGGGGCCGCTCTGCGCCGAGCTTACCTTGCGCCGCCGTTCAGACCCGAGCCTTGGTCAAAGCGCCAGGAAACAGACGTGAGCCGCGCAGGGCCGAAGTGCTATCAAAGCAGCCGCGCGGGTGCACGACGCCAAGCCTATGCGTCATGCAGGGGTAAGCGATTGTCCGGAGCGCCACCTCCCACCGGCAGAGCGCCCTGGGGTCCGCGTGTGACGTGCACGTTATCCCGCTCCGCGTGCAGTGCGCGCTGACGACCACGCCAGAGCTCGCTCAAGGTCAAGACAACGATGCCCAGGGCAAACGCGGTGACGTAGTAAGTACCCACCTGGGGCAAGCTGTGGGTAGTGAAATTCGCGATCTGCTTGGTGCCGATAATTACAGGAGTAAACGGGGCGGTATCGAACGGAGCCCTCGGGTCGAGCTCATGCCCGAAGGTATACATCCGGTATACGAAGCGCGCGAGCAGGAAGCCCAGCGAGTAGAAGGTGATCACAGCGAGATCGATCAGCATGCGCACGTTGCCAATGGCCGCCACCCGCAGCGTCAGGATGATCAAGAGCCCGAGCACGAAGGGGATGTACCCAAGCTCGCTGAAGTCTTCGGGAATGATCTGGTGCATCCCGATGTAGTGATTGAGCGTATTGATCTCGGTGATGTCGTGATTGTTGTGCCCCGATTCGAGCTTGTACGTGTACACATCCATCCACAGACCCTTGGGATACTGCGGCGCTTCCATGCTGATGCGCCACAGCGGCGCTTGAAACCCCAGCAACACGGGTAGGCACAGAAGAGGCAAGAGAATGCGGCTCCAGTTGGTAATCGGTTGGTCGAGGAAGGTGTAAAACTTTTTGAGCTGACGTTGCATCACAACTCCTTGATTAGACGAGATCGCCGCGACCAAAGCTTGCGCGAGCCCACAACCAACTGACGGTTCCGACTGCGACCGGCCAACCAATACCAAGCGCTAGCAGTACGGCACTGCCCACGCGCTGAGAAAGATAGAACCCGAGGGGCCCCAAGCTGCCGAGGTCGGTCTCGATGCCCGAGAGCAGCGCAAGACGGGCCGCCTGTACGGGATTGATCGAAGCCAGCACGAACAGCGTGCGCGCATCCAAGCGCCACTGCAGGAGCAGCCCGATCAACGCGAGATCGAGCAGGGCCACGGACAGGGCCCACAGGAACAGCCCCCACGTGACGGCGCGCGCCGGATGACGCGCCCCCACCGATACGGCCATGCCGAGACCCGTGAAAGCCCAAAGGAGCGCAGCGCTTACCGACAGAGTGCGCGCGAGCATTCCCCACGGCACAGACTCTCCAAACGCCAGACGCGCGCCGAGCGCCATGACGCACAACAGCACGAGCAGCGGGACCACCAACACCGCATAACGGGTGAGGCCGACCGCCATCAAGTAGCCGGTGCGCGAAAGGGGATGACTAAACAGAAGCTCGATGGTGCCATCTTCGCGCGCGCGATTCACCACCTGCGTGGTGGCGGTGAGGGCGAGCAGCGGTAACACCAGCAGCAGCACGTGGGCAAACGAAAGCATGACGCGATTCATGCCGCTGAAGCCGAGCACGCTCGACTCCCGCATGCCCACGATCACGAGCACCCCGGCCAACACCGCGTACACCGCCGAAGAGAAAGCCAGCCAGCGCGAGCGCAGCACGTCGGAGAGCTCGAGCCGCGCAAGGGCGAGAAACTCACGCGCGAAGGGCGTCATGGCCCCCGTTCCGAGCGCTCCTCCAGGACCCGCGCTGTGGCCTGTTGGAAGGTCAGAGCTCCCGGTGTCTGTTGCGGCACCGCGCCCAGGCCGTGACCCATGGGCGATGCCGATGCGGGCACGAATCCAACTTGCGCTTGGGATAGCCATCGGTCCTCTTTGATGTGGTGAAAGTACATGGCGCGAACGTGCGGCTTCGTTCGCGCCACGTAGCGAAGCAGACAGCCATGATCGTCGAAGTTGAGCACCTCCCCCTCTGAGGTCTGTAGTTGGGCTGCGAACTTAGGCTCGCCGACGAGCATGCGGCACTCCGAGCACGCCTCCCGGTCCCACGCGATCGGTATGGGCCCAACCTGCTCTTTACTCCCGCACGCAAGCAGGCTCAGGATGAGCACATAGCAAGCAGCTCGAGCGACATAGGCTGTGCCGTGGTTGGTGCTCATGAGACGATCTCCCTGCTTCCGACGTCGCTACGGATGCGCCCGTCTGCGAGCTCCAGTACGCGATCAGACAGGCGCGCCACTTCGTCGATGCGATGAGAGCAGAGCACCACCGTCGCGTTCGCTGCAACCTCGCTCAGTATCGTTTCAAAGCGCTTGCGCGCAGCGCTGTCCAGGCTGGCGGTCGGCTCGTCAAGAATGTAGAGCGTCGCATCGCTGGCGAAAGCGAGCGCCACGAGTAGCTTCTGCTTCATTCCGCCCGACAGTGAACGAAAGGACTTGGAGCTCAGAGGAGCCAACGCAAGCTCGACCTTGTCGGCCATCGTCGCGATGTTAAGGGCGCTCAGGTTGCGAAGCTCACTGACCGTGCGCACCACTTCATGCACCGTCGCTCCCAGCTGCGGTGCTATCTGCGGTACGTAGGCCAGCTTCTGGACCACTCTACGGCGCTCGGAAAAGGGTGACATCCCGTCCAGGCGCACCTCCCCCTCGACGCTCAGCATGCCCATGATTGCGCGCAGCAAGGTGGACTTTCCAGAGCCGTTAGGCCCGACCAAAGCCACGCGCGCTCCCTGCGGAACGGACAGGTCGATGCCGCGCAGCACCTCCTGACTACCATAGTGTTTCTTGACATTGCTAAGGTCAATTCTCACGCCAGGACTCCCCTCTTGGATCGCGCATGCTCGGCCGCGCGTCGACGATCAACGTGCGCGGTGTGAACAGTGGAATGATGCGTCCCAAGGCCTCGACCACACCCGAAGCGCTGGTGCCGCGAAAGAACGCAAGCGCCGGGTAACGCATGCCAAGCGAGCTTGCGAGTGAACGGATCTCGTAGGGCACATCGCCCATGCCGTCTCCATCCATGTCGTAGCCTGCGTAGTCGTCGAATTCGTTCGCGTGCCAGGTAGCCGCGAGCGCGTCGCCCCCTCCTTCCACTAAGACCTGATCGCGGTTGGATGCAAAGGTGTTACGCAGGAGCGTGTTCCCCCTGGAGCTTGCGTGAAACACTAGGGCCGCGTCGCTGAGTCGAAAGCTGTTCTGAGCGATCAGATTGCTTTCGCCGCGCGTGCTCGGACTGTTGTCGACGTATATGCCCGTCGCATCGTGCACGAAGCGGTTGCGCCGCACGGTGACGTCGCCCGAGTCCTTGATGCCCACACCCATACCGCCGGCCGAAGAACAATCGACAAAGTCGCTGTCTTCGATGCGAATCTGATGGCTGTACATCACGAACACGCCCACCACGTTGCCCACGAAGCGGTTGCGGGTCACCGTGTTGTCGCTCGCATGCATGAAGTGCATGCCGTAGCGTCCACCCTGCGCCAGGTTATCCTCGAAGCGATTGTCGGGGGAGTACCAGACTACCAAATCCCGCCCGTCCCACAGGTGATTGCGTGCGATGAGTGAGTGGCGGGTTTCCCACAACCGAATCCCATCGCCTCGCACCCCCAGGGGTACATTGGCCTGGCCGGAAATTTCATTATCGGTGATGGTCAGGCGGTTGGCGCGGTCCGATAGGATGCCGAAGACCGCATTCTGGATGCGCACACCACGGACCTGAGCATCGTCCGCGCGCACGGCGATCGCCGCATCTTGCATGTCATAGCGGCCGCCACGGCCATCGACGGTGATGCCAAGCACACGCGCGAACTTTCCCGTCATCAAGATGACGGTCCCGCGGCCCTTCGTGCCGATCACGGCCTGGCGCGGGCCCCATAAAGTAACGCGCCTGTTGAGCTCAATGGGCCCGAGGTAGCGACCGGCTCGCAAGCACAGGGAGCTGCCCTCAGCGGCGGCGTCGATGCGCGCCTGTAACGACTCCGACGGCCCCACCTCCGCACAGGGAGAGGGTCTCGTCGGGAGCTGGAACGCGGGGCTTGCTGTGAGCAGGTCCCTACTCTCGCCTCGGGTCGCGCTAGCACTACATGCGCATGCGAAGACTAGGAGTCCGCTGAGGAGCCGCGTGCGCATGCCTGACATCTGGCGGCCCTCCTTTGGCCTCTCAGCCGCCCGCGGGCTCAACCAGGAAGTAGCCAGCCATTTCCAGGTGCAACGCGGAACAGAACTCCGTGCAGTACATCGGGAACACGCCGGACCGATCCGCGACGAAGGTGACATCGGAATGCTCGCCCGGCTCGAGACTAAGGTTGATGTTGTACGAAGCGATGGCAAAGCCGTGGGTCGCATCCGAGGCCTGCTCCACATTATCGATATGCAAGTGCACGGTCTCTCCCTGTTTGACACGAACTGTGTCTGGCATGAAGTGGCTGCGGATCGCGCTCATGTACACGTGGACGCCGTCGGGCTTGCGCTCGATGCGCTCGCTGCCGCCCTTAACGATATCAGGCGAGACCTTGTGCGTGACGGCATCGGTGCCCAGCTCGTAGATGTCCGCGGACTTGATCTTGTCGGCCTTGATCATCTGGGCGTAGTGCGGCTCGCCAAGCGGGATCGGCATGTCGTAGAGCACCGTCATCTTGGCTGGATTGGCGATGTCGATTAGCTGAAAGTTCTGTGGCAAGAGCGGACCGACGGGCGTAAACCGGTCAAGGGCCCACTTGTTCATGGCGACCAGGTACTTCCCGTCGGG
>JBKJIA010000086.1:0-2574 GCA_046598735.1 Polyangiales bacterium
TGCAAACGCTGGTCAACGGGATTCGCGCAAAGGAGGCGGGCATCTTTGTGGCCTTCGAAGAGGGCGTTCCCCAAATACTCAACAACGCTGCGGCGTTCGGCTGGCATCTTGCTGAGGTTCCCAAGAACAAGCTGTTCTTTCTCGACGCTCGCCTCTCTCCCGAAGTGGTGAAGGCAGGAGAGTTCGACTTGGTGGGTATGCTGAGCATTCTCGGTGCCAAGGCCAAGGAGATTGACGCCAAACGCATCGTGTTCGACGGGGTGGATGTGTTGTTGGGTCTGCTCGACGATCCAGTGGCAGAGCGCCGAGAGGTCTACCGCATTCGCGAATGGCTGGCCCAAACTGGCATCACCGGGATTGTCACGCAGAAGGCGGGCAGCAGCGAAGACGAGCGCTACAACTTTCTGCAGTTCATGGTCGATTGCGCGATCGTGCTTCGACACGAGGTGGTGGATGGCTCCGCCTTTCGCAATCTGCGCGTGATGAAATATCGCGGCTCCGGGTTTTCAGGTGACGAGTTTCCCATTGCACTTACCTCGGACGGTATGGAGCTTACCCATCGTGGGCCCGCCGAGCTGCGCTATGAGGTCACCGATGAGCGGATCCCTTCAGGGCTGCCGCGGCTAGACCATATGCTGCGCGGAGGTTACCACCGAGGCAGCAACGTCTTGATCTCGGGGGCGCCGGGCACTGCGAAGTCAACCTTATCTGGACTGTTCGCCGCTGCCGCTTGCAAACGCGGCGAGCGCACGTTGTACGTGAGCTTCGATGAAGGTGCAGCGCAGATCGTTCGCAATCTAAAGTCCGTGAATGTTCAACTCGGGCCCTATCAGAAGTCCGGTCTACTCAAGATGTACTCGACGCGCACGCGCGGTCCCAATGTGGAGGATCAGTTTGCCGCCCTGCGTGCCATGGTTCGTGAGCACAAGCCTCGTTGCTTAATCGTCGATCCTTTGTCCGCGTTGTCGACCAAGCTTGCCCATCTGGCGTCTGCGGACGCAGCGCAGCAGTTCTTGGACTTTCTCAAAGCGGAGGGGATCACGGTCGTCAATACCTCGTTGATGGACGGGCTCAGCACGGACGAAGCGACCGCAACCGGCATTTCAACGATCGCCGATACTTGGATTCACCTTTCTTACGTGGTGCAGGATGGCGAGCGCAATCGCGCCCTTACCATCGTCAAGTCGCGCGGCACTGGCCATTCCAACCAGGTGCGAGAGCTGACCTTAGCCGACGATGGCGTCAGTCTTACCGACGTGTTCGTCGCCCAAGGGAAAGTGCTCATGGGCGTGGCACGCTGGGAGTGGGAGCAGGAAGAGCATGCGGCAAAGAAGCGCACCTTGGTCGCTTCTGAGCTCAAACGTTTACAGCTGCAACTCGCTCAGGCAGAAGCCGCTGCACGGCTCCAGGTCATCCAAACTGAGATGGAGGCCCGTAGCGCTGAGATCGCGGTGTTGGCACAGGCGACGGGCTCTGCATCCAAGCTATTGGTCACGGACCGCGCAGTCTTACGCCGGATGCGTCATGCCGATGACGAAGTCCGGGTGAGGGCCAAGAGCACGACCTTGAAGCGCCTCAAAAGGAAGCTCGAGCACGAGCGCGACCACTGATGTCGAAGGCCTACAAGAAGCTGAAGCTTCGTCTCTACGTTGCGGGGAATGCACCAAACTCTCTAGCTGCGCTCGCCAATATTAATGCGATCTGCGCAGAGCACTTCGCATCGACCCATGAGCTTGAAATCGTAGACCTGTTGCTGCATCCCGGTCGTGCGCTAGGCGACGGCATCATCGTGACGCCTACCTTACTCAAGCTACTACCGCTGCCTGCCCAGCGCCTCATCGGAAACCTCAGCAACACCAGCGAGGTTCTGCTCACGTTGGTGGGCCAATGAGCGAGAGCTTGCAGGCCCAGCTCCAGTCGCTGCAGCGCCGCAATGAGGAGCTGCAACGGGAGGCCGCTGATGCCAAGCAAGTGATGCTTGCGTTCGCACGTGGTGAGGTGGACGCAGTCACGCTCGAAGCCGCGGCGACTCCTGTCTTGCTGCGTGCGGCCCAAGAAAAACTACTTGGCAGCCAACGGCTGCTGCGAGCCATCTTCGACGGCGCGCTCGAGCCTATGGTGCTTACAGATCGCCAGGGAAGGTATGTGGATGCAAACCCTGCGGCGTGCGAGTTGTACGGACTTCCCCTGAAAAGCCTCGTGGGTCGCAGCTACTCCGAACTTAGCGGGCGCGAGCAGCCGGCGGAGGGGGCCTATCAAGACTTTCGCGCGCAGGGGCACATGCGTGGAAGCTTTACCTTTCGTCGTCAGGACGGAACGTGCCGTACGTTGGAATTCAGCTCGGTAGCGAACGTGGCCGATGGTGTCGACCTATCTGTGATGCGCGACATCACGGATCGGATTGCGGCGGACGCCACGCTCAAACGCAGTGAGGCACGTTTCCGAACGCTGACTGAAAAAAGCTCGGACGTGATCGTGCTCGTGGACCGCGAGGGTCGCATTCTTTACGTCACGCCGTCCGTCACGCAAATGCTGGGCTATACGCCCGAAGAGCTAATCGGGCTGAACCATATT
>JBKJIA010000121.1:0-4463 GCA_046598735.1 Polyangiales bacterium
TTGGCTCCAGCGCGCGACATGCTTGGCCAAATCAAGCGGCGGCTTTTTCCAGCTGCGAAAGCAGGAGTGCAACGCGTCGGGCAATGCGCCGCGCTCCAGCGCCGTGAAGACCGCGAACGGGAGTTGGCTACCAAGCGGCGGCTGACCAGAGGTATCGGCCTCCGTCAGATCGAGCACGGACAGCACCAGGTCATCGAGCAGACCGAGTGCTTCCGGTAGAGGCGCGACGAAGTTGCAGACGTACAAGTCTGTAAGCAAGACATCCCAGCCGAAGGGCAGCGCGGGATCATCGGCACAGCGCTCGTTAATGCGGTCTATGTCGATCGCGAATGCCGCCGTATGCACGTAAGCCGCACCATACTTTTGCGCGAGCGTGCGATCCATGATCGTAGAGCGACCGAGCTTACGGTCGGCTTCGCCCATCAACTTGAGCCGCTTCTGCTTCGTCACGCGCGCGAGTGTATGATCGCACCCGTGCCGAAGCCATGACAGCGCTGAAGATCACGCAACGTGGCGACACGCTTTGGGTCGACGTGCACGTGACCCCACGGTCCTCGCGCAGCGTGCTGCAAGGCATCCACGACGGCCGCATCAAAGTCGCGCTCGATGCTCCGCCTGTCGATGGCGAGGCCAATGCCGCGTTGATCGCGCTGTTTGCTAAGCTGCTCAAGCTGCCCAAGCGTCAGATCGAGCTCGTTCGCGGGCAGAGCAGCCGACAAAAGACCTTGGCACTGACCGGTGTCAGCGAAGCCGCGTTACGCGCGCTCTTGCCCGACGTAAATGCGGATTAGAGCGTGCGTACCGCGCGCACGAGCCAGCGCTCCTCGCGGCGCACGAGCTCGTAGATCACGGTCTGCTCGTATTCGTTGTCGCCTACACGCGTGGTGACCGTGGCGCTGTCATCGCGAAGCTCTACGGACTTCTGCAGAGATTCCTGCTGCTCGCTATCGAACACGTTGAGGGAGCTGCGCAATGCGTCTGCCAAGGCATTGCCTTCGCCTTCGCCAAACTCGCTAAGCTTGCCTGCGCCGCTGAAGCGACAGGGCACTTCGCTCGGGTTCACGTAGCTCAAGGCCGCATCCATGCGCTTTTCTGCGCGTGGAGCAGTCACTTCGTCCACGAACGCATCGAGCTGTTCACCGGGCGTGGTGACGATTGCGTCTGCCGTGACCACGATGCCGGCCAAGCTGAGCATGGCCACGACCAGGGGGATGATAAAACGTCGCATACGAAGCCGTGTATTTGCAGCCCACGTGCCAGCCGCGAGCGCGGCGAAAAGCCCAGTGATTTTGAGGGGCAGCACGACGTTCGCGGGGGTCGCGAACAACGAGTCGTGACAGATTGGCAAACGATCGCGGCCACCTGCAGTCTGGCATTGCCAGGCTGACAAGGCGCCTGCGGGGCGCTGCTCGACGCCACACGCGCCAGGGCTGCGCGGGAAGTCCGCTGGCTTTAGGGCCCTTCGAGCGCTGCGCCCATGACCTCGAAGGGAGCCGTGCGACCGGTCCATAGCTCAAAGGCGAGGGCGCCCTGGTGCAGCAACATGCCCAGGCCATCGACGCAGTGCAGGCCACGCGAACGCGCGCGCATGAGTACGGTGGTCTCGCGAGGTTTGTATACGAGATCGACGACGCTGGCGTGCGCGGGCAGAGCGTCGATAGGTAAGTTTTTCGCAAACGCGCTGGCCGTATCGCGCGAGAGCGTGGCGCTGGTGGATTGCACGAGCAGATTGGCGTCTCTAAATGCGTGGCGGAGGTTGGCTTCGTCAAGACTGGTCGCACTGAGTCTGCACGGTGCGCACACGCCCGACAGATCGCGAACCAGGTGTTCGCTCTGTTCGCGCCGCCGCGCCGCGACCACGATTTGAGCCGCACCTCGTTGGGCGAGACCCACCACGCTTGCGCGCGCGGCGCCGCCGGCCCCGAGCACCACCACGCTTGCATCTTCGATCACGACGCCTGCTTCGTCGAGCGAGCGTGCAAGCGCGGGCGCATCCGTGTTGTGTCCGACCCAATGGCCATCGCTGCGCACCAGCGTGTTGACGGCACCGATGGCGCGCGCTTCGGGCGTGATCTCATCGAGTAACGCCATCACCTCGGTCTTGTGGGGGACGGTGACATTGGCGCCTTGAATGCCGAGTGCAGACAGGCCGCGAATCGCATCGCCGAGCTTGTCGGGGTGCACTTCGAAGCGAACGTACACAGCATCGATGCTGAGCTTGTTGAAGGCAGCGTTGTGCATCGCGGGCGAGCGAGAATGAGCCACCGGAAAACCGACGATGCCAAAGATCTGGGTCAAGCCGTCACCTTGGCGCGTATTTCACCTTCATGGAGACGGATGCGCAAGTCCGTACCGGCTGGCGCGTCCGTTTGGGTGCGCACGGCGCGGCCGGTTTTCTCGTCAAAGGCGATGGCATAGCCGCGACTGAGCACGGCCAGGGGCGAGAGCGCATCGAGCTGACCGATGGCGGACTGCAGGGCGTGTCGTTTGGGCGTCAGGAACATGCTCGGACTGAGCTCGAGTCGCGTGCGTGCACGAACCAAGGCGGCTTGTTGAAGTGATAGGCGTGCACGCGGATCGTGTTGGGCAAGACGACGGGTGCGCTCATCGATTTGCAGGCGCAGGCTCAGTAAACGTGCGTCCATGGTGCGACGCAGGGCGTGATCGAGCGCCAGTAAGGGTGTGCGTGCACCGGCCAGCGCATGCCGTGGATCGCGTAGTTTGGCGGTGTAGCGTGCAAGGGTAAGGCGACTGCGATCGACGCGTGTTTCGAGCGCTCGTGACAGGCGTCGTGTGAGCGTGTCGACTTGATCTTCGAGCGCTTCGAGCGCGGGTACCGCCAGCTCTGCCGCTTGCGAAGGCGTGGCTGCGCGCACGTCGCTAACGAGATCCGCGATCGTCACATCGACCTCGTGACCGACGCCGCTCACCACGGGCACTCGACAGCTTACGATTGCGCGTGCCACGCGTTCATCGTTGAATGCCCACAGATCTTCGGCGGCGCCACCCCCGCGCGCGATGATCACCACGTCCAGATCGGGCACGTTTTGTAGCGCGCGCAGGGCACGCGTGATCGATGCGGGCGCCTCTGGACCTTGCACCACGCAGGGCGCTATCACGATGCGCACCGGACAGCGCATGTTGGCCACGCGAATGATGTCGTGGATGGCGGCGCCGTGCTCGCTCGTGACGATGCCCACGCAATGCGGCAAACGCGGCAGCGCGCGCTTGCGTTCGGGTGCCATCAGCCCCTCGGCTTCGAGCTTAGCGAGTAGCTTTCGGAACTGTAAGAGTAAGTCGCCTTCGCCCGCGGGTGCCGCTGTGCGCGCGATCATTTGGAAGGTGCCGCGCGGCTCATACAGAGTAAGGCGACCGCGCACGCGCACGCGCGCACCATCGCCCATCACGGCGCGCGTGCGACGCGCATCACTGCCGAACATCACGATGCGCAGTTGCGCTTGTTCGCGCTCATCGTTGAGCGTGAAGTAGATGTGGCCCGCGGCCGATCGCGTGAAGTCGGAGATTTCGCCGACTACCAAGACATCGCCCCATTCGTTTTCGATCCCGTAGCGCACGGCGCGATTGAGCGCGGCCACCGTCAGCACTTGTTCATCGCGGGGAGGCATGGTTGAGCGTGCTAACACGCGCATGCGAGCGCGCAACGCCCATGCTAGTCGTGGCCGCATGCCTCGCGCGATCGTCGGCATCGGCGGAAATCTCGGTGCACGCCGCGCGATCTTTGCTTGCGCTGAAGCCTTACTCGCGGCGCAGCCCGGTTGCGTGCTGCGCGCACGATCCAAGTTGTACGTGACGCCGCCCCTCGGTCCGCCGCAACCAGACTATTTGAACGCAGCCTTCGCGCTCGACTATCCAGGCGATGCTTACGGTTTGCTGGCTGTGTTGCGACAGGTGGAGCAGTGGCTCGGTCGCATGCGCCGCGATCGTTGGGGGCCGCGCACGATCGATCTCGATCTCCTGCATTGGTCTGGTGACGCGATCCTCACGGCGGCTCTGACCGTGCCGCACGCGGGGCTCGAGGAGCGCACATTCGCGCTCGCGCCCTTGCTCGACGTGGCCCCAGAATTGGAAGCTAGGTACGGGCCGATCTTGGCGCGCCTGGGAGGACCGCCGCAGCTTGCCGACCCGGATTGGCTTCAACCCTTCGACGCGGGGGCCGAAGCTGCTCTCGACGGAGTGCCCAGTTTCGCGGCTAACGTGTGCATTTCGGGGATAGAAGAGCGCGCGGGCTGGGCCGCACTGCTCGTAAGTATAGTGACGCAATGTGGTGAGCTCACCTAGCTCCGCCCGCTCGCACGGGGTGCCAACGAAGCATTCGTAGCTCGCATCGCCCGGATTCTAGTTTTGATTCCGCAAGATCCGTTACGATGCGAGAGCCCACGGGCCTGGCGCCTTCGTCAGGTGGGGCGGAGGAGAGCGGATGGCCGACACGCGCAAGGACAAGC
>JBKJIA010000141.1:0-9646 GCA_046598735.1 Polyangiales bacterium
CCAGCGCGCACAAGTGGCGGTACAGCTCCAAGAGAACCTGCTTGCGATCGTCTCCCACGATTTGCGAAATCCGCTCAACGCTATTTCGCTCAGCGCCAGCATGATGGGCCCGCCCAAGCAGATCGTGGACCGACGTAAAACGCGCAAGCAAGTCGATACGATCTCGCGTTCTGTCGACCGCATGAATCGCTTGATCGAGCATCTCCTGACCGCCACCACCATCGAAGCTGGGCGTTTCACGATCGAATGCAAACAGACCAGCTCGAGCGAGCTCGTAGACGAAGCGCTGCAGATTGCGGAGCCGCTGTTGGCCGCCAAGAGCGTGCGCCTCGAACGTTTGATCCCGCTGGATCTACCGGCCGTATACTGCGATCGCGACCGCATTTTGCAGGTCTTTTCGAACTTGATCGGGAATGCGCTCAAGTTCACGCCTGTGGGGGGCCGCATCAGCGTATTGGCCAAGGAGCTTGCGGGCGAGCTCTGCTTTTCCGTTTCCGATACAGGGCCCGGTATCTCTTCCGAGCAGCTGCCTCACATCTTCGATCGCTACTGGAAAGGTGGCACGCAGAAATCTCAGGGTGGCGTGGGCCTTGGGCTATTCATCGCCAAGAGCGTGATCGACGCGCACGGTGCGCGCATCTGGGTCGAAAGCGAACAAGGGCAGGGCAGCACGTTTGCCTTCACCTTACCTTTGGCGGAAGTACAACGCGAGGGCGCTTCGCAAGGTAAGACTTTGCTCGTCGTCGAAGACGACCTCGAGTGTTTGGACGCGATGCGCGATGCACTGCAGATGGCAGGATATCAAGTGGTCGCGGTTAGTAACGGCAGCGAGGCTCTCGAGTATTTGCGCCAGGCGTCGCCGCCCCATCTAATCTTACTTGACCTCAACATGCCTGTGTCTGGCGGGGCCGAGCTGATTCGTGAACAGCGTCAACATCCCAAGCTGGCACAGATTCCCGTGGTGCTCGTGTCGGCCGAACGCAACCTCGCGCAGGCAGCACGCGCGCTCGGCACGGCCGATTACCTGAGCAAACCCGTCGAGCTTGCGGGTCTATTGACCGCGGTCAAGCAGCACGCTTCGACGCACTGAGTATTGGTTTACCAACCGCACAACTTGCGCAGCGTCTCGCTCAGCTCGTGCGCCAGGCGCGCATGGGTGCGCACGTTGGGATGAAAATCGCAGCCCATGCCTTCGCGGGGATCGACCCACTGCTCGACTAAGCTTACCTTCGCGCCCGCTTGCTCGCGCTCGTGTTTGAGGAGCGCCAGCCAGCGCCGCAGAATCGAACGCGCGTTTGGCTGTGGGTGATCATCGGCCAGCATTGGACCGAGCACGAGCACGACGGGTGCATGGGGCGCCCGGCTCGCCAGCGTGGCGAGTAGCCTGCGATAGACCTCAAGAAAGGCCTGCTCTTCGGGCACGCCGAGGAAGAAGTCGTTTGTACCGAGCGCCACCACGATAGCGTCCGGTGCAGGCTCGCGCGCGAGCTCGGGGGAGCTCGGGTCACCCGGT
The DNA here is from genome assembly GCA_046598735.1 of Polyangiales bacterium. Classification (GTDB taxonomy): domain Bacteria; phylum Myxococcota_A; class Polyangia; order Polyangiales; family DASUME01; genus DASUME01. The sequence continues at coordinate 1,514 of JBKJIA010000141.1, forward strand.
AAGGTACGCACGAACAAAGTTGCCATCGTCTCGAGGTCGCGCGCTTCGTAGTTGCGCAGCAGACCCTTGCCTGACCAGGCGCTGATCAAGGCCGCGGCGCCCGACTCTTGCGCGGCCAGGCTCGCGAACGTGCGTGTGGCGTCGCTCGTGTGCGGATCATAGTGACAAAGCTCGCTCGACCCCTCGTTGCCGTAGCCGGCCGTGATGGAGTCGCCCACAAACAAGATGCGTCGGCTCGGCGCCGCAGTTTTTTCGAGTGCCGCACCCGGGGAGAGGATAAACCCGTGCAGCGTGATCGTGCCCACTTCCGCTTCGGTGCGCTTGATCAAGCGAACCGTATGTACCCCCGCCGCGAGACCCTGCTTGAGCTCGTAGCGCTTCTTACCCTCGCTCAACGGGAGCTTGGTCATGGGGAGCTTGTCGACCTGGACGGCGATCCAATCGGTCTGCCGCGTCTCATCCTCGAACGGGGTATCAGTAAGGTCCACGCTCAAACTCGTGCCGCGAAAGGTAAGCCTTACCTCGGTGCCCGGCCACGCAAAGCGGGGGGCCGTGGGCTCGCGTCGGTCGAAGGCGCCTAAATACAAAAGGCGAGGGTGGTCGGGCGCGATGTGCATGCTGGCCGACATGATACTGCAGCCTTGAGTCAAGGCTGCGCACAGCGCCCACACTGCAAGCCAGCGCGAAACGACGAACGGGGGGGCGAACATGATCTGAGCGTGACCCGGCGCAGTGAGCCGCGCTAGCGATGCGTTGCACGCGTGGGCTCGGCGTAGCGTGTGGAGCGAACCGCAGCGGGACGCTCAGATCGGGCTGCTATTACAGGGCAGTCCAGGTACGAAGCAGAAGTCCGCAGGTGGTCGCTTCGAACGTCGCGTTGCCCTCATAGAAGAACTCCGCAATCGTGTTGGTGGTGGTGGCAGCCACGGTGCCACTGCACTTGCCGATCGTGGTGCCTTCCACCGGGCAGCCATGCGTCGTATCCCACACTGCGCCCGCAGCATTGCACTGGCTCTTGTAGCCAGCGAGATTGGTGCCGCGCCATTCGCGACACTTGGGGTTGGTATCGTTCGACTCGCGGCAGCTGACCACGCCCGTACCGGTCGTGGGGGGAGCCGCGCAGGCGACCGACTTGAACGTGCCGTTCCATGGCTTGAACGTGCCGTCCGTGCAGAGACGCGTCTGAGTCTCTGCCTTGCAAGTAGCCTCCGGGAACGATGCTTCGTAGCGAACGCGTGACTCGCTGGCGCCATCGACGATGGTGGGGTTGCTGCAGTCACGTCCACGTACCTTGCAAGCGAGCTCGGTATAAGTGCCGGTCCAAGCGCTCCACTTCTTGTTGGTGCAGGTGCGGCTCTGAACTTCCTTGACGCACTTCGCACCGGCCGCGACGCTCGGCTTTTCAAAGCGGTCGCGCTTTTCCACGGTGCCGCTCGGTGAAGCGTCGCAGGGCTCGGCCGGAGCGATCACACAGGTCGGCGCCGTGTACGTGCCATTGAACGTCAACGTGCCGTCGAAACAGGTGCCGGTCTGCAGCTCGGACTTGCAGGTGGTGCCAAAATCGACCGAAGCCTTCTGGTAGTAGGTGCGCGTGGTGGTCTTACCATGTGCCACGGCACCGCAATTCGCGGGGGCTTGTACGGTGCAGGTCAAGGCGCTGTACTTCAACGGGCCCTGAACATAGTCACTCCAGTTACCATTGTTGCAGGTGCCGGTCTGAAGCTCGGACTCGCAGGTCGTGCCGAACTTGGGAGTGGCATCCTTGAACGCGGGGCGTGTACGGGTGACGCCATGGGCCACGGTGCCGCAGGGCAGAGGATCCTTGGGCTTGCAGCTGATGGCGGCAAACGTGCTGGCGGGCGTCCAAGCTTCGAACGTACCGTCTTTGCAGACGCGCGTTTGCTCCACCGATTTGCACTCTGCGCCAAACTCGACGACGGCGCTTTCGTACAGCTTCTGCTTCTCGCTTGAACCATGCGGTGTCTCGCCGCAGCTCCGCTTGCCTTTGACCTCGCAGCGCACCTCCGTGAAGCTTCCTGTCCACTCGCCAAACTTACCATTGGTGCAAGTGCGCTTTTGTTCTTCGGATTGGCAGGTTTCGTTGGCTTCGACCAAGCTGGCCTTCCAGCGCGTCTGCGTCTCCGTGCCCAGGTGCGGCGTGTGACCGCAGCTCATGGCCTCAAGAACGCGGCAGTTCTCTTCCTTGAACGTGCCCGTCCAAGCCGACCAGGTGCCCTTCTTGCACTCGCGCGTCTGCTTCTCCGGCAGCTTGCATTCGCTGCCAAACGGCACGGTCAGCGTCTCGTAGCGGGTACGTTCCTCTTTGGTGCTATCGGGCTTGCCATCGCAGCTGGTGGCGCCATCGACCGTGCACATCTCGAAGGTAAAGTTACCTGACCAAGCGCTCCAGGCACCATTTTCGCAAGCGCGCGTCTGGTCCTGCTTTTTACAGGTCGAGCCATTGGCGACCGTCATCGTTTCATAGCGCGGGCGCGTCTGCATGGTCCCGTGCGGCATGCCATCGCAGCTCGCCATACTTTCGACCTTACAGGTCTCGACCGTATAATCGCCGCTCCATACCGACCACATACCGTCGTCTTGGCAGGTGCGCAGCTGGTCTTGCTTCATGCATTCCGCATCGCTTTTGACGGAGGCGGCCTGGTAGCGCACCCGGCGCTCGGTGCTCCCGATGGCTTGCCCGTCGCAGCTGTCGTCTCCCATGATGGACGAATCGGTCTGTGTAAAGCCGGCATCCTTGGGATCGGCGGAGTCCGTTCCACAGGCACCAAGCGCCATACCGAGTGCGACGAAGATTGAGGTTCGAGCCAAGCGGGTCGAGCGATGAGGTTGCATAAACTTACCTTAAGGTGTGAGAGAACGCGCCCGGGGACGATGAGGCCCCTACCGTCGGACGGACTAAGCCAACCGGACGTGCATTGGGTTTGCAGTGGGTAGCGCGCTCCACGCGCAGCGGCCACGCAGTTGGGTGTGAAAGTCGGGGTGATTGGCGCGATGGGGCGCCTGCCTGTGCTGCGACTCGGGCGGAACCGTGCAAGTTAAGTGCGTTTTAAGAGGTAGCGGAGGCCCTTGTTGGCGACGAATGCAGCACACCGACCCCGCCATCAGGTCCGGCCAGCACTCCATTTAGCCGTCGCGTTGCGCTTCGTTTTATGGCGCGCACTTGAAGTCTGTATGTGCAGGATAGGCAGAAGATGAGCCGCGCAGAGAATCAGATGCAGATGGTGGACCGGCAGCTGGCACGCCGGGGTATTGCCGATGCGCTTGTGCTCGACGCCTTTCGCAGCGTGCCACGCGCAGCTTTCGTTCCGGATGAGCTGCTCGAGCTCGCGTATGAAGATGCTCCCCTACCGATCGGCAGCGAGCAGACAATCTCCCAACCTTATATCGTCGCCCTCACCATCGAGGCGCTCCGGCTCAAAGGAGGCGAGCGCGTGCTCGAGATTGGCACGGGCTCGGGTTACGCCGCGGCGTTACTAAGTCGCATCGCCAAGGAGGTGGTGACCGTGGAACGGCTGGAGACGCTGGCCGCGAGCGCCCGTGAACGCCTGCTGAGACTGCATTACAACAACATTCAGGTGGTATGCGGTGATGGAACGTTAGGTTTTGCCGAACGCGCACCTTACGATGCGATCGCCGTCGCAGCGGGCGGGCCCCAGGTGCCCGAAGCGCTGCTTGCCCAGCTGGCAGAGGGCGGACGTTTGGTGATGCCCGTCGGTCCGCGCGGGACGTCGCAAGTGCTCGTGCGCGTCACGCGTCAGGCCGCTGGATTTCAAACGGAGCCATTGACCCAGGTGCGTTTCGTGCCGCTGATCGGCCAACAGGGCTGGCCGGACGCAAAGCGCGCTCCGCGCGTAGCGAGGAAGCCTACCACTGACAGCGCAGCGCAAGAGCTCCTACGCGAAACCGAACCCCTCAGTGACCTTGGCTCGCGGTCATGCGAGCGCACGAACGCGCGCCGAGGCGCCGACCGGGACAAGCCCATGCGGCGCATGAGCCCTTTGCACTCCTATCGTGGCCCGTGACTAGGCGCCTTGCGCACCTTACGGTTTCTGAGCTTGGTGCACCAGCACGCGCTGGTTTGGCGGCTCGTCTTCACCCAACGCACGCAGCGCGCGGGCTAAGGTCTGATCGGCGGGGGTGCTTGTCTCGAGCAACAAGTATTGCGAGCAAGGGAGCTCCGTGACGGGCTCGAAGCTCGCGGCCAAGGTATCGAAGATCTCCGCACGGCCATCGCTCAGGCTCGGAGCCTGGGCGCGCCGCTGCAGACGCTGCATGGTCAGCTCGCGCGGGCAACGGCACTCCATGAATGTCAGCTGCACCGACAACGTTTCCGAAAGCGCGCGCACCTTGGCGCGATGCGCACGGGAGCGAAAGGTGGCATCGAGGATCACGCTGCGCCCTGATCTGAGTATCCGCTCGGCACGCGCTAGCATCGTGTCGTAGACCTGCTCGGTTGTCTCTGCGCTGTACGCGCCTTGAAAAGGTTGTTCATGGATGGCTTCGGTGGGCGCCGCGGCCAGTAGCTGCTTGCGCGTGCGATCGGCCGACAAAGTCGCGACCCCGAGCCGCGTGCTCAGCCCCGTCGCAAGCTTACTCTTGCCCGAAGCGATCAAGCCGAAGGTGACGATGATGCGGGGTTGAACGAGCGCACGACGACTGACCGAGAGCGCAAGCAAGTAATAGCGACGCGCTTCACTCTGTGCGCGCTCACGCGTGCTTGTGCCAACACTCAGGTCTGAAGCCAACATCGAGGCGACTTTGGCACGCACCACCGCGCGATAGCTTTGGTAGAAGTCGAGCAATGCATAGGACTCGTAGTCTTGACTCTCGCGCGCGTAGCTAGCGATCAACAGGTCCGCCAAATCCATGCGCGCGTGATAGGCCAGATCCATGGTTAAAAAGGCTAGATCACAACACACGTCTGCATAGCGAAAGCGCTCGTTGAACTCGATGCAATCGATGGCGAGGTACTGGCCGTCATGGCGATACAAATGTTCAAGGCGCAGGTCCCCGTGTCCATCGCGCACGCGGCCTGAGCGCGCTCGCTGCTCAAACAACGCCGCGTGTTCTTTGATGAATGCGCGTTGAAAAGCGATAAGCTCGCTGTGCTCGCTTTGGTCGAGGTAGTCGCCGATGCTCGCCTTCACCTGTTCGAAGTTCTCTTCGACGTTGCGCGCAATCAGCGCTTGGCTGCCAAACGACGCAATCCGTTGATCTGTCTGTGCGCACGCATGAAATTCCGCAAGCAAGGTCGCGATGTTTTCCATGTCGCGGGGGCCAAGCTCACCGCGATCAAGCTGTAGATCCGCGCGATCTTCATCGCGTAGCCGTCGCATGTGCACGGCCCACTCCAGCACGGGCTCTGCCCTAAGCTGCTCTTTTGGGATAAAGGTAAGGTGGTCGCGGCTCGCTTCCGTAATCGCGCTCACGCCCAAGTACACGCCGGGTGCCAAGCGTCGGTTGAGCTCCACTTCCGCCTGGCACGCGCGCTCTCGCTGGCTGAGCGTGCTGAAGTCGAGGAAGCCGAGGTTCACAGCGCGCTTGGTCTTATACACGTCCTGGCCGCGCAGGTAGACGCGGGAAATATGGGTCTCTATCAGCTCGAAACCGTGCGCCGTGAAGGCGGCCGCGAGCTCGTCATAGGCGTTCGTTTCCATCGCAGTCCTCCGTGCCTAGCTTCGCAACAACATAGCCTGCACACGGGCCTGGCCGCTGGCCCGCGCGAGAAAACCGTTTTTTTTGCTTTGGCATCGGCAGTGCAAAGCGCGATGGTCATGCACGTGTGAAGGGTTGGTCATGATTACCATCGATGGTTCTATGGGTGAGGGCGGCGGACAGCTGTTGCGTTCGGCGCTGTCGCTCTCGCTGGTGACGGGCGAGCCGTTTGTCATGCACAGCATTCGAGCGGCTCGCAAAAGGCCGGGCCTGATGCGGCAACATCTTACTTCCGTATTGGCAGCACAAGCGGTGGGGGAAGCAGAGGTTGAGGGCGCGAGCGTTGGCTCTACCAACCTTACCTTCACGCCTCGTTCCCTGCGCGGGGGCGACTTACACTTTGCAGTGGGAACGGCGGGCAGCACCATGCTCGTGCTGCAGACGGTGCTCGTGCCGCTCTTGCGTGCCAGCACACCCTCAACCCTCCTGCTCGAAGGAGGTACCCACAACCCCACCTCACCACCCTACGAATTCCTAGCCGGCGTTTACTTGCCGGTACTCGCTCGCATGGGGGCCCAGGTGGGAACTAAGCTCGAGCGGCATGGCTTCTATCCTGCGGGTGGGGGACGCTTGCAGGTCGCGATTACACCTTCTCCTAAGCTTTCACAGCTGGTGCTTGAGACCCGCGGCGAGCTGGTGTCGCAGCGGGCGACGGCATTACTATCGAATCTGCCCGGTCATATCGGCCATCATGAGCTCGATGTGTTGACTGCACGTCTGGGCTGGCAACGTAGTCAAGCGCGGCTTTACGTGGTGCCCGACGCGCAAGGGCCAGGCAATGCCTTACTCGCAGAAGCGACCTTCGAGCATGCCAGCGAAGTGGTGGTTGGCTTTGGCGAAAAAGGCTTCCTTGCCGAACAGGTCGCCGAGCAGGTCGCCCGCGACATGCAGCGCTATTTGGATGCCGACGTGCCGGCCGGTGAACACTTGGCCGATCAGTTGTTGCTGCCGATGGCGCTCGGTGCGGGTGGCACGTTCCGCACGCTTCAGCCCAGCTCGCACATGACGACGCAGATCGAGCTCATTCACATGTTCATCGGCACGCAGGTAACGCTCGCGCAAGAGAGCGAGTTTGCCTATCGCGTTGAAGTCAAGACTCCACCCTGAAGCTCATCCGGCCGCATGCAAGGGCGATTGCACGGGATCCGGCGAACTGACGCTCGTTTGCGATATCGATCACCAAGGATTGTTTCTAAGAGACTCCGTAAGGTCCACGGCGGAACTGGCGAGGCGGTCGGGCCTGCAAAATTGAGACAAGGCTGTGAGATCACGGCATGCGCGAAACACCCACGTTGGGATAGCCTACGCGCCTCGGATCACCTCGGAAAGTGCAGTCACGCGGACCGTACGAACCACCCGCTGTCATCCCAGTCAATTCGGAGCTTAAGCCGTGAAGCAAGAGAGTCTCGAAGCAACCGACGAAAACGTCGAACCCAACCGTGAGTCAGGCATTTTCGCAGACCTGGCAGTGCGAAACAGCGTAGGAGGGAAAAGCGCCGAGCCGCAGCGACCGGAGGGGCGATCGATTCCTCCTCCGCCGCCCACGCGCAGCTCGATCTTGCCCGTGGCCCGTCGCGACGACAGCGAGCCGGGCTTAGAGCTGGAACACTTCGCAAGCCCAGCGCAGCAGGCCGACGAAGAAGAAGAGGAAATCGAGGACTTCATCGATTCGGATGTGACGCCGGCGCAAGCACCTTCTCTTATCCGTCCTGAAAGCGCTGCGGCCTCCGCGCGTAGTGTGCCTCCGCCTCCTCCGCGTTTGAGTGGCGCCGGCTTGCCCGGCAGCTTGCCCGGCAGCTTGCCCGGCACCAGTTTTCCAGCACCCGCTGGACGTGGTGGCAGCATCGCGCCCGGCACGCGACCCGTGAGTCCGATGGTTGCGAGTGCGGCGGTGGCTTATCCCGCGACGCAACCTGGGAGGCGCGATCCGAGTGGCACTTATGAAAAAGTCGAAACTCTGCGCGAGTCTTATGCCTCGGCCCTGCAAGGTCCGATGGCGATGCCTGCGGCGCAGGTAGCGCTCGATCATATGGATGCCGTCTATGCTCCGGCTCCGCCGGCACCTCCCGCGAGCAAGCAGGCCACTTATGCGACGTTGCTGGTCGGAGCGCTGATCGCCGGCTGTTTCGCTTGGTACATGTTCGCCGCGCGTGCCGTACCCGGTGTGGTTCAGCTGACGACCGCGCCGGCCGATGCGGCCGTGATCTTCGATGGCGTGTCGATAGGATCCGTAAGCCCCTTCCTCAAGACCGGCGTGGTCCCGGGCGTCAAACATACGCTTGAGGTCAAGAAGGCCGGCTTCCGTACCTGGGCCCAAGAAGTGGAAGTCCAATCCGGACAGACGCTGATCTTCACGGTGGCACTGCCCTCCGAAGCAGGCGATGCACCGAGCGTGGC
>JBKJIA010000229.1:0-12815 GCA_046598735.1 Polyangiales bacterium
GGAACGAGTCTGCAGGTATACGCGGCCCGTGCCGTGCAAGCGCATCACGGTGCCCTCGCCACTAAACAGACTGGGAAAGAAAGAGCCCGCCATGCCCAAGCGCAGCTGCACAGAAGGCTCATAGGCGACGAGGTGCCCGGAATCGACCACGTACTCGCCCGCGATTTCCTTGGTGATGATGCCACCGTAAGCGCCGAACCAAATACGCCCTACCCCGCTCACGCGCAGACGAAACAAGCCCTCGCGCGCGATCATGCTGCGCAAGCCTGCGTAGCCGAGGCTTAGCTGCACACCGGGATCGCAGGCTAAGAATGCTCCTGCCTGGAGGTATAATGATTGCCCCTTGAGCTCGATGCACTCGATGTCCCCGGGCATGGGTTGGGTAAGCACCAGGTCGCCTTGCGTGGCCGTGCTGAACTCGTTGACGAACAGCGACTCCCCGCCGAACAATTTGCGCAAGATCGCGGCAAAAAAGCCACCATTCCAGCGCGTACTGAAGGTGATGCTGCTCGACATGCTCGCCATGGCATCGGACTCCGTCACGATGCGGTCGCCCTTGGCCAGGCGTACCAAGAGGTTCGCGAACGACGGCCGATTGCGGATCTCAATCTGCATCTTTCTCCCCTGTGACTTGCGATAGGCCGGCGTGCTTTTGAACGTCCGCCCAACTTAGCGCAAAAGGTTGAGCCTTTGCGAATCCGCTGCGCTTGGCCTGGGCCTCCACCTCTTTGATGCGCTGGGCGAGCTCAGGATGGGTGGCCAAAAATTGGGGTAAATTGAGGGAGCCTGCCTCTTCTTTCTGCAGCACTTTGAAGAAGCCCGCGAGCGCGCGCGGATCGATTCCTGTGCGCGCCAGGCGGTGCACGCCATCCATGTCCGCTTGATGCTCGTCATCGCGGCCGTAGCTGTTGATCGTACCTTCGCGCAGCACTTCCACGGCCACGGCTGCAAGCCCACTGACATCGCCCAATAGGAGCTGGATGCATGCGATCACACCCACAGACTGGGCGATGCGCTGCATGCCGTGGCGACGCGTGACGTGGGAAATCTCGTGGGCGAGCACGCCGGCTACTTGCTCGGGCGACTCCGCGGCGCGCAAAAGACCGGTGTAAACCACGATAAAACCACCCGGCAGCGCGAACGCGTTGACGGTCGAGGCGTCGACGACCTTGACCTTGAGCTTGAAACCATCGGTGCCGGTTTTGGCAAGGCGCTTGACTATCTCAGCCACCGCTTGAGTCAGGACCGCATCCTGCACCACCGGGCCGCCGAGACTCATGTTGTCGAGCGCGAGCTCGCCCAGTTGCGCATCCACGGAATGCGGCAGCATCGCGATGCTGGCACGCCCTGCCCGCTTCAAACCGAAATAGCCGCCGAGGCCCACAATGGCCAAGACGCACAAGGCAGCAAGCCACAAGCCAAGCCCTCGTCTACTTTGTGCGCTTTGTTCGACGCGCAAGCGATCGAGCTCGGGTCCGAGCTCCCTGCGCGCGGCGACGGCGAGCGCATCGAAGAAGCCAGGCGCTTCGGAGAAGATCGTGAGACTGCGATCGGGCGGACGGCAGAACCACATCCGATCGCTCGAACCTCCGCGCTCGAGCTGACAGCCTGCAAAAGGCACGCGAAACAGCTGCCCTTCCGGCGTGACCGCAACGATCGCACCCGAGGAAAGAGAGATCGTCGCACCCGCGCGCCCGCCTTCGATCTGATCGCTGAATACCCCACCAGGGAAGTCGTGCGTGAGCTGCATCGCGGCCAAGCCTAGCAGCACCAAGCGCAGATTTTCGCAGCCAAATGCGCCTGCCCGCGCGGAGCTATCGACGCTGCTGGGGGTTCGATCTAGGGTGTGCGCTCTTCAACGAGGTCCAGATGAACGTCGCCATGTGGGGTAGAGCCGTCAGCGTCATTCCGCGCGTCAGCAAGGAGGAGTGGCAACGCTTGGACGTGATCGCCAAGTGGCTTATCGCGACGCGCTTCGCCGTTGCGATCATGACGTTCATCTCCGCCTCGATCTCGGGGCTGCTCGCTTATCGCGATGGGGCGTTCAACGGCATGTTGTGGGTGATGGTGACGATCGGACTTTTGTTCGCACACGCGACCAACAATCTAATCAACGACATGACCGATCACGCCAAAGGCGTAGACAAAGACAACTACTTTCGCGCGCAGTACGGGCCGCAGCCGCTTGAGCACGGCTTGATGACCAAGCCCGAATTTTGGCGCTACACGCTCGTCACCGGCGCTATTGCGCTAGCGGCGGGCGTCTATCTCGTGATCGTGCGCGGCGAGGCCACCCTTACTTTGTTCGGCCTCGGCATCTTCTTCGTGCTCTTCTATACCTGGCCGCTCAAGTACATCGGCATGGGCGAAGTCGCCGTGATCATCGTGTGGGGCCCGCTCATGGTGGGGGGTGGTTACTACGTGATCACGGGTAACATCCATACCCATGTGATCTTAGCAAGCCTACCCTTTGCGATAGCCGCCACGACCGTTCTGTTCGGCAAACATACCGACAAACTGGAAGCAGACGAGGCCAAAGGCATCAAGACCATGCCGGTCTTACTAGGGGAGCGAAACTCGCGCGCCTTTACCATTTTCATGTTCGCATCCCAATACGCGACCGTGGCTTACCTGATGGTCGTGGGTTACTTCTCGCCGCTGCTCGCGGTGGTGCTGTTGGCCGTGCCTGCCTGTTTCGGCGCGATCAAGGTCTACCTCAAGCCGCGCCCCAGCGAGCCTCCGGAGACATTCCCCAAGCGCATTTGGCCGCTCTGGTTCAGCGCCTACGCCTTCAAGCACACGCGCCGCTTTGGCATGCTGTACTTGGTCGGCCTCGTGCTCGACGTGGCTGCCCGCAAGCTCCATCTGTTCGGCTGATACTCAGGTCGCGCTCAGAGTCGCGAGGCACGCTGCCTGAGCACGTGATCGATCAGTACAAGCGCCGCCATCGCCTCCACCATCGGCACGGCGCGCGGTAACACGCAGGGATCGTGACGGCCCTTGGCTTCAAAGGTAATGGCCTCGCCCTCGCGCGTCACCGTGTTCTGAGCTTTGAAAATAGTGGCCACTGGCTTGAAGGCCACGGCAAACCGTAAGGGTTCGCCATTCGAAATCCCGCCTTGAATGCCACCACTGCGGTTGTCTTTGGCGCGCACCCGTCCGTCCTCGAACGAAAATGGGTCGTTGTGTTGAGAGCCGCGCATACGTGTGGACGCAAAGCCCTCTCCCACTTCGAAACCACGTGTGGCTGGCAGGCTGAGCATCGCTTTTGCCAAATCCGCGGTGAGCTTGTCGAACACAGGCTCGCCCAAACCCACGGGCATGTTGCGGACCACACAGCGAATCACGCCGCCCACGCTGTCGCGATCTTTGCGCGCCCCTTCAATCGCTTCGATCATACGTTGGGCCGCAGCCGCGTCTGGACAGCGCACGTCATTCTGATCGACAAGCGCACGCGTGAGCGCGCTTTCATCGGGCAACGGTGCTTCCACATCGGCCACGCTCGACACCCACGCCACGATCGACACTTGCGCGAGCGTCTGCAGCAATTGCTCAGCGAGCGCTCCCGCCGCCACGCGACCTATCGTTTCACGCGCAGAAGCGCGACCGCCGCCGGCCACTGCACGCAAACCGAACTTGGCTTCATACGTGTAATCTGCGTGCGAGGGTCGATAGAGCTGCGCGAGATTTCCGTAATCCTTACTCTTCTGATTCTCGTTGCGCACGAGCAACGCGATCGATGTGCCCAACGTGCGACCGGTATCCGGATCGAGGCCGCTCAATACTTCCACGCGATCTTTTTCGTCGCGTGGCGAAGTCAAAGCGCTCTGCCCAGGGCGCCGTCGATCGAGCTGCGCTTGGATCGGCTCAAGCTCGAAGGCATGCCCTGCGGGACAGCCGTCGACGACGACGCCTACAGCCCCGCCGTGGGATTCTCCGAAAGTAGTGATGCTAAAAAGCCGGCCAAACCGCGACGTCATGGGCCTTTTCTAGCTCGTTCTGTCATCGTGGCAAAACGCATCGACGTCTAACGGCTCGCGATGCATACAGATGCCGGCCTATCTGACCAGGAGAGCTTGTGATCACCCACGTCGTCCTGATGAAGTTCAAAAGCGAGAACAAGGAAGACAACATGGCGCGCGCACGCGACTTGTTGCTGAGTATGGTGGGTAAGGTCGAACCGCTGCGCCACTTAGAAGTGGGTGATAACTGCGTCGAGTCTGAGCGCGCGCTCGACCTTGCGTTAGTCACGCGTTTCGATGACATCGAAGGACTGCAAGAATACGCCGAGCACCCCGTGCACCTCGACGTGAAGAAGTTCTTGGTGACCGTGCTGGAAGGCTCCTACTTGGTCGACTACGAATCGGCGTAACGCAGGTTGAATCTGCGCCGTATAGGCCATGCGGGGAGCCTTTTTGGTTGCCCGAACAATCAGGTTTCTTCGCAAATCTTTAGTTTTTCGTGACTACCGCGGTAAACCGCCGCCGGCGCGCCCGATCACGCTGGGCTGCGCGCGACGCGCAAACTTCTGCGAATTCATAGATGTGCAGTGAGCATGTATCCCACGACGGGAAAGCATGCCGGCTTGCGCCTATTTTCGTGCGCAAAATCGTGCTTACGCATCGCCACACGATAGGTCTAATGTCCCTTTTGCAGCGGGGAGAACGGGAACGAAGCAACCAATACGCGAGGGGGGGACGGAGTCATGGGCCAGTTACATCCGAGGATGGAGCGCGATGCAGAGCGAGCGGCCAAACAGGCACGCAACTCTCTTGGCGACCGAAGGCGTTCGTTCCGCGTGCACGTACCCGCCCGCGCCACGATATGGAGTAAGGGCGAGCTACGCGGGCAATACGAGCTGCGCGACCTATCCATCGGAGGGTGTCTGCTGCAAGGCGGTTCAACGCGCCCCGTAGGAGAGCAAGTCGATGTCATGTTGCACCTTCCTCATCGCACCGCGCTCGCCCTCGGCGCACGCGTCAAACGCTCCCAAGGTCAACTGGTAGGCTTACGGTTTGAGGAGCCCACGCCTCGCGCAGAAGACTGCATTCAAGAGCTCGTGTTCGAAGCGATCACGAACGAGGTCGATCCGAACGTGCGACGCATCTCGCTCGTCATCGAGCCACAGCACGCGATTCGTACGCAACTCGTCAGCAGCTTGCGCGAGCTCGGGCAGCGCGCGATTGGCGTGGCCACGGCTCTCGATGCGGTACAGCTCCTCGTCGAAGAGGGTGACCTGGTGGGCACCGCTTTCATCGACGCTTCCGAGTCGACCTTACCAAGCCTGGAGCTCTTGGAATTCATCGCACATAACCATCCCCACGTCCGCAGGGTGCTCGTGGGAGAACCCTCGGAGGTGGCCGCGCTGTGGGTAGCAGAAGCGACGGGAGAGGTGGACGGGATGTTAGAGACACCCATTCGCCCCGATGCGCTTTGCAGACTGCTCACGCGACTCGGTTGCTCGTTGCGCGACGCTTACGTTTCATAAAAGGCCCCGCGCGTCCGCAAGGCTGACCATCCGGGCGGGCTTGCATCACCTGTCACGTGCGTGTCGTGTCACTAGCGTCGCCTGACACGACAGCGCCTTGCGGGCGCGCGGGAGAGCAACAACGCTTGAGCCATGTCGACACAAGCTCAAGCGGTTCGTATTCAAGGCACAGGCGGCCCCGAAGCACTGAGCTTCGGCGTGCTCGAGGTGCGCGATCCAGGTCCCACGGAAGTGCTCGTGCAGGTCGCTGCTGCGGGCCTCAATCGCGCGGACATTCTACAACGTAAGGGTGTGTACCCCGCACCGCCCGGCGTGGCAGCAGACGTGCCGGGCCTCGAGTTCGCAGGTCACGTACTCGCACGCGGCAGTGCGGTCACGAGCCTGCGCGAAGGCGATGCGGTCATGGGCATCACCGCAGGGGCCGCCATGGCCACCCATTTGATTGCGCACGAGCGCGAGGTCATGCGGATCCCACACCACATGAGCGTGCGCGATGCCGCGGCCATACCCGAAGTATTCATCACTGCTTTCGACGCGTTGTTTCTGCAGGCCGATCTGAGTATTGGCCAACACGTATTGATTCACGCAGTGGGCAGCGGCGTGGGCACGGCTGCCCTTCAGCTCGCATGCGCCACGGGCGCGATTCCGATCGGCACCTCGCGCAAAGCCGAGAAGCTCGAGCGCTGCCGTCCCCTCGGTCTGAGCCACGGCATCGTCACCGACTCCGAGCTGTTTGCGGAGCGTGTAAAGGAACTCACCGCAGACCGCATGTGCGACGTCGTGCTCGACACGATCGGCGGCAAGTATGCCGCGGAGAATCTGAAGTCGCTGGCCGTCAAAGGACACATCGTGGTGATAGGGCTCTTGGGCGGCGCCAAGGCCGAGCTGCCCCTGGGCCTCCTCTTAGCGAAGCGCGCGCGCCTTACAGGCAGCGTGCTGCGCAGTCGGCCACTCGAAGAGAAGATCGCGGTAACACAAGCTTTTGTGCGCGCGGTCTTGCCCTTACTCGATTCGAAAATAGTCAAGCCTGTTGTCGAATCCGTGATGCCGATGGCGCAGATTCGCGAAGCCCACGCGCGCATGGAGTCCGACGACAGCTTCGGAAAGATTGTAATGACCTGGGACTGAGAGCCTTACTACGGATCGGTTCATATCAACTCTCAACAAATTTACAGAAACGTTTACTTGTAAAGAAGCGTAACAAGGCGCTGTAAACAGAACGAGGCCTGATTTTCAGCGATTTTCCGTTCTTGACAGGCCTCTACAACGAAGTTACATCTAGCAACACAGTGAACGTGTAAAGAAGTCGCGCAGCAAAAGCGCGTCTTGAGGGAGAGACGGCGATGACGATCCAGAAGATGGCAGTGATCGGTTGCGGACAGATGGGCCTGGGCCTCGCCGAGTGCGTAGCCGCCGCGGGAATCCACGTTGTCGCCGTCAAGCTCACCGCGGGCGACGTCGCTGTTCCCCGCAAGACCCTGCAGAAGGGCCTGGACAAGCGCGTCGAGCGCAACAAGCTCACGGCGGACGAGCGCGACGGCATTATGAGCCGCATCCAGTTCACGAATGACCTCGACGCCATCCGCGACTGCCAGCTGGTGGTCGAGTCCTGCGTCGAAGAGCTTCAGGCAAAGGGCGAGGTTCTCGCCCGGGTGGAAGCCCACATGGCCCCCACGGCCATCCTCACCACCAACACTTCGTCGCTTAAGCTGCGCGATTTGAGCGCCTTCTTGACGCGGCCCGAGCAGTTCCTGGGCCTGCACTTCTTCAACCCCGTTCCCGCAATGAAGCTGTGCGAAGTCAGCCCCACGCCCACGACCGGCGGAGTTGCCACCGAAATCGGCACCAAGTTCTGCGAGCAGATCGGCAAGACGCCGGTGCGCATCCAGGACACGCCTGGTTACGTGGTCAACCGTTTGCTCGTCCCGTACATGCTGCATGCGATTGAAACGCTCGAGCACGGCACGGCTAGCGCCGACGCCATCGACACCGCGATGAAGCTTGGTTGCGGCCACCCGATGGGTCCGCTCGCGCTCGCGGATCTGATCGGCCTGGACGTCGTGTTCGCCATGGCCAAGACCATGCACACCGAGCTTCGCGACACGCGCTACCGCGCCCCGTCCTTACTGCGACGCCTCGTTCTCGCAGGCCACCTCGGCCGTAAATCCTCACGTGGCATCTACGACTACACGAACATCGCCAACCCGGTCGTGAACCCCGCCATCTCGGTCGACGGAATCATCGCCACCGGCACCTGAGCTTACGGTTGGCGCGCCCTCTCTTCTAGCAACGCGCGACGCACGGCATCGAACTCTGCAGTCAGCGCCTCTACGCCACGCGCGACGAAATTCGCTTCGCGCGCGTGCGCTTTCGTTTCGACCTGGCCACACAACTCGGACAAACGTCGCGCGCCGAGATACGCACTCGAAGACTTCATGTTGTGCGCCGCTTTGGACACCGCGGGTAAATCGCCCACGTCGAGCGCGGCACGCATGACTTCGAGATTACGTGGGGACTGTTCGAGGAACAGCTCGATCATCTCGTGCACGAAGTCGTTGTCGCCGCCGCCCAGCGCTTTGAGCCCCTGGAGCACGCCGCGATCGATGGCTTCTTCCGAGGACGAGATGCGTAGCTCCATGGACATCCTCGACAGCGACTTGGGTTTGGACCAGCGAGCAAGCACCGTGCGGAGCTGCTCGAGCGTGACCGGTTTGCTGAGATAGTCATCCATTTTGGCGGCCAGACAGCGCTCGCGCTCGCCGTCTCCACTGCTTGCGGTCATTGCGATCACCGGAATGCGGCGCCCGGTCTCGCGCGCACGGATTTCCAGCGTGGCTTCGAAGCCATCCATCACCGGCATCTGACAGTCCATCAGCACGATATCGAACTGTCCGCTCAAGGCCGCTTCAACAGCCTGCTTACCATCATCGACCAGCGTGCAAGGGCAGCTCAGCAACTCCAGGGTGCGTTGGGCGACCCTCTGATTGATCAGGTTGTCCTCGGCCACGAGCACGCGCGCCGTGAAGAGCGGGAGATCTTCGACGGGCACAAGGATGGGCTCGACAGGACCGCGACTGACGAAGGCGGACAAGCACGCAGCCAAGTCGACTTGGCGCACGGGCCAGCTCAACACGCGCGTCGCGTTCTTACGCAGCTCGTCGAACGCCCCGCCGCGCGCATCGGTCGAGGCGATGAAGACGATCGGCACATCGCGCAAGCTCAGGCGATGACGAATGGCATCGATGCATTCTTGGGCGCCCAGGGTATCGCGATCGAGATCGAGCAGCACCGCGAGATACGGGCGGCCGCGTTCGAGCGCGAGCGCTAGCGATTGTGCGGTCTTGTTTGGCACGACGAGCTCGGCGTCTACCGAGAGCTTCTCGAGCTGCTCGACGAGCAAGCGATTCTTGTCGGTCTCGCGGCGCACGATCAGCACGCGCGATCCCTTGGGATCCTGAGCGAGATCGTCAAAGGTGCGACGCTCAGGTTGCTTGGGCGCAAGCTTGACCGTGAACGAGAAGGCGCTGCCTTCGGAAACCTTACTCTCGCATGCGATTTCGCCACCCATCAGCTGCACGAGCTCGTGCGCGATGGCTAGGCCCAGACCGGTGCCTTCACGCGTGGGACTCGCTCCACCTTCGCCCATCAAAATAGGGCGAAATAGGTTCGCTCGACCTGCGTCGCCGATGCCCGGGCCCGTATCACGCACCACGAATTCGACAATGTTGTCGGACTGCGAGGATTGCACGTGATTGACGTACGCAGCCACGCGGCCGCGATCGGTGAACTTGACGGCGTTGCTGAGCAGATTGGCGAGCACCTGCCGCAAGCGCGCGGGATCGCCGACCACACGCGATGGTAAGTCACGATCGAACACGCAAGCTACATCGAGCCCCTTGGCGTGAGCCTGCGAAGCAAAAGCTCCCAAGCTGTCTTCGACGCAAGTTTGTAGATCGAATTCGATCTCATCGAGCTCGAGCTTGCCCGCTTCGATCTTCGCGAAATCCAAGATGTCGTCGATGATCGCAAGCAGCGCTTGCCCAGACTTATGGATGATCTGAGCATACTCGCGCTGCTCGGCGGACAAGCTGGTCTCAAGCAACAAGTTGGTCATGCCGATCACGCCGTTCATGGGCGTGCGAATCTCATGGCTCATGTTCGCAAGGAACTTGGTTTTCAAGCGCGCGGCATCGAGCGCGGCTTCCTTGGCTGTGATGAGCTCGCGTTCCAAGCGCTTGCGCTTGGTGACGTCGCGGACGATCACGAGCACTTGCTCAGGGGCGCACTTGATGATGCGAGCCTCGTAGTCTTGAACTTCGTCGTGTTCGCGGACGTGATAGTCGAGGCCCACAGGTTCGTTCGTGACGAGTACGCGCTCCGCGCGACCTTGCACCAAATCGGCCGCATCGGGCGGCATCAGTTGATCGAGATAGGTGGCGCCGCGCATGGCATTGGCGCGACCACGCGAGCCACTGGCGCCGCTCACCTTACCGCCGGCGCCGAGCCGAAAGATCAAATCCGGCAACGCCGTAAGCAACGCTTGGTTTTGCGCCTGGCTCTGACGCAACAGGCGCTGGGCGCGCGAATGCTCTTCGAGCTCGCGATCCACTTGAATACTCAGATCGCGCATGCGGCCCACTACGGCGGCGATGAACAGGATGCCAAGATGCCCTAGCACTACGGCGCCCAGCGAAGGATCGGGCGTCATGCGCATGGCCATGCTGAGACCCAACGGCAGTAAGGTTACAGCTCCCACGAGGGCACCGCGCAGCCCAAAGTGCCAGGCCGCGAGCGCCACAGGCACGACCAACGCTGCAGCCACGCCGAGCCCGTGCTGCGGGGCCAGAGCGAGCATCAGCAGCACGTAACCCAACGTGCTCACGCCAATCAGCGCGAATCCACGCGATGCCGGCTGCTTGAGCGGCGTCATGGAGAGCGGGGGAAACGTGGTGTGCAGGTGCGGGTCCATCCCTGCGGCCCATCATAACAGCAGAGCAGGCCCCGATCCGTAAGCTAACCGGCTTACCTAGAGGCGACTACCTGGCCCTACCCGCTGCGAGCGGGCTTGCCGGCAGATCGCTATGCCCGCGCAAGCGCGCATCGACACCGCGTGCAGCCTCCCGCCCTTCCCAAATCGCCCACACTACGAGCGACTGACCACGACGCATGTCCCCGCATGCGAACACACCTGGTACGGACGTCTCGTAGTTGTCGTCGCACTTCACGTTGCCGCGTTCATCAAGGGCAAGCTCAAGATCGCCCAGCAATGCCCCCTTCTCGGGACCGACGAAGCCCATGGCGAGCAGTGCGAGGTCCACATCTTGCTCGAACTCGCTGCCCGGAATTTCCACGAAACGGCCGGCTTCGAGCTTTGCGCGCACGCCGTGCAGCTTCTTGAGGTTGCCCTCGGCATCGCCGGAAAAGTGCTTCGTAAGGATCGAATAATCGCGCTCGCCGCCCTCTTCTTGCGAGCTCGAGGTGCGCATCTTGATCGGCCAATCGGGCCAGGTGGTGCCCTTGTCGACTTCGTCAGGTGGCATGGGCATGAGCTCGTACTGGAACACGTGCTTGGCGCCATGACGATGCGAAGTACCGAGACAGTCAGAGCCCGTGTCACCACCACCCAGGATGATCACGTTCTTACCTTTGGCGCTGATCTGTTGATCGAGCTTGTCGCCGGCCACCGTCTTGTTTTGTTGGGTCAGAAAGTCCATGGCGAAGTGCACGCCCTTGAGCTCACGACCGGGCACGGGAAGATCGCGCGCCTGCGTGGCGCCCCCTGACAACACGACCGCGTCATACTGCGCGCGTAGCTCGGAAGCTTTGATGTCGACGCCCACGTTGACGCCGGTGCGGAAGGTCACGCCCTCGGCCACCATCTGCTCCATGCGGCGATCGATCAGCTGCTTTTCGAGCTTGAAATCAGGGATTCCGTAGCGGAGCAAACCACCGATGCGATCGGCGCGCTCGAACAGCGTCACGTCATGTCCTGCGCGCGCGAGCTGCTGTGCCGCTGCAAGTCCGGCGGGGCCCGAGCCCACCACAGCCACGCGCTTGCCGGTTTTAACTTCCGGAATTTGCGGCTCCACCCAACCACTCGCAAACGCGCGATCTGCGATCTGCTTTTCGATCAACTTGATCGTGACCGGCTCACTGTTGATGTTGAGCGTGCAAGCTTCTTCGCAAGGCGCAGGACAGATACGGCCCGTCACCTCAGGGAAGTTGTTAGTCGAATGCAGACGCTCGATCGCGGCTTCGTGCTTGCCCACGTAGGTGTAGTGGTTCCAGTCCGGGATGATGTTGCCAAGCGGACAGCCGCGATGACAGAAGGGAATGCCGCAATCCATGCAGCGACCGCCCTGCTCTGCGAGCTCTTTTTCGTCGAGCTTCTTCTCGAACTCTTGCCAGTTCTGAAGACGGTCCACGATAGGTAAGCGCTTGGGCGTCTTACGCTCGAACTCGATGAATCCTCTAAGCTTACCCATGGGTTCTCATCCCTCTAGCAATGCGGGCTATCAAATCAGACTGGGGTCAAGCAGTCGCAGCGAGCGCGAGCGCGGGAACCAAATGCTTTTGCTTCTTCTCAGAGAGCACGCGCTTGTAGTCGATGGGCATCACTTTCACGAAGCGCTTGGCCTCGCGCTCGAAGTTGTCGAGGATCGATTGCGCGTAGTTGCTGCCGGTCATCTGAACGTGTCGTTCGATCAGCGCCCGCAGAGTGACTTTGTCTTCTGCGTCGATTGCTTCGAGCTCGACCGATTGCGTGTTGGCGTTGGTGCGGAACAGACCTTCGGTATCGAGGACGTAGGCCACGCCGCCGCTCATGCCTGCCGCAAAGTTGCGTCCTGTGGGGCCAAGCACCACGACCGTGCCGCGCGTCATGTATTCGCAACCGTGATCGCCTACGCCTTCGACTACAGCCGTCACGCCGCTGTTGCGCACGCAGAAGCGTTCGCCCGCGCGGCCACGTACGTACACTTCCCCGCTGGTGCCGCCATAGAGCGACACGTTGCCGATGATGATGTTTTCTTCGGGTTTGAATGTGGATTCGCGCGGCGGATAGACCGCGATGCGACCACCCGACAGGCCCTTACCAAAGTAATCGTTGGCATCGCCTTCGAGCTGCACGGCGATACCTGGCGCAAGGAACGCACCGAAGCTTTGGCCTGCCGAACCCGTGAACTTGATCTGAATCGTGCCCGCGGGCAGACCCTCAAGTCCGTACTTACGCGAGACCGCGGCCGAGAGGATGGTGCAAGCCGTGCGGTCGACGTTGCGAATGGGCATGTCGATCGTGACCTGCTCCTTACGCTCGAGCGCGGCCTTA
>JBKJIA010000234.1:0-9998 GCA_046598735.1 Polyangiales bacterium
CTCGCAATCCGTACGTTATGCCGATGCAGGTTACACGGTGAGCATGGCCGTAGTGGGCGGCGAGCGATACAAGTACACGCGCTGGCTGCCCTGCACCGCGTGGGAGAACACGGGCTCGGGCAACTGCAAGGTCACCCCCGGTTTCAACATCGTGCGCGACGGCACCGATGAAGCGCCCGGCATCCACTTCTGTCCCGCTGCGGATCGCACGAATGCGACCAGTGATTGCAGCACTTACTCTTCAGGGGCAGCGCGCTACGGTCGCGCGATTGCGCAGCCCATCCTGGAAGAACTATGGCTGTAGGGTCCAGGTGAATGCGCTACGCTGCTGCATCAGCCCGTGCCGCGAGTGCAAACCATACGTGAGGAGTTTCGGCGAAGCCATATCCTGCTGCGGTCGGCGGCTCTGACCTACACGACCCTGTTCGCCGTCGCTCCCTTGCTGCTGCTCACCTTCATCATCCTCTCTAACCTTCCTTTCGAGCAGGCTTCGCACAACAGCCTTTTGAGCTTCGTCTCGGGCGCGTTCCCTTGGGTGGCGGCCGAGGATCTGACGCACGAGCTGGACCGACTCGCACTGCAGGCCAATAGACTGGGTTATGCCGGCGTGCTGATCCTGCTCGCGACCGTCCTCTTGCTCCTGCGCAGCATCGAGCTGAGCTTCAACGAGATCTATCGCGTGAAGACCGCGCGCTCTGCGCTCAGGCGCTTTTTGACCTACACGATCATCGCGGGCTTGACCTCACTGTTGCTCGCGCTGCGCATCAGCTTTCACGCCTTTGTCTTCGCGTTCGACCCAATCAAGGAAGCTGCAACCTTGATCGGCGTCGACATGAAGTACCTCACCCCCATGCCCTTCGTGCTTTTGGCGCTTTCATTCTCCGCCGTCTATTTCCTCGTACCCAACACCAGGGTGCCAGCCGGCGTTGCCATCGTGGGAGGGACGTTGGTGGCCATTGCGTTCGAGCTCGCGCGCAGAGGCTTCGACATCTTCATGTCCAACTTCAGCAGCTACAACCTGGTCTACGGAGCCTTCGCCTTCTTGCCCGTGTTCTTGGTGTGGATCCAGTTGAGCTGGGTCGTCATCCTCAGCGGTTTGGTGCTGGTGAAGATCATGCACTTGGGTTGGAGGAGCTGAACAGGCGTCCACAGCGTGCGCCCGTCGTGTGTGTCGCCGCCTTTCTGTACCCGCATCGGCCGGCGTGGCAGCCTGGTCGCGATGCCAACCCTCGTCCGCTACTTCCTACAAGGCTGCCTGGTGCTCGTGCCGACGGTACTGACTGGATACATTGTCTATTGGCTTATCCATAAGGTCGACGGGCTGCTGCTTACGTCCGTGCCGGGGCTGGGCATTCTGCTGACGCTCGCCGCGATCACAGTCGTGGGTGCCTTAGCTTCCAACGTGCTCGGTCGCGCGCTGCTGAAGCGACTGGAGCGCCTGATCGAACGTGTGCCTCTCGTAAGATTGCTCTACATGACGGCGCGGGACCTCGTGGGTGCGTTTATCGGTGAAGAGCGCAGCTTCGACCGGCCCGCGCTTGTCTCCATGAGTGCCGAGGATGGCCTCAAGGCGCTGGGCTTCGTCACGGGCGACTCCCTCGTCGAGCTCGGCCTTGAAGACCACGTGATGGTGTACTTCCCTCAGTCGTACAACTTCGCCGGCAACACCATGGCCGTGCCTCGTGCGCGTGTGCGTCTGCTATCGGTCGACGCGGGGCGCTTCATGGCGATGGTTGTGTCGGGCGGGGTCGTCCGAGGCGAGACGACCTCCTCCACCGATCGCGCGGCGCCAGCGGCCGAATGAGCGATAGTAAGGACGCCACCAGGCGTTCGCGAGCGCAACACTTCTTTCCCTTCCGCTGCCGTTCGTCTTTGGTAACATGCGACTGCATAGGGGGTTCATGAGACGCATCAGTGTTGATCTGATCCGGGGAGTATCGAAGTTCGCGCTGTCAACGGCCACACGGGTCGATGGTGTGGTCATGGCCCTGAGGGATGTGGAACCCTTCCAGCGCCAGCGGCAAACGAACCCCGTCAGCAATGAAAATGGGACGCCAGAGGTATCGCCGCAGAAAGCGCCTCCACGCCGGAGCACGCGCGCGGCCTGGGACCTACGCACGATCCCACCGCCGAGTACACCCTCGGTTCCCCCGCCCGCGCTGCCAACGTCCGCATCGCCGCGGCCGGCTTACGCGCGTACTCCCACACTCTCCGACTTTCCCGCGCCTGTCCAGATGCTGAAGAACGTCCTGACACTGCCGCGCCTAAACTATCGGGGCGCGCGCCCCTGGATGCAGCCATCGCCCATCGATCAGGAAGGTCTTGCGCAGACAGTCCTCGGTGTACCCGAAGCGGAAGTTCGCGAGTTCATGACCGCCGTCGTCCCGCGCTATGTGCGCACGGTGCAGCGATACTGGGTCAACGCGGCTGCCTACGCGCTTAAGTATCCAGGGCTCACCGAAGTGACCGACCAGGACTTCGCGCGCCTGCTGGGCGAAACCCCCTTCAACCGCTTTTTGTGCACCACTCTAGATCCCGTCGACCAAGTCGACTTTGCCGGACTGTTTGACCCGACTCTGCTCGATACGGGCCGCTACGCAAAGCTCGACTTTATGAGCATGGCGCGGGTGGCGTCGCGCCCCGGCCTCCATAGCGCTCCGACCGTGACCCTGCTGGAGCAACGCAGCGGTGTGTGGACGCCGCTCGCCATCCGCATTAATGGTCTGACGGTTGAACCGAAGCACCGCAATGCTTACGAGCTGGCCAAATACTTCGTGCTCCAGGGCGCGGCGAGTTCGTTCATCCTCGGCCTCCATCCCAACGTTCACTTCCCGATGGATGCGATCAACGCGGTCACGCGCTCGATCCTTCCCGAGGAGCATCCCGTGCGCCTGCTGCTGGAGCAGCACTTCTATACGCAGCTGCCTCTCAACTACTCGGTGCTCTACATCGACAAATCGGTGGTCAGAAACGATCAACGGGAAATCTATACACCCTTCGTTGGCGACTGGAGTTCGCATCTCGAAATGATGGCGGACTATCACCGCGGCGTTCCCGGCAACAGCGCGCGACCCGGCTATCGATATGGACTCGATGCGCCTGATGTGCCCTCTGGACCCGGCAAGTTCCTTAAGTCGTATTTCGACGCCGTTCTTACGCTCACCACCCAAGTACTAAGATCGGTCGCGAAGGGTGATGACGACGTCCGGCGTTGGTCGCAGCACCTCTCGGGGGTGGTCCGGGGATTTCCCAACTCCGACGAGATCTTCCATGGCGATACGCTCGCGCGCGCAGTCGCCTTTTTTATCTGGGATGTATCCGTTCTGCACAGCAGCGATCATTACGCGTACTCGCAGGAGTCCATCAATCAAGTACCTCTGCGCATGCGAGTCGGGCCGCCGAAGACGCTTGAGATGCCGGCCATCGATCGCACGCGCCTGGTCACCAAAGAGGACCTGTTCCGTCATCGAATGGCTAGGGCCATGTACTTCAAGCCAAGCGTCCTGCGGCACCTCAGCGATGTGGAATATGAGCTGAGCGAACCCCAGGATCAGCGCGCCGTCAGGGATTTCAAGGAACGCTTGCGTACCATTGACGCCGATCCAAAGATGCGGGCTTACTGTCCGCTCGATCAGATTGCCTCAAGCATTCAGTTCTGAGGTGTTAGCAACGTCGACGGGAGGTTGCCTCGCCCCACGCCGCGTATCGAGAAACTGGATGTCCACATCCTCGAGGATCTGAGTCTGTTCTTCGTACTCGTCGGCGCCAGCGCGGGAGGCTTGCGCAGGCGAGATCGAACATGCGCGCTCGATGTCGCCGCACATGGGAAGCAGCGAGGAAGGAGGCGGCAACGACGAGACCTGCGCGAGCGCTTCGTCATAGCGGCCGGCTTCGAGCAGGCGATCGATGAACTTGACGCGCAGGCGCGGCGAACACGCATGAAACGGCGCAACCTTCAGAAACGCACCGTAGCGTTTGCATAGCTCCGTCTCGTCGTCAGCCCCGGCGTGCTTTTCGAAGTGCTCCAGCGCCTCCATGTTTGTCGGCGAGAGATCGAGCGCCGCGAGACAGAGCTTGCGCGCGGTGCCGGGTTCCTGGCGCGGGGCCAAGCTCGCATAGAGCTGACTCAGCGCCTGTGCTGGCGTGGGCTGTCCCGACATGACTGACGCCCAGCACTCGATGATGGCGGCAAGCGCCGGCAAATCCCCGTCCTTGTGCAGAGCACCGACGAGCTTGGTAAGGGCTCTAGCGTTGCCGGGGTCCTGACTAACAACGTGAGCGAGTGCGATGATGGCCTGTGTCAAAGGGCTCTCCCGGTAGAGGAACGAGGTATTCCTCTACCCTTGAGCAACAAGCGTACCGTCCTAGGGGCGGGCTTATCGGCCAACAAACACGCGCTATTTCGCTGCGGCTCGAACTGTTTGCGGCGGCCATACTTAGAGGCTCTCCGAAACTCGGAGACGAGCTGACCGATCGTCAGAATGCGCTGGCGAGCCCACTTCCGCGCGCTGGGTCGCAGTTGACGCGCGCTTCGATGTCGGGCTGGTCACGCCTCTACTTATTGGCGCTGATGTCTTCGAGGCCGGGCAGTTCCTTGAGCAACGGTTCGAGTACGATCTCGATGCGTCGATTCTTCTTTCGCCCTTCGGGGCTGGTGTTCTTCGCGACCGGGTCGTGCTCGGCATAACCCGCAGCAACCAACTGGCGCGGCAACAGACCCGACTTGATCAGCGCTTCTGTCACGTTTACCGCGCGTGCAGAGGACAGCTCCCAATTGTTTGCGAAGGCTCCTCCGGTCCCGAGGGGCACGTTGTCCGTATGACCTGCGACGATGAAGTGCTTGTTGCGGAAGCCCCGTAAGATCTTAGCCACCTCGCGCAACGCTTCGCCTCCCTCTTCAGAAAGGTCCGCACTGCCCGATGGAAAGAGCACCTGCGCCGGTAGCTCGACGATCATGCGTCCGCGCCGAAAGTGCACCTCGAGTCGACCGTTGTCGATCATGCGCTGGAATTGAGCGGTCATGGCGCGGAACTCGGCCAAGCGCTCTTTGACTTTTTCGCGCTCGACCTCGAGCTCGCTGAGCTGCGATTCAGTGGCTGCAAGGTTGGCTTCGAGCGCCACGAGGTTCGTGCTGGCTGTCTCGAGGCGGGCGCGGCTTTCACCACGCTCTGCTTCGAGCGCGATCACCTTACGGTCTGTTTCCTGCTGACCCTTACGCAGATCTGCGGCGGTCGTTCGCGCCGTCTTGAGCTCGGTGAGGGCCTGTTGCTCCTTCGTCCAGAGCTGCCACGCATAAGCGCTCATCCCGATGGCGGTGAGGGCGAGTAGCCCGGCAAAGAGAATCAGCCCCAAGCTCGAGCGCCGCGGACGGGTGTGATCGGTGCGGCGCGCTTCGCGGCTGCGCGCTGAGGTGCCGTTGCCATGATCATCCCGTCCCGTCAATTCTGCACCCATCCTTGTCCCCTTCGGCTCAGCGCGCGCTCGATCGAATGCGTTGCGGATCGTTGCGCTTGCTCCGTAGCGTACTTGCCGGCTAGCTCACTTGGCGATGTGCGTCTCGAGCTGCACAAGGCGCGTACGGACGTCGGGCTGCGAGGTCGTGCGCAAGGCGCGCCTAATGTCGGCATGTAGCTCGCTTCCGTAGGTGCGGATTAACAGACTTTCGGCTTCGGCCCAGACATCCCGTGCCTCGCCAGCGAGGTTCAACAGGTCGCGCACCGCGTGGGTGTCCCCGCGGGAGCTCGTATCAATCTGGAAGGCCAGCTTGTACTGCTGCACACCGTCGCTAAACCATTTGCGATTCATATACAGGCCGCCGAGCAGCAAGTGCCCCCGCGCGTCGTCTGGGTGCTCGCGGTTGTAGCCGCGCAAAGCGCTAAAGGTTCGCTCGTCGGACACCTTACCCTTCAACATAGTGGCGCGTGCTCGACTGAGCACGGCAGGCAAGCGCCCACGCGACTGCCACGGATCACGCGCCGCGGACGGTGGTGTCGCTGCCATCGGCCCGGAGACGTCGGTGGGTACGCTGTCCGCGGGCGAGCCATTTTCAGCGTCCCTAGCGTCCGCTTCATCCTTCGCGCGCTTGGTCAGGAGGTCGTTCACTTTGGCTCCCAGCCGTGCTGGGATCGCCCCGCGCAGCAAGTCACGCTCTCGGTCGAGATCGGGCTGACTGAACACGTAGATGACGATGGCTGCCATCGCGATCATCAACACGGAGGCCGTGGCGATGACGAACGCACCGGCTCGTATCGTACCCTTGAACACGGCGACAAACCATGCGCTCGCATTCGCGAGGAACGCAGGCACGGCGACTTTCCCCGATGGCCTGCGAGCATCGGCTGGCGTTGAGCGTGCCGCAACGGCCTGCTCGCTTGGGGCAAATACCACTGTGCTGGCAGCCGAAGGTGCGCTGGGCTTCTCCCCCGCGCGTGTGGACGCTTCGTGCCGCGCGCGCTGCATCTGTTCGCGCACTTCGGCAGATTGCACTTCGACACAGTCGGCAGGTAATGCGTCAAACGCCGCGGACAGCTCGATGGCATCGGAGTGACGCGTCTCTGGGGTAGGAGATAGCGCGCGAGCAAACAGCGCATCGAGGGCCGTATGAGCTGTGCGACCCACGTCAGCATCCTCCAAGCGCGGCACTACACCCTCAAGCTGTTGCTTGACCACCTCCACCATAGTTCCTCGGTAAGGTCGGTCGCCGGTCAGCATTTCATAGAGGATGACTGCGGCGCTGTAGACGTCGGCGCTGGCATCCACGGGTTTGCCGAGCATCTGCTCGGCGGGCATGTAGCCGGGCGTGCCGAAAATCTCGCCGGATCGCGTCAAGGTCTGGGCGGATACGATTTGATCGTTTTCGCCATCGGCGGTGCCAAGGAACTTTGCGAGTCCGAAGTCGAGCAGCTTTACCTGCTCACCACCTCCTGGCAGCGACTGCATGAACACGTTGCCTGGCTTGAGGTCACGATGCACGACCCCGCGTTCGTGTACATAGCGAAGCCCCGCGAGCAGTTGACTCATCGTGTGCAAAGCGCGCTTCGGAGTGAGGGGGGCCTCGCGCGTGAGCAAGTCCGCAAGCGACTCCCCTTCCAGCAGCTCCATCACAAGGTAAGGCGTGTCGTCGGCTACACCGAAGTCGAGCACTCCCACCACGTTCGGATGGCTCACAACAGCGAGCGCTTCAGCTTCACGTTCAAAGCGCCGCCGTTGCGACTGGCGCATGCCCGCGGCCTCGCACAGCACCTTGACGGCGACTTGGCGCGAGAGCTTGGTGTCGGTCGCGCGGTACACGACCCCGAAGCCACCCTGGCCCACGTGGGCTTCGATGCGATAGCGCCCCTCGAACTCCTGACCGACGAGATCGAGAGGTTGCTCCGTCGTACGATCGTCGGTCCTTTTGGGTATCAGAGGAGGCATCGCTTGCCGGGCGTAACATCCCGGAGAGACGAGGGTACCACGTAAGTGTTAGCGTCGAGCTTGCGCTGAGTACCGTGCGAAGTCTGCTGCCACATCCCACATCAGCAGACGTGTGGCCCGGGCAGTCTAAGTACGGCAGCTTTCGCGAGCTTCCGCCAGCGACGCGAGATCCCGAGCGGCCTCGCCCTGCACGGCTGCCGCGGGAGGCGGCGGGCGAAGCGTGCGTGCCATGATGATGCGCTGCGCGGCGTTGCATATGTCGTGGAAGCCCCGCTCGTCCGTGGCTGCGCGATAGTCCGCGTGCACACTGGCCAATCCCGCTGCGGATGTGGCCTGCAGGGCGCTCGAAGTATGGGTGACCACGGTGTGCATGCAGCTAGTGGCCTGCTCTCGCAAGGCCCAGGCGACGTCAAACGCGCGGACTGCTTCGTAGGTCGAGCGCTCTGGGTAGAGCAACCACAGGATGTCCGCGCGGCGAATGTCTTGTTCAGTCTGCGAGAGGAACGCGTCAGCGTGCTTCCCCGGCGCGCGCGCTTCTGGGACGAAGCTGTGCGGAAGCACATGGAGCCGGCGCTCTGTGAGCAGTGCGGACCATCGATCGAAGCGCTCGATCTCACCGCGCGAGCCAGACAGCATGACGTTTACCACGATGATTCACCGCTCCCTAACGTCCTTTCCGCCGAACGGGGGAAAGGCATTGGTTTGAACGATGAGTCTCCCTGGCTTTCATTCTGATGAACGGCATCCGCAGAGTCGGTAGGCCTCCTTACCGTACCCCCTCACTTTCGTGCGCTTTCGTCTCTAAAACGCACTTGAGCTGCGGCCCGTAGCCTGGCCGGCCAGCGTGCGCCGCCATGAGGCCTACGTGCACCTCCGGCTGGCCGCGGTCGAAAATCTGTCCTTCATTGTGCGCTACCCAGCCGAAATGCTATTTGCCGAATAAGATCGGCAGGCCGGCCCCAACTGTGAGATGGGCGCACGATGACGAAGGCGCAGCGATGCCGTGCCTGCCGCCCACGGAGGACTTGATGGAGACCATCGTGAACAGGTCGATTTCCGAGCTGGCGCAGCAGCGCCATGGGCAGGCTGGCAGCGACGCCGAGCTCTTTGCCGCCTTCAGCACGGTACGGGAGGGGAGCCAAGTGAATGAGCTCCTCGCGCTCCTCAAGTTGTGGTCGCAGGCTGAGCAAGGCCCCGGCGTTTCGGACCGCACCATGGCAGAGCTGTACTTCATGCTCGCTGCGAGGTCTTCGGGGGCACACGCGCGCGAGCTCTGTCGCACGGCCCTGGATTGGTTTCCGGCGCATGTGGCGGCGCTCTCGCTGTTCGAAGAGCTGGTCGACGAGTCGTGGGCCGACGAGCTGTGCGCCCGCTACCAAACCTTCATCGAGGACGCTCCTCTTCACGGTGTGCCGCCTCAAGCCTACGCGGCCGTGCGCGAGAAGTTGATACTGGCCGAGCTCGAGGCTGCGCTGAACGAGATCGGCCAGTTACCCTCAGGATCCAGCGTCGGCGAAGCTCCTCTCAGTGGCCTGATGGTTGAGTTGCGGCAGTGACGCCCCTCAACTGAGCGCCGCGTGGACCACCTTGCCCGTGCTCACTTCCTCGTCGAGCACCTCTTCCCCGATGCCAAGCGCGCGTCCGAGCGTCTTGGCAAATGAGCCCATGGTCGATTCGAAGGCGATATCGCCTCCCGCGCCACCCGTGCCCGACTCCGAGTCGATGCGCTGGGCTGAGAAGTCCTGGCCCTTGAACTCGAGGCCTCCGATCAAAGAAGAGCGCACTCCCTTACCGATCATGATGCCGATCGCGTGGTTCGGATGGTGCGTGCGACCGCGAGTTCCAGTCGACACGAGGGTTCGCCCGAACACGTTCATCAGGGCAAAGGTGGTCTGATCTTCGAGGCCGAAGTCAGCGAGGGTCTTCACGAGCCGCGCCATCGAGGCCACGCCGGTCACCGTCTCGGAGGATTCGACCGCAAAGCCGTTGTCTCCGTGATTGTCACCGCCGAACGGGATGTGCACGGAGATGACAGGCGCAACCTTCATCTTGATCAACACGGCTGCTGCCTGGATCTGACCATCGATATCATCCGACGTGATCGCCGCGAGGCCTTCGAGGAGGTTCTCTGGAATGGCCCGCGCCTCCAGCTGCGAGAGCGCGAGGCGGTCGAGGAGCTGACGCTGCGTGTTGGTACCGTGCTTCTTGAATAGCGCGTTCATTCGGTCGAGGTCGCGGTCGCGCAGGCTTCGCAGATCCGCCAGCGGGCCCGGTGTCTCCGCGAGCACGCTGCGCAGGGCGCGCGGATTGAGTCGCGCGATGGTGCGCCCCTCGAAGCTCAGGAGCTCGCTCGAGCCTGCCGCTCCAACTGCGATGGGTTCACGCTGAATCGTGCCAAGGCAAGGAGCGAGCTGCTTGGCGTACATCGAGACCAACATCTCCTGCTGTCGCATCTGCCCCATCAGCCGCATCACCTTGGGCTGATTGGGGTGCGCGTTGGTCAGCGTGGCGTGATGAAAAAACGAGGTGCGCGCGAGCACGTTGCTCGGCAGAGTCGCCCAGGGCTTCGCGGCGTATACCTG
>JBKJIA010000334.1:0-8190 GCA_046598735.1 Polyangiales bacterium
GTCCGGAGTGGTGCCCGTCGTAAACAGCCAGGTATAAGCTGCGGCAAGGCCATTGCCCGCCAGATCCTCAGCCCCGGTGCTGATCGTAGCCGTATAGACCAAGCCCGGGGCAAGGTCGCTGACGGGATCAAAGCGTGCGTTCCGATCGGCATAGGTGACCGCTCCCATCACGGTCGTGGTCCCTTGCTTCACGGTGAAGGTCATGGCGCTCAGCGTGTCGGCATCCATCGCTTCGCTGAAGCGCGCAGTGATGACTCCGTTCACACCGATGTTTGTCGCGTCGCTCGCCGGCAGGGTCGAGACCACGAATGGAGCGGTGGCATCCGTGCCACCGTTATCTCCGCCATCGGAGCCGTTGCCATTACCGTTGCCTCCGCCATTGGAGGCGGCTGCATCCACGCTGCCATCGGCCGGAAACTCTACGAGCTGATCTCCGCATGCAGGGAGCAAGAGGAGCAGACACAGGAGCTTGATTGAGAGATTTTGCATGTTACTTGCTGCTCCCGTCATCGACGATGTCGAATCTGACCATACGGTTGTTCTGGCGACCCTCTACCGTCGCATTCGTGTCGCTCGGGTCCATCTCACCACTACCTGTCATCTGTAGACGTTCCCTCTCAACTCCGCGAGTGACCAAGTAGTCGAGGACGGCTTGAGCCCTCCGCTCGGACAGGGACTGGTTGTCCTTAGTGGTGCCGACAGAGGAGGTGTGCCCCTCCACGCGCACTTGGATGCTCTTGTTTTCCTTGAGCACCAGCGCGAGCTCATCGAGCACCGGAAACGAAACGTCCCTTATCTCGGCCTTACCAATGGCGAAGTAAAGCTTCTCTTTGAGCTCCACCTTCTCCTTGGTGACCACCACCTTCTTATAGTTAGGGCAACCCCAGGTCTCCATGGAGCCCGCGACATCTGGGCAATGGTCGATCTTATCGGGAATGCTATCCCCGTCGCCATCGGGGCAGCCTTCGCTGGCCGCTTGCAGTGGCTCTCCGGTCGACGCAGATGGCGGCGTGGCGGCACTCGCGCGGCGGATGCCGGAGCCGACTTCCAAGCTAAGACCCACGCTCAAGATCTTCGCGTCGTCGTTGTCGAAGCCAGAGCGGGCGCCCTGGATGATCTGTTGATACCGGACGAAGGGACCGACCCAGAACACGCGCGCGCGACCGATCGGCAGCGCCAGACCCGCGCCAATGGCAAACCCTGCGCGGTTGAGATCGCCGGTGCGCACGTAGGTTATATCGGCATCCGCCCATGGCGAGATCGCTCGCATGCCCTCGCCCGCAACGGAGTGCGACCTCTTGAGGCGTAAGCTTCCGCCGACCATCCAAGCCGTTCCGGAGTCACGCGTATCTACCTCGCTGGGAAGCGAAATGAACGTGACGCTCGGACCAAGGTCGAGCTGTTCGCTCAGGGCCCAGAGCGCCTTGACCGTCTGGCTTCCCCCGAGATCGAATCGCCCCGACTGCGGGTTGCTGAGCGGTATCGCCAGACCCGGCTCAATTTTGAGAGTAAAATCGCCGCGCTGGCCTGGTAGCGGCCTGCCGGCAGCCTCCGACTCTTGGGCATGCCCAACGGCAAACGGACAACTCAGAAACAGCACTCCGAGTGCCGTGACCGTCGCTTTCAACGATCGACTACTAGGGAAATAACTTGAACTCATACGGATCCCCGCCTGCGAGGTGGCAGTACTTCCGCCCACACCTCAGCAGGTTAAGGCTACGCTGATGGCCAAAACTAATGTTGGGGCTAATTGGCAGATTTCTAAGTAATTGCGTGGCATTTGCGCGTGAGTGTGAGCCCCACGAGCACGCCTTCACATAGTGTCATTGTGTAGCCAGTTTGCGGCCTCGGAACCCCACAACAACGAGGAAGCAAGTCGCCACGTGTGAGGAAATTCGTGCCGGAGCCTCCATTTGCGGCGCTTTAGAATGAAGGCGCAGAAAAGACGGGACATGTAGCCGGTACCTGCGCAGCCCCTAAGGGGGCGATGCCGCAACGGAAGGGCTCGTCAATGAACTTAAAGAAGGATCGGCGTAAACTAAGTGCGGCAGCGATCGCTGTGGCACTTGCCGGGTGCAACGCGGGCCAAGAGTCCGGGTTGGATTCCCTGGCGGCGTACGGCACGGGGGTCACCATACCGCCGGACGAGATACCAGCCCACTGCATGCCGATAAGCGAGGATCCCGCGCCGGTGCTGTTGAGCGGGCCGGCGCCTACGGGCAACCTCAAGAAGGGGACCAGGCCCGGCACGGGCACGGGCACCGGCACCGTAGCCCCGGTGGCACTTGGGGCCCCCCCTTTGCAGGCCGGTGTCGGACCCGCTACCGCGGATGTATGCGGTCCCGCGAGCGCGAAACTGCCGGGCATCCCGGCCGGCCCCCCGGTCGTGCGGGAGTGCTTCTTCACCGGGACTGATCCGACGGTCCAGGCGACCGTCGAGCGTGTTCTTGAGAGTGTCGACGACACCAACCTTGTCCACGTGCGCCTGACCTTCAATCCCAACTTCGTCGACAATAGCTACGGCGCCACTGCGATGGGCTGGGCGAACTCGAAGAATGGGACGCACACCTACAAGGATCTCGTCGGCAGCGATCACGCGGAGCTGCTCTTCACCAACAAGCAGGACGTCGTCGCGCTCCACGTCAAGCTCGACTACATCTCCGTGGATGCCAGCCGGCCTTCCGGTTACGGCACGCTCGGCGTGCTGGGTGGCGAGGGCGCAGTTCTGGTTGGAAAGCCTTCCTATGTGCGCAAGGTTGCCACGTCTTTGGACCGCAATTTGAACGGCTGCGGCTACGGAAGCTATCTGGAGTCCTCGCCGGCTACGGATCAGGCCTACAAGCCCAATGCTTCGGCTCCTAACTGGGACTTTCGCGTCGTCTACGAACTGTGGATCGCGGCCGAAGCCTTTGGCACCGCGGGCTTTGGTGGGGTCAACATCGAATACGTGCACGCTTCGCCAAGCAAGATCGGCAACAACACGCTCATCGTCGACCCAGGGCCGTGTCCGCCGGATTCAACGCCGCCCGTTGTCACGCCGCCCGTTGTGACGCCGCCCGTTGTCACGCCTCCCGTTGTCACGCCTCCCGTTGTGACGCCTCCCGTTGTCACGCCTCCCGTTGTGACGCCGCCCGTTGTGACGCCGCCGCCGCCGCCCGTTGTCACGCCGCCGCCGCCCGTTGTCACGCCGCCGTCGGAGTGCCCGCCAGGGACGGTCCCGCGGCCGCCGAGTGACGCAGGCACGCCCGTTCTCATCTGAAGCCTCTCGGAACGCTAGTGGGCGATGAAGTGCTTGAGCCACTCAAGCAGCGCCGTCGGCAGCAGCTCAGGCCGTGGCAGTAGCGCGTAGTGACCCGGACCGAAGATGCGCGGCAGGTAACTGGCGGCCTGACGATCCACCGTCAGGCAGAAGGGGAAGATGCCCTGGAGCCTCGCCTCCACCACGGCTTGCTGCATGTCTTCGATGCCGTACCGGCCTTCGTACTCGTCCACATCGTTGGGCTTACCATCGGAGAGCAGCAGCAGCAGACGATGGCGCGCTGGTTGCTGCATCAGTAGCGTCGAAGCGTGGCGCAGCGCAGCCCCGGCACGGGTATAGGACTCGGGCTCGAGCGCTGCGATGCGGAGCGCCACATCCTGCCCGTAGCGCTCCTCGAAGGACTTGAGGGTTCGCACCGTGACGGCACGCGAGCTTTCGCCAGAAAAGGCCAGTACTGAGAAGGGATCCTGCATCTCGGCGAGCGCGCTACAAACGAGTAAGAGAGCCTCCTTCTCCACATCGATCACGCGGCGCTTGGCCGAAACCCAGCCATCGGTGGAGCCGCTGACGTCGACCAACAGTAAGATGGCAGCATCGCGCCGCGCGGGGCGCTGGGTCTGATAGATCGCCTGGCGCGTGGGGCGCTCCGCACGCAGGTCGGCTTGCATCTCGATATACGCGTCCAGGTCGATCTCATCGCCATCTTCCTGGTTGCGCAACCGGGTTCGGCGCGCGCGCAGCATTTGAAAGCGCCGACGAATGCCGTCGATCATCGCCGCGTGCTCGCTCAATGTCTTGTCTACCCAGGCCTCAGATCCGCGCTCAGCCGGCAGCAACCGAACGCACGCCCCGGGCTCGCGATAGCTCTGACTTCGATAGTCCCACTCTGGGTAGACGAGCGCAGCCGTGGCTGCCACCGTTGAAGTGGGAAGTTTGCTCAACGACGCCTCGAGCCCATCTTCGGATAGTAAGACTTCCTTGGCACTGCCCGGCGTCCGCACCAGGCGCGCTTGCGCTAGATCAGAGACGGAGTCTGCATACTCTTCCGCGCTCGCCTGCTGGTCGCGATCGCTCGGTCGTTGCATACCCAACGGGTCTTCGGCGTGCTCGTGGGGTTGGGAGGTTTGGATCATCCAGGCACCTTGTCGCGCGTCGTCTTCACCCTCGTTTTCCTGCCGCACATCGGGACGGCGTGTCAGACGGGCGCTGCGCGGAGAACGCTTCGCAAGCAGCTCGGGCTCGCCCGCCGCAGTTTCGTCCAATGCGAAAGTGGCGCTGGGCGCATGCAAGTCGCCGGTCCATTCGTCGAGGAACAGAAGGCTACCCTGCGCCCACGATATGCCTGGTGCGGCGCGTATAAGATCCGCTGCGACCTTAGTAGCGCGCTGCAGCACCACGGCGGGTGTGATCGCCCCGTTATGCGAAGACGGCAGCTCGCTGCAACCCGGCGCCATCATCCGCCGCGCCAGGCGCTCGAGCGGCAAGCGCGGCGCTGCAAAGTCGGCAAGCGGCTGCCGTGCGGCAAGCGCCTCGGCACGCTGTTCAGCCAGGTCGGAGGCAAGCCCTGGCAAGCTCTGAGCAAGCTGCCAGTCGACCGTCTGCGCCTCGACCAGTAAGAATACGCTGCGCAGCAAGGGGTCGTCGATCGTCAGCCAAAGCGCTGCTGCACCGCGCTCAGCACGAGCTGCCTGCGTGAGCGCCATGCAGCGAAAGTAACGAAGGGCGGCCATCGGTGCGCGCGCTCCGGCGTCCCGTGGCAGCCAAATCGATGTGCCATCGGTCGCGGGCACCGCCCGAACCTGGGCTGGCGCAGGCTTACGGTCAAAGATCTTAGTCAGGAACGTGGGGCGTGCGGGGGGTTGAGCTAACCGCAAGCGCGGACTCATGCCGAACACGGCTAAGATCAACAGGTCAAGGCGTGGAGCCACGTCCGAGAGCGCCAACACCTCTTGCGCTTCGCTGCGACGATGACGCTTCCACAGCGCACGCGCGAAGACGGTCGCATGCCGTGCCGCATCGGTAATGACGTCTTCCGCTTCAGGCATAAGACACTCGCGAGCGTTGTCTGGTTAGATTTAGACGAATGCTGCGTTGGTAAGGTCGCGCATGACCGCGAGCAATGCCGCGTCATCGGTCAGCGGTGCGATGAGCCCCGCGTAGCAAGCGTCACGCGGCGCGATGCCACTTTCGAGGAGTTGCGCCGTCGCTACCAAAAGGCGGGTGCTCGGCACCTCGGCAAGACCCCGATCGCGCAGTCCGCGCAGCCTGCGTGCTAGCGCCACCAGCGCGTGCGCGTTGGGGCGATCGACACCACTTTC
Organism: Polyangiales bacterium; assembly: GCA_046598735.1. Classification (GTDB taxonomy): domain Bacteria; phylum Myxococcota_A; class Polyangia; order Polyangiales; family DASUME01; genus DASUME01. The sequence goes on from JBKJIA010000334.1 coordinate 5,578, forward strand.
GTGGACGACGATGTTGACCTCCTGCTCGGCCGGCAAGAAGTCGAGCTCGAGTGCGACGAACCGTTGTCGCGTGCTCGGTTTGAGATCCTTGAGCATGCGCTGGTAGCCCGGGTTGTACGAGATCACGAGCTGAAAGCCGGGCGGCGCAAGCAGTGTCTCACCCGTTTTATCGATGGGTAGACTGCGGCGATGGTCCGTGAGCGAGTGCAGGATCACGACCGTGTCTTGTCGCGCTTCGACCACCTCATCGAGGTAGCAGAGCGCCCCTTCGCGCACGGCACGCGTGAGCGGCCCGTCTTGCCAGGCGGTACCATCGTGACGAATCAGATAGCGACCGATCAAATCGCTCGCAGTCAGATCGTCGTGACAGGAGATGGTAATGAGCGGCCGTTTCAGTCGGTAGGCCATGTGCTCGACAAAGCGCGTCTTACCGCAGCCCGTGGGCCCCTTGAGCATGACCGCGAGCTTGCGCGCGTGACACTGCTCGAAGACCTGCACTTCGTTGCCGAAGGGAAGATAGTAAGGTTGATCGCGCAGAGGCTCGTTGGGACTCATACTCTCCGAAGGCACTCAGGATGCGGGCAGGGCACTCCCGGTACGCAGGGCTTCCGCCTTGGACTCGGCATCGGGCGCTACGTCGAGCTCAAAGCTTGGCGCCCGGCGGAAGAAGTCCCAGATGAACAGGCCCGACCCGATCATGAACAAGGCAGCGGTCGCGGTAAGCATCAAAAAGTGCACCTGAATCTTCAGCTGCGTATCCAGGTAGCCAAGCCCAAGAATACGTTCCAGGTAGACCTGTACGATGCCAGCGGTGGCAAACGAAATGGTCATGCCAAACATACCCGTGACCTGCAGCCAGAACGCCCAGTAACCGAGGCTGCTGCCACTCTCGCTGCGTCCGCGCGAGATCTCCGGCAAGGTGTAAGAAATCATCGCCAGCACGATCATCACGTAGGCACCGTAGAACGCCGCGTGCCCATGCATGGCCGTGATCAGCGTGCCGTGGGTCCACTTGTTGACGGCCGGCCAAGTGTGCGCGAGGCCGAGCAACCCCGCTCCAAACAGCGTGAACAGCGCGCTGCCGAGCGTCCAATGCAGCGCCAAAACGTTGGGATGGGCCATGCCCGAACGGCGCATGGCGTTATAGGCATAAACCGCCATACCAATCAGCGCCAGAGGCTCGAGCGCGCTGAACATGCCACCAATCGGCAGCCAATAGGCAGGTACACCCACCCAATAGTAATGATGTGCCGTCCCCAAAATGCCCGCGATGAACACCAAGCCGACGATCACATAGAGCCATTTCTCCATCACCTCACGATCGGCACCAGACAGCCGGATCAAGAGATAGGCGAGGAACGAGCCCTGGATCATCTCCCACACGCCCTCTACCCACAGATGGATGGTCCACCAGCGATAGAAGATCGACACCGTATAGTTTTGATAATGTAGAAGAGCGGGTAGGTAGAGCAACGCTGCGCTGCCTATTCCGAGCAGCAGCACGCCCTCGGTCGTGGTGAAGCGCCCGGCCTTACGGATCGTCATGCCGATGTTGTAGAGAAAGATCAACATGCAAGCGACGATCGCGAGCTTACAGGGTAGCGGCTGTTCCAGTAGCTTGTTGCCGGTGCCCCAACCGAACAGGTAACTGACGATGGCAGCCACGCCCATGGCTACCCAAAGCCCTAGCTGCACGTAGGCAAGGCGGGTGCTGTGCAGCTCACCGCGCGATTCTTCGGGCACAAGCCAGTAGGTGGCCCCCATGAAGCCGGTCAGCACCCACACGATCAGCAGGTTCGTGTGAATTACCTTAGTCACGTCGAACGGGAGCATGTTGATCAGCGGATCGGGCCCAAGATACTTGACTGCCGAGAGCATGCCGAAGACGAGCTGCAAACCAAACAGCAGCATCGCCACCGCGAAATACCAGTAAGCGACCGCCTGAGATCGATATCGCATCTTAGTTCTCCGTCCGCTCTACGGCAGACATTGCAGGGGTAAGCATTACTTCAGCGTGGCCAAAAACGAGGCGAGGCTGTCGATCTGCTCGGAGGACAACGTTTCGCTGAAGGTGTTCGGCATGAACGATTGACCATTGGCTGAATACATCGCGCCCGGCACGACATAGGCGCTAGGCTGCTTGATGGATTCCTTGATGTAGCTCTCCACATCCTTGGCAGATCCCTTGTAATCACTCGACTGGATGAGCTTCTCGACGCGTGTCGCAAGCCCCGAAAGAGTCGGCCCGGCTAAATTTACGTTGGGTGCAATCGAGTGACAGGCGCTGCACGAGGGCGAGACGCTCGCGAAGTAAGCTCGGCCGAGCGCGATCGGATCCTCGTTACCGGTCACCGGTCGGGCGCCCGGCGCGAGGCCCACTGCCCCCTTCCCTACCTGCGCCCGCTGCTCGGCCGAGAGATCCATACCAGGGATGGATGCGCCGGACACGAGGATGGGACGGGGTGGCCAGCCCTGATTATCGACCTTACTCACCCAATCTAGGAAGGCGATAAGGTCCGCTATCTGCGGATCGCTCAGATTCGGGTTGGGCATCAGACGGCGATGCTTTTGCTCGTCATAGAAAGCCGAAGGGTTGCGCAAAAATGCCGCTAG
>JBKJIA010000351.1:0-5962 GCA_046598735.1 Polyangiales bacterium
ATCTACCTGACTGCCATTGACGCATTGGTTTTGACCGCTCGCGCCGCAAGCTCCCACGCCGCAGCTCGTTGCGGTGACTAGGAAGTCTTCGTCGTCCGTACCATTGCAATCTTCATCGATGCCGTTGCAACTGGTGTCGCTGGCTGCAGGGGTACCGGCCTTACACGTATTTACCTGACTGCCATTGATGCACTGTTGTTGACCGCTCGCGCCGCAAGCTCCCACGCCGCAGCTCGTGCTGGTGATGACGAAGTCTTCGTCGTTCGCGCCGTTGCAATCTTCATCGATACCGTTGCAAGTGGTGTCGCTGGCTGCAGGGGTACCGGCCTTGCAGGTATTTACCTGACTGCCATTGACGCATTGATTCTGACCACTCGCGCCACACGCTCCCACGCCGCACGTGGTGGTGGTGACCGCGAAGTCTTCGTCGTTCGTACCGTTGCAATCTTCATCGATGCCGTTGCAACTGGTGTCGCTGGCTGCAGCGATACCGGCCTTACAAGTATTTACCTGACTGCCATTGACGCACTGTTGTTGACCACTCGCGCCGCACGCTCCAACGCCGCAGCTCGTCGCGGTGACGAGGAAGTCTTCGTCGTTCGTACCATTGCAGTCGTCATCGATGTTGTTGCAGGTCGCGTCGCTAGGTGCCGCAATACCGGCCTTGCAGGTATTTACCTGACTGCCATTCACGCACTGTTGTTGACCACTCGCGCCGCAAGCTCCCACGCCGCAGCTCGTTGCGGTGACTAGGAAGTCTTCGTCGTTCGTACCATTGCAATCTTCATCGATGCCGTTGCAACTGGTGTCGCTGGCGGCAGGCGTACCGGCCTTGCAGGTATCTACCTGACTGCCATTGACGCACTGTTGTTGACCGCTGGCGCCGCACGCTCCCACGCCGCACGTGGTGGTCGTGACCGCGAAGTCTTCGTCGTTGGTACCGTTGCAGTCGTCATCGATACCGTTGCAGGTCGCATCGTTGGCAGCGGCCGGGCCAGCCACGCAGCTGCTCACGACCTTACCATTGACACACTCGAGCACGCCACCAGCCGCACACGCGCCCACGCCGCAAGTAGCGCTGGCCTGCGCGTGATCCTCGTCCGTCTCGCCATCGCAGTCGTTGTCGATGCCATCACACGCATCGAAGGTTCCCGCCGGACCCGCTTGGCATGTGTCGAGCTCCTGCCCAGCCTGGCAGAAGCTCTGGCCCTGCGCCGCGCAAGCGCCCCGGCCACAGGTGGTGCTTACTTCGACGTATTCCTCGTCGCTGCGCCCGTCGCAATCGTCGTCGATCTCATCGCAGGTCGCATCGGTACTATCTAGCGCCGGCAGCTCCTGACAGCTGTTTGTGGGTTTGCCGGCAACACAAGTAAGGTTTCCTTGGTTTGCGCAGGCACCGCGCCCACATACCGTCTGCTGAATCGCGAAGTTTTCGTCGCTCTGACCATCGCAATCGTCGTCAATGCCGTCGCAGGTGCCATCCTCGGCGGGCGCAGCCGCCTGACAGGAGTCCACCACGCCGCCCTGGGCGCAACGCGTGCTGCCACTGCGTACGCACGCACCCACGCCGCAGGTCGTCTGCAGGGCTGCGTAGTCTTCGTCCTCAGTCCCGTCGCAGTCATCGTCCTTAGCGTTGCAAAGCGTATCCGTCTGGGCGCTGGGTACGCAGATCGGAGTCGTGCAGACACCCTCGTCCACTTGGCCGTCGCAATCGTTGTCCACCTGATCGCAGACTTCCGGCACCGCTACGGCCTTGGGCGCCGCACTACACAGAGTAAACTGTCCGTCCGGCGTGCAGCGTAAGGTTCCGGTCGACGCGCACGAGCCTAGGCCTACCGTGCAAGCTTCGCCCGCCGCGAAACCCTCGTCGATCTGACGGTCGCAATCGTTGTCGACTCCATCACATGCCTCGAAGGCCTCGGGATTTACGTCTGCATTTGCATCGTCGCAATCGCCAGCGGCCGCCGAGTATCCGTCATCATCACAGTCCAAGGCGCGCGCGATGCCATCGCAATCTTCATCGACCTGATTGCCGCAGACATCCGCAGCGGTGGGATGAACCGCAGCATTCTGATCATCGCAATCGCCGAGTGCTCCAGCGCCCGCGGGCCAACCATCCCTATCCGCGTCTACGGTGCCCAGGGGTTCACCGAGCACCAAAAGAATGGCTTCCGCCGCAGGACTCAAGGCCCTGCCGTCGCTGACGCTAACTTGAACGTTGGCGATACCAGCCGTGTCCCCTAGGAACTCGACCTGACTCTCGGAGCCGTTCGTCTCTGGGGCACCCAACCTGCCCCCCGTGACGGTCCAGGCAAAGGACAGATCGTCCCCGTCGGGATCCGTGGCACTCGCACGTAAGGTCAGCTTGCCGCCTTGGCTCAGGCTCGCAGACAAAGGTGAAAGCGTAAGGTCTACTGGCGCACGATTCTGGCCTGCCGCTACGACGGCGACCTGTGCTGTGCCCACTTCGCCCCGAGCATCTCCGTCGTATGCGCGACAACCCACGGTATAGTTACCTGGGCTCAATGCGGTCAAGACCGCCTGCAAGGAGCTCCCGACTAAGATACCCGCGGGCAAAAGCACCGGCGTTGCAGCGTCGGCGTCTACCAGTCCCCATTCAACCGTAAGCGTCTCAGCCGGAGTCTCTTGGTCCGATACATTCGCCGAGAATGCCACTGCCTCGCCGGTCAGACCCACGGTCTGGCTTGCGCTTGGGGCACAGCTCGGTGCTGTGTTCTTCACGGGCTGGGGCAGCACGTCCACGGCAAAGATCGCAGTGAGTGTTTGATTGGCGAAGGTCGCGGTGTGCTCGATCAAGTAGCGACCGGGAACTTGCGCGTTGAATACGCGGGCATCGGCATCGCCCGCCACGACGTCCAATGTCGCGAGGCCATCTTCCAATACGTTCCAAGCGCGCGCGGGCTGCTCGGTGGAATTGGTAATGTGTGCACGCAGCGTCGTGCTCGCGCCACTCAGGACGGTCAGCACGTCGGAAGGATCGAGCTGAAACCCAGGCAATAGGCGATTATCCAAACTGTCGAACGTGTTCAGCAAGCCATCGCAATCGAGATCGTTGGCTACGCTCGCAGTCACCACACTCCCAGCCGCGCTGGCTGCGACATCGACCGCAGCAATGCCTATGTCGCTGACGCTGATAGGGTCGCCCGTCAGGTCGCGGTCGGAGTAGACGAGGTGCAATTGCACGCCCAGGGCCACGTCGCCGCTTGGATCGGCCGAGAACAAAGCCTGAGTAGCAAGTCCGCGCAAACGTGAGCTGATGCTGGCAAAATCGCGGGCGATGTCCGCATAGGCCTGCGTTGCCAACACGTTACCGAGCGCGTCGCCGTGCGTGACGGTGGCGCTGCCGTCGCCAGGTGCATAGAGCGTGTTGACGAGTAAGCGCTGCTCCAATGCGACGCCCGCGCTGTCCGTGATCTCGAGCACCGTCACAAACCGTAAGCTTCCCGAAAAGCCTGGGGCGCGCAGCAAGGCATCCACGTTGGCGGCTCCGCCTTCAATCAGCGCGTTGAGGCCATCGTCGCGATTGTTGATCGAGGTCGCTTCCACATCGGCCAACGGCGACTGCAGGGCAGCACTGGCGACGAGCTTACCTTCGCAAGAGCTGCGGGCGGGCATGCGCCCCAGCGAAGAAGTAAGGTCGAGCGAAGACTGAAACGCCGCGAACACCGAGAAGTGCGAGGCACGCGCGACGATCAAGCGGTTGGCCAAGTCGACTGAAACGACCTGCACGCGTTCCCAGCGACCGACCGGATTGTAGACGAACGCGCCCAAGCGCGAGGCCGAGAGCACCACGCCTTCGGGCATGGGCAGAGAGATCCTGGCAGGCTGACTAAAGACGGTGCCGCGCGGCCCAAAGTCCACTGCGCGCGTCATACCCACGGCGTTGGGACTGGCCGGCGCCTTGTCGAGCTCACCCACCGTGATCGTCTTGGGCTCGTCCAAGGATTGAGGAGATACCTGGACGGCAGTTCCTTGAATCTTACTGTTGGGGCTGGTGACTACGGTCGTACCACCCGACTTGGGGGTCGCGACGCTCTCTGCGCGCTTCTCGGACGTGGCGACGGTTACCTCGAACTTCTGCTCGACCGGCTCGTCTTTGATCGTGGTTTCCAGCACGATCTCGTGCTTTCCGCCTTGGGATTTCTCCGGCGTCCAAATCACGGCTTCGCCGTCGGACTTCATGCCGTCGGGGCCGCTCTTGACCTGCCAGTCCCCTTCCCCGGATTTGTCGACCTTAGGGTTGTACTTATACTCTTCATCGGCAACGGTATAAGTGGGAGCCACGCTGACCACGCCCGCGCTCTTCTCCTTCGCGGGTGGCGCGCCATCGACCGGGGCCAGCCCCGCATCCATTTTTTGCACCCCCGGTCCGCTGTCGGCAGAGCCCCCTGCTGCGTCTTTCGGCGCAGTCGAGCCATCCAGGCCACCGTTTGCTCCCCCGCCGCTCGACGAGCCGCACGAAACCAAGAGCAACGCAAACGCAAGTATAGAATAGCGGCGCATGTCCAAGGGTCCCCCTCGACCTGGATGACGTACCGCCCGATGGTCACACGACCAGGCAGCTCACGAAAAGGAGTGAGATCGCACCTTACGCTTTTCGCGCGCACCTGCGCACGCATCGCGCAGATCGGCGGAGACTCGGCCTCTTGGACCACACATCACACCCGGGCAGGTAGCCGCGCACAACGGGGCATGGGTGCATGCCGACAACACTCAGGCCCGCAGCGGCTCCCGGGAGCCAATCGACGCGGCCGTCCGGCTCCGGGACTGGAACGGCAGCACGACCGCGACGCCGCGCTCTGTTTACTTGATGAAGATCGGCGACGAAATGGCTTGCCAGCTGCTCGAGCCGCCCTGGTAGACACGCACGTACAAGGAGTCACCCGACTTCACGGACACTGCTGGCAAGGTCACGTCGACAGTGGCGGTCGACAGCGTCTTGCTCGTGATCGTAGGCGCAGCCGAGGTCACATTGCTAACCTTTACAAGGTCAACCCTTGAGGTGATCTCGCCGCCGCCGTCGGACACCTTGACTCTACAGGTGGCGGTGGTGGCGCTGATCTTAGAGCCCATGGGTTGACTATTGCAATCAAACCGAAGGCTCAGATTTTTGTCCCGCGTCGAGTAGTAGCGGCGTGCCTGGAAGGCGCCGAGGAGGGCCGCGCGAGTCCGCGTGGTGGCTAGGACGGCGATGCGCGAATCAGAGTCCGTGCCCCAGCCGCCCGAGTGATTATCCTGGCCGCCAGCTGCTCCGATATACCAACCCCGCGCCAGGGCTTCGTCGTAGTACCCTTTGTTGCCGTCGTTACTATAGAAGCCGTTATTCGTATAGTAGTCGCTGGTGCGATTCCAGAGCTCCATGCCCACGATCTTATCCGTCTTGTTGAACGCGAATCGGTCGAAGGTCGTGCCGTACTGCCCTGGATGATTGAGAAATGCGATGGTATTCGGCTGATTGCTCAGCCACGAGACCAATCCGTTGAGGGTGTCCGTGCCGGATTTCGACGCATTGCACCAGGTTTCCGAATTGACCACGGTGACGTGGCCCAAGCCTTTGCCGTTCGTCATGTACTCGGTGGTGTCGCTCGTCCACTCGAAGCCCCAGAACGCAACAAACTTGGAGTCATTGTCATAGGCTGCCGCGGCTGTTCTGATGGTGCTCCAGTCGGTGCTAGTCATGTTGTCTGGGTAGTAGTCATGGTCGGTGACGGCGAAGAAATCGAGCCCAGCCGCTTTTGCAGCGGCGTACGCCTGCGCTGGTGTGCCCGTACCGTCCGATCTAGCGGTATGACTGTGGAGGTACCCGTAGTACACGTTGTAGGTACTTCCAGTGTCACCGCCTGTCGTGCCGCCTGTCGTGCCGCCGGTAGTTCCGCCTGTCGTGCCGCCTGTCGTGCCGCCGGTAGTTCCGCCTGTCGTGCCGCCGGTAGTTCCGCCTGTC
>JBKJIA010000412.1:0-4973 GCA_046598735.1 Polyangiales bacterium
ACAACGCTGACTGCGACACACGCAAACGCTTTGCGGCACGGGTCAGATTCCCTTCTTTTGCCACCGCCCAGAAGTAGTGCAGATGGTGGAAGTTCATGCGGGGCTCAGTCATATAAATGTTCTCTCCGACAGAACGAATGTAGACAATTAATGTCTTTTTCACGAATATAATCTCGAGCTATTTCTGGGTGATGGACGCACAAGCTCTGTGGCTGACTCTTCCGCCGGTCTTCGCGCTGGCCATCCCGTTCGTGCTGGTCGTTTCCGCAATCCTGCTGCGAGCGTCGGCCCCGTTGCAGCAGGTGGTGCTCACCACCACGGTCAGTTGTGGCCTTGCCGGTGTGCTGACCGCGCTTGGCATCGTGGCCGCGCTGACGGGCCACCCACTGCCCAGGGTGGCGCTGGGTGTGCGGCTCGATGGCCTTACCTACGCGATGTTGCTGCTCGTGTCCGGGCTCGCCTTGGTCATTGGGCGCTACTCCCGCTCCTATTTGCATCGCGACGCCGGGGCATACCGGTATGCCCGCTGGCTGCTCGCGACCTTCGCTTCGGTGACCACTCTTGTATTGGCCAACAATCTCTTGGTCATTGCGCTCGCCTGGCTGTGCACGGGCGTTTCGCTCTACCAGCTACTCACCTATTACGAAAGCCGAACGCCAGCTCTCATCGCAGCGCACAAGAAGTTCCTGGTCAGCCGACTTGGAGACGTGTGCGTGTTCGTGGCGCTCGGGTTGATTCGTTCCACGGTGGGCAGCCTAGAGCTGGATGTGATCGAGCACTGGCTCAGTACGCAGAGCACGCTACCCATGTCGCTCGAGGTGGCCGCCGGCCTGCTGGTGGTAGCGGTCGCACTGAAATCGGCGCAGGTGCCGTTCCACGGCTGGTTGATGCAGGTCATGGAGGCGCCCACACCCGTGTCTGCACTGCTGCACGCCGGCGTTGTGAACATCGGTGGCTTCTTGATGATCCGTCTCGCGCCGTTCATGGCACATGCGGCGACCGCACAGTTCATGCTGGTGGTGATCGGCATCTGCACCGTGGTGGTGGCTGCGCTGGTGATGACAACGCGAGTGAGCGTCAAGGTGGCACTCGCGTGGTCCACCTGCGCGCAGATGGGATTCATGGCCGTCCAATGTGGACTCGGTTTGTGGCACTTGGCTTTCTTGCACCTGCTAGCGCACTCGCTCTACAAGGCTCACGCATTTCTAACAGCGGGCAGTGCGGTGGAGAACTGGCGCGTCGGCGCGATGGGCCCTGAACCAAAGGTCGCGTCGTGGTCGAACGTCGCGACAGGGTGGGGCGTTTCCTTTCTAACGGTCACGTTCTCTGCAGGTGCTTTAGGCACGGCGACAGGCGGGCTGGGGCGCGACGCGTCCCTCGCCATGCTCTCGCTAGTGCTCACGTTTGCGCTTACGCCGCTTTTCGTGCGGGCAAGTAGTCATGGCCTCTGGCGCGCTGCCGCGCGCGGTGCCCTGGTGAGCAGCCTATACTTTGGATGGCACGAGCTCTTCCGCCATGCGTTTCCTGCGCCCGAGATGGCTGCGCTTCCCCTCGTCAGCTGGATCATCGTTCTGACGGGACTTGGAATGTTGTTCGCGGTCCAGTTACTTCTGCAGGCTAATCCGGCGGGGACGCTTGCAACTCGGCTCCACCCGATGTTGTTTGCCGGGCTGTACCTGGATGACCTCTTCACGCGGTGGACGTTCCGGATTTGGCCCCCGCAACTGCCCGCACAAAGCCGTCATCAAAAGCCAAGGTCCGTTGCCGCAGTGTTGGAGGCCTGAGTATGAAACGCACGAACAACCTCTCTCATCCAGAGCATGCCGCTGACACGAGCACGAATGCTCCAACTCGTCTCCATGTTCAGGGACTACTAGAGCGTGCGTGCGGGCGCATCGCACCGACGTGGCCGCTGGATCGATTCATTGCCGTCAATCCTTTCTGGGAGATGAGCGATCGTGCGATGCCTGAGGTCTCGGCGGAGTTGACCGCGCTTTCAGGCACACGCCTTTTGATGCCGCGCGCATGGTATTGGGCTGCATTTCGAGCAGGGCAACTGCGCGAAGAACATTTGTGTCAGGCGATTGCCGAAGACGGTGCGGGCGTGACGCTTGCCGAGTTGTACGAGGTCATGCAAGGAGACGAGCCGAAGGTGGCTCGCCGCGCGCGTGTGGTGGATGTTGCGGATGAGGCCCGTGATTTGGTTCACGAACTCGCGCTGCGCGACTTCGTCACGCAAAGCGTGAGTCAGCTTTGCGCGGCATTCTTCGACGCAGGTCAAGCCGAGCTCGGGCCAGATCGTACCGGTGGCCTGTACGCCTGCTGGAGGCGCCACGCGGTTGTCGACAAGAGCCCACGTTTGCTCGCAGGGCTTCGTGGCTACGGCGCGGTTGCGTGCGAACTGCCGACCGATGCGCTTGAGATGGCGACGCTTGCGCTCAGCTTGTTGGACGTGCCCGAGCAGGAACGCGGAACCTACCTGACCGGGCTCTTGCTCGATCTCAACGGATGGGCCGCTTGGTGCGCGTACAGACGCTGGACGGCGCGACAACAAGGTGAGAGCGATTCGGCGCTCATGGAGCTGCTGGCCATTCGCCTCGCCTGGGAATGGATGCTGCTGCGCTTGGGTGGACCCCGTTTGGCGGGTCGTTGGCAGCGTGCGATGGCGACCTGGCCGGCTTCCTTGCACAGTGCGCGAGACTCCCAAGCGCACGATTGGCTGTTGCAACGGGCGCTGGAGTTGGGCTGGCAGGAGCAGATTTGTCGCCAGCTTCCGCAAGGTCTGAAGGCATCGGCACCGAGCGATCCCGCTGTGCAGGCGGTGTTCTGCATCGACGTACGCTCCGAGGTGTATCGGCGTGCGCTCGAAGCTTGTGCGCCTGCTGTGCAGACGCTCGGCTTTGCAGGCTTCTTCGGCCTGCCTATCGAGTACCAGCCACTTGGCGCAAGCACCGCTCGTCCGCAGTTGCCAGGGCTGCTTGCGCCTCGGTTTCGCGTGACCGACGCCGGTCTACCTCCGGAGGTTTCCGCCCGGCGCACGGAGCAGCTCGCGCTGGAGGGAGCTTGGAAGCGCTTTCGGACGGGCGCGCTCTCGGCATTCTCGTTCGTGGAATCGGTCGGCTTTTTTTACGCCGCGAAGCTACTCCACGAGAGTTTCCACCGAGCAGGCACGCCACAGGCAGAGCGCGTAGGTTCGCGTTACGCGGAGGATGCGCCGCGCAGGCCGCGGCTGACGGCCTCGCTGGATGGCGGTACGCTCGAGCTGAGCGCCAAGGCCGATCTCGCGGCAGGAATGCTGCGCGCCATGAGCCTCACGCACGGGTTCGCGCCCGTGGTGCTGCTGGTGGGACACGGTAGTCGCTCGCGCAACAACCCACATGCTGCCGCGCTCAACTGTGGCGCGTGCTGCGGGCAAACCGGAGAGGTGAACGCGCGGGCTGCAGCCGCGCTGCTGAACGAGCCCGAGGTGCGGGACGCCCTGGTTCAGCGCGGGATCCTCGTACCCAACCAAACCCATTTCTTGCCGGCGCTGCACGACACCACCACGGACGAGGTCCAGCTGTTCGACTTGGACGAGCTCCCAGCTTCGCACTCGGGCAAGGTGTCGGAGCTTGGCGCGTGGCTGCGTACGGCGAGCACCTCGGCACGTAGCGAGCGTGCTGCGCGCCTCGGTCTCGACGCAGCGAATGCTGACAGTCTGCACTCTGCAGTGCGCGAGCGCGCGTCCGACTGGTCTCAGGTACGGCCGGAGTGGGGCCTTGCCAACAATGCAGCCTTCATCGTGGCGCCACGCGAGCACACGCGTCATCTCGATCTTCAGGGACGCAGCTTTCTGCACGACTACCGTGCGTCGGAAGACGAGGGGTTCCAAGTTCTCGAGCTGATCATGACGGCTCCGATGGTAGTCACCCACTGGATCAACATGCAGTACTACGCCTCGACCGTGGACAATCTGCACTACGGCAGCGGCAACAAAGTGCTGCACAACGTGGTGGGAGGGCATCTCGGTGTGTTCGAAGGCAATGCTGGAGATCTCCGCATAGGTCTACCCATGCAGTGCTTGCACGACGGGCAGGAGTGGATGCACACGCCACTGCGCTTGTCGGTATTTATCGAAGCGCCGCGTGCAGCGATCGAGGCCATCTTGGCCACGCACGACAAGGTGCGCTCGCTGGTGGACAACGCCTGGCTCGACCTATTCCAGATCGATGCGGCGCGAGGGCAGGTACACGTCTACCGACGCGGCGGCTGGGTCACGACCCAAGTGTGCCCTGCGTAGCCTGCTCAGTCAGCCGACAGGTACCACGGCCGTGCCACTCGGCCCCCAAGGGCAGGGGAACACTCCTTGGCCATCCACCGGCCCCTTTGCGGAGACGAGTCCTCGCTCCCGGTCGTCGACCAACCAGGTTCCGCCGATGAGTTTCGGATAGTGGTCCTGGAGCTCCCGCATGGTCGCGCCGATGGAGTCGCTGGCGTCATTTGCACCAAAGACCGGGAAGAACGTCCCCGGTTCGCAGGGCGACTGCGACGCGGATGCCGTGATCAAAACAGCGTCGAGGATCCGGCGCCGACGCTCTGCAGGGCTCGATGCGTGTTGCATCAGAGTAACGTCGATCCAGCAGAGGGTCCATAGTCCCGAGAGTGAGAATGACTCCAGAATGGCCACGCCCGCTTCCCTCGGATCGAGCCTGGAAGCCGTCTCTCCCGGCAGTGAATCGACCCTAACGCGAGCTCCGAGCTCGCGATCGAACCAGAGCCACGCAGGCAAGCCCGCATCGAGCTCGCGCCTGAGCCAGATCCCGAGGACCTCGTCGGTCTCACGAGGTTCCTCGAAGCGTCGCCGCCGGTAGACCAAAAACTCGCTGGCCGCCTTGACGGCGGCACGCACATCGTCCGCGCTTCGAACCAGGAGGAGCATGCTCATCGACGGCCTCTTTTCAAAAGGCAAATCTTGACTAGCGACTTCAATGTCG
>JBKJIA010000472.1:0-2679 GCA_046598735.1 Polyangiales bacterium
CGACGGCGTGTTGCGCATGGCGCCCACCACGACCACGCCTCCGAGCAATATCACTCCTGCTACGCCCGCGATCAGCCAAATGCGTGACGAGCTCTCCGTCGCGCGTGCTGGCGGAGCCTCATCCTCGGCCAAATACAGCTTGGCCACGGGGTTGGAAGGTACATGGGTAGGCGCCGTGGCCATGCCCGAACGCGGTGGCGGATCAGTCGGCGCATCCGAATTCGAACTCGCGTTCGACGTCGTGCTGGCGTTGAAACCTTGCGACTTAGTCGCGCTGGCAGGGGCCGTAGGGCCTGGCGCGCTCGCGGCGGGTCGCGCGGGCGGCGTGGGTGCTCCGAGGTTGGGCATGCGCGGCGGCCCGGGGATCTGCGGATTTTGCGGTCCTACGCCCACCATCGTGCGCGTGGGGTTCGGCGGTTCTCTGGGCGGTGCGGGCATGGACGATTGACTCACAGAAAGTGCCGCGGCGCCACGCGAAGTGCGCATTGACGAGCTTGCCGCGGGCCTGGCAGAAGGCGCGCCATTGGGCACGGGCTGTGTGCCTCCCGAGCGGGCATCGACCGGCACGCTCGATTTGACAAAGAAGCTACGCAGCTCGGGGACGTCGCCGAGCTTGCGCCAAGGAAACCCCTCACGCCCGAGCTCGTCATCCACGCTGACTTCGCCAGCATGAATCCGCCTCTGCAGATCGCGCAGGGAGCTGAGCGGCTCTACGCGTCCGGTCGCCAGCGAACGCACACGCAACGAAGGCCGGCTTGGCTGTCGAGACGGCGGCAGTACGCGAAACACGTGACTACAGGACGAGCACTTCACGGTGGTGCCGTGTTCGCCTAAAAGCGAGTCGTCAAACTCGTACTCGGCCTTGCAGCGCTCGCAGCTAACATCCATGGGGCGTCGCGAATTTACCGGAGGTGTATCGTTGTGTCGAACACGCGACGACGATTCACCCGTAGCGGGCATGGCCTGCGCCCATCTTGCCTGCGTGCGTTCAGCGCTGCATACGAGCACGGTGACTGCCCTCAAGCACAAGTTATGAAGGAACCTCGACGGCTGCGTCTGGCTTCTACCGGGCCTCGCGCCGATGCCAGCCCGTGCGTGCTTTCGCCGCTTCGCGCGCGCTTCGGATCGATCGCCATCGGTGAAACTGTGGAGGGTGCAGGAGCCGTCGCTTTCGCGCTGCTGCTCGCCGAAGCGTTTCATGCACGGGGTGCCTTGGCCTGGCTTGCGCTGTGTGACTTCGAAGGGTTACCTCAGCTCACGACCTCTGAGCGCGCGTGTGTTGGCGCGCATGCGCAGGGTTCAATCGCATTACAGATCAAAGGCCAAGTCGACCTGGCACAGATGATCGGGCAATCCGAGCGCCATGCCGACACAAGCGCACCGTGCTTACTCGTCGGGGAGCCAGCCCTGCTTGCTCTCGAAGGCACGCTGAAAATCGTGATCGATCCCGACGGCGCGCCCGCGGGTCTTACGCCTAGGGCCCGACGCCTGCGCCAGGTCAGCCATCTCGTGCTTTCTTCGCCCCGACCGGGTGTGGCGCGTTTGTTGGCCGAAGGTTGGCGTCTGCCTACGCGCGCGCCCTGACGCCCACACTCAATGGAGGTGAATGCGATAGTTCGCCCAGGGATTGCGTAGTTGCGGTTTACGTTCCGCGAAAGAGTCCGTATTCTCAGGGAAGTGCAGTCGTTAGCCGCACAGCGCATTTGCGCGCGCCTCGACGCGGGGGTCCCTCTCGTTATCGATGGATCCACCACGGGCGCTTTGCTGCGAGCGGGCGTGGACGTGTCCGATCCGATGCGGACGGCAGGTGTGCTGCAGGGGCAAACGCACATCTTGAGCACGATGCATCAGCGCTATTGCGCTGCCGGCGTGCACATCGTCCGCACCAATACGGCGGACACCACGCCCCAGGCTCTGTCACGGGCAGGGTATGGTTATCGCGCCGCCAAGCTCTCGTCGCTCGCGGTCGATTTGGCGGTCGAAGCGGTGGAAAGCTCCGGTCGGCTCGTAGCGGTTGCGGGTGTGTTGCCTCCCATGGAAGGCAGCGACGTGCGGCTACGCGGCGAACAAGTCGCGCACGCTCAGCGTTTGATCGCGGCGGGCTGCGACATGATCTTCATCGATGCCGCCCGTACTTTGCGTGAAGCAGTGGCTGCCACGGCTGCCGCGGCGCAGACCAACCTTCCGGTGCTGGTCGCGTTGCACGTCGCTGAAAATGGCCATTTGGTCGACGGCGAGCATCTCGAAGTCGTGTGCAATGCCCTGGCCGGTGCGGGCGCGCGCGGCTTTATCGCCGTGCCTTTCGATCCCGCTGGTGAAGTCCGCGCCACCGCGGAGCTTGCGACGATAGGTCGGCCCTGGGGCGTGCTGTACGCTGGCGCGCGCGATCTTTCGCCCTCGGAATACGCGGACCGCGCCCTCGAGCTTGCCCAAGAAGGCGCGCTGCTGTTAGGCGGCGAGGCCTGCGCGAGCCCGGATCATATTCGTGCATTGGTCAGTACCGTGCCGCAGGCGGACCGCGAGCTGCGCCGGCCAAGTCTGCATCCGGCTGGCTACGGTCGCGCGTCCAACTTGCCGCCCCGCATCTAAGTCGTACGGTTGGGGTCATGGCCGAGACCGTGCCCTATGTGCCTGGCCTGGCGGGCGTTCCCGCTGCGCATTCATCCGTGTGCTTCATCG
>JBKJIA010000559.1:0-26306 GCA_046598735.1 Polyangiales bacterium
CGCGCGACTGAGCCGACCGGAGGATGACCCAATGAAACTCTATCTCAGCTCTGGTACCTGTTCGCTCTCCCCTCACATCGCACTGCGCGAAGCCGGCCTAGCCTTCGAGCTCGAGCCCGTCGATATGCGCAGCAAACTGCTGAAGGACGGCAAGAGCTACCTCGAAATTAATCCCAAGGGCTACGTGCCGGCGCTCGAGTTCGAGGCCGATGGGGTGCGTGCGGTGCTTAGCGAAGGGCCCGCGATCGTGCAGTACATCGCGGATCAGAACCCATCGTCTAAGCTCGCGCCGGCAGCCGGTACCTTGGAGCGCTACCGGCTGCAAGAATGGCTGAACTTCATCTCGAGCGAGCTGCACAAGCAATTCAGTCCGCTCTTCAACCCGCAGGCTCCCGACGCGTACAAAGAGATTGCACGCGCCAACCTGAATAAGCGCTTCGCGACGCTCAACGAGCAGTTGGCGAAGACACCTTATCTTTTGGGTGACACCTACAGCGTGGCGGATGGCTACGCGTTCACGGTACTACGTTGGACGCACCCGCTGAAGATCGACCTTACACCCTTCCCTGCTGTCGTGGCGTTCATGGCGCGCATCGGCGACAGGCCCGCAGTGAAGGCGGCGCTCGAGGCAGAAAAAGCACTCAAATAACCTTACTGTGTGCTCGCTTGCCTCTCATTGCCTGATCCGCGGCCGTGCACAGGCAACTGAACGCTGCGCTCTCTTTCCACAGCGCTTCTGCTCGCGGAATGTCTAACCGGTCGTTGGCCGGTGGCTGCACGGGCAGTCGAATAGTGTTAGAGCCAGTCGGTTCCTAACCTTCTGGAGCGCTTCCATGCCGTATGCCCACGCAAACAATCGCCACCAGGCGCGACTCGCGCTGTGGAGCACGCGTCGCGCGATCGCGATGGTGTTCTCCCTCTTGGCTTGCTTCGCAGTTAGCTGTGTTGGCTCCGAGGCACCAAGTGGATTCGTGGTCGCCGTCAGACCCGCTGGGCGCGTCACGTTATCGCTTGCTGCCATTCGTGATCGTACCTTCCTCTATGGCAGCGATTTGCAATACTCCGGAATCAATGACGGAGTCACGGAGACGGCGGATAGTACCTACGCCCTGGGGCACGTCGTCGTCACCTTCGAGGACGGGGGAGATCGCCTGCGGCTCGTGCAAGATCAATCCGCCTTGTTCGAGTCTGACCTGAACCACCCCGAACGCTTACTGCATGAGTTCAAGGTGGTAGATCGCGATGCACGCACGGTCACCATCCTGATCGAGTCGGCATCGCCTGCCCTTGCCACGAGCGTCTCGGATGCCCCGGCGCCGCCCGTGCGTACCTCTTGGGTGCGTTCGGTGGAGTACGCCGCCGCGCAGGATGTGTTGATGTTCGAGTCGAGCATCGAAGCCGCAGACGGTCAGGTGTACGAGTTCATGGAGTCCCTGTTTCCGCGCGAAAACTTGGTACCCAAAGGTGCCGAACCTCTCTTTGCCGATCCAGGTCTCGAGCCGCTTGCCGAACGCTTCAACTTCATTGGCGGCGGGCCCGTATGGCTGGGCGGCGCAGACGATTCCAGCAACCGTTTGCAGACGGTTGTAGCTGCCCGGTTTCTCGTCAAGCCTGGTCAGCTCATCGAGTGGTATGTCACGCGCAACATTCCAGACGACTTCATGCCCGATGTGCAGCAAGGCGTCGAAGCATGGAATCGCTATGCCCAAGCGAGGTGGCAGCGAGACATCGTGGCATTTCGCGGACGCTTGCCTGAGTCCGTCAAGATCGGCGACCCACGCTACAACGTCATCAACTGGGACACGGTACAGGACTCGCCTGCAGCCTACGAGTCACAGGCTTATGATCCACTCACGGGCATTCAGTCGCACGCGTTGATCTACCTTCCCTATGCATGGTTCAACATCGGAGTGAGCGATTGGACTGACGAAGGGCTTTCCGAAGCCAAAGGCCGTGCGGCACGCCTTACCTTTCTCGACAAGCACCGGTTTTTCGGGCGCAGGCTCAAGCCCGCATGCGTACGCGAGCTGAAGCGCGAACAAGCTTTTCGGTAGATGACGACCCCTTCACGTTCGGACACGAGCTGGTGCGCGCCACGCTGTTTCACGAAATGGGGCATGCGCTAGGGATGGGACACAACTTCAAAGCGTCTACATCTTACGATCTTCAGAACGCGGACTCTTATACCACCTCGATCATGGACTATAACCTGTACGCCTTGGATCGCGCTGCATTCGATTCGCCGTCGAAGGCCACAGGTCCGCTTCTGGAGTATGACCGTCAGATCTTTGCGGTCCTTTACGGTGGCAAAAAGGGGCGAAATGAAATTGCGAAAGCTCCCGTCTTGCCGATGTGCCGTGATGAACAGGTGGCCACTCCCGATGCCATGGGAGCGGTCGACCCTTCCTGCCAACAGTATGATGCGGGCCGCGACCCGAGCTTGTTTCTGGCGCTCAACATCGCGCTTTTGTCTGATGAGGGAGCGAAGCTGGGGGCGACCGAGAGCATGCCGCGAACACTGCGTCGCGCGTCATCGCAACTTCCGCCCAAAGGTGACGTGAGCACCAAGGATGATGCGATATTCGCCGTGCAGGATCATGCCGCATATGTGCAAGGCATCATGTCCTCTTTCGTAGACAGCCGCGTGGTGGCACCCGCCAGCCAATCCCAGACGTTCCTGAGTGTGTTCGAAGAAGGTAGCTTGCCCGAGGGCGTCGATGAAGCCGACGTGCGCGCACGAACCTTCGCCTCGTTGCAAGCCATCGCCGGGTTTGAAACGCTGCCGGAGGCAGTCGACGCCGCGCTGCAAGACAATCTCGCCGCCGTGCAGAGCTGGCTGCTCAAGACGCCGTACTTTCGCAAGCTCAGTGCTGCCAAGCGCTCAGCGGTGCTCGATACCGTTCTCGAGCCGCTTACTACCCTCGGTGATTGGTACACGACCACCTTACTCCCGGAAGCGCGGGGCACTGTGCTCGGTGCGCTGCATTTCTCGCCGACGCTGCCTTATGCGTGGAGCGGATCGCCCGCCATCGACTACGAAACCGAGGTGGTAGGTTTACTCGAGCACGGAGTCACAAGCTCCGTGGCCGATCTGGCACGTCCTGTCACAGAGCGTGTCGAGGTGGCGCGCGCACTTGCGACGTTTGCGGAAGTAGAGACGGGCGCTGCCGCGATTCAACGCGCTCTCGAACAAATCGACCTCGAGCTTTCGACTGTGTCGTCTACAGCCGACCGCGACGGGCTGCGCAGCATCTCGAACGCGCTACGCGGCGTGGCCCCTGCGCCGGCCGAGTGACAGCTTACCGTTCAGCGCGTAACGGTTCCGCTGACTTGGCGCACCAGCTTGGCCGTGGCCACCGGCATGACGACGCCGTCCGCACGAACGGAACCGCGAATGCTGGCTTCGCGCTCAGCGTTGTAGGTGAACGAGACGACTCCCTCATCGTCCCAGACGTTGCGGTCGCTCGTGATGCGGCCCTTGCCGTACCATGTCAGATCGATCTCGAAAGTTAGGGGCGCGCCACCGGAGTAGGATTCCGCGACGACGGTTCCCTGATAGCGGGCATAGCGCAAGCCGACGATTTGCGGCCGTGCATCGAGGAAGGTCGCAAAGCCGTTGCCTGTCCCAAGGCATACGTCTTCTTGCGAGCCTGTTACGTAGATGCCGCTTGCAAGCTCGGCCCCGGCTGAGCTCTTCAGCAACACAAGCTCAGCCACCGTGTGGATGCAGCCATCTTTGGACAGGTGATCGATGTTGGCGAGCGCACCATCGCCGCGCACTGTGCTTGATTGAGCAGACGCGAAGCTCGATGACAAAAGGACGAACAAGATAGACAGCAGGAAGTTTTTCATGACGCTTACCAAGCACAACTCGACGCCCGACTGCGTGATGGCCCGCACGCCTGGCCCCCGGCGTCACGGCACGGAAAGGGGTCGGCGGCTAGCATAAGGCGAAGCTGCCGTTCTTCGGCCGCTCCTGACCCACTACAGAACATAAGGTAATTGTTGGGGGTTTCAGGACGCCACCTGGCTCACGGGACTACGCCACGACCTTACCTTTGTCGTCTGGTCCACCTCTTGGACAGGCCTGACCTGGCGATTCCCACAAGCGGGACCGAAAAAGCGCGTTCTTTAAGATATTCATGATGGGAGCACTGGCTCTGGCAGGCCTGAGCGCGTCGGTGCCCGAACAGGCGTCCGCTTGTAGCTGTCTAGAGGCTCGCTGCCAGCCTGCTCGCGGCCTGCGACTTCAACGAACCCTGCAAGTGCCCCGGGCGTGATCGCGAGCGGTGTTGCCCCCGAGTACCAAACCGCGCCCGGACTATCTCTGGCGAAGGGTGGGAACCCGAGCGGACATCTAGAGCAAGCCCGCGCTTGGAGGATGACCTTGAAGCAGTTCAGCATACATGTCCGACCTACCCTCCAGGTGGCCGCGATCGCTTTGCTTGGGCTCACCGGCGGCTGCTCGGCTACGGGGAAGATCGGACCTGGTGGCGGAAACAACGATTTTGGCGAGGCTGGCATCGGTCGCTGCGCCGACGCAGGTGACGGCAGTAATCTGGCTGCCCTGTCGTGTCCCGGCCACGCTGACGGCGGCAGTTCCGATGACGGCGGCAGTTCCGATGACGGCGGCAGCTCCGGCGACGGTGGCGGCAGCGGCGGCGATCCGCATGTAGTGCTCACTGAAGTGGCCGGTCGCCCTGCGAACCTGTTGCTCCTCGCAGGTCAATCGAACATGGAGGGCAACGTAGACATGAGCTTGTTCTCGACGATCCTCGCCGAGCTCGACGCGCCTCCGGCCACGACGCGGACCGAACGTGTCCGCGCTGCCCTGCGCGCCTGGTACCTCGAGGGTGGACGGGAGGAGATCGGGGCCGCCGTCAACGATCGCATCAGCCAAGAGGAGGCTGCTGAGGTGGTTCGTCTGCACGATCGGGGCCTCGTGGGAAGCATGTTGACGGGGCCCGGCCGCAGCGATGTGATGTGTAGCTGGCAGATCCCTGGCCCAGGTGTGCTGGAGTCACGCCAACCGCTGCAAAACCTTACCCTGGGCTGCGGTAACCCGTTCGGCCCGGAGCTGGTTCTGGGGCACTACCTGGGCGAGCGTCTCGAGTTGCCCACTTCCCTGGTCAAAGTGGCCAAGGGCGGCACCACCCTGTACTCCGACTGGCTCAGCCCCACCGCCGCCAGCCGGCGCGGCCGTTCCGTGGGGCCTCTCTATGTCCAGATGGAGAAGGTCATCGCCCAGGCACGTCAGTCACCAGAGAAGCTGCATCCTGCGTGCAGCGGCGAACGCTGCTCCTGGCAATCCTTCATTTGGTTTCAGGGCGAGAGCGACCTCTTCGTCAAGGAGGCTATCCCGGAGTATGAACAAAACCTCCGTGACTTGATCGCCGATGTCCGGACAGCCGTCGGGGATCCCAGCCTGCCGGTCATCGTCGTACAGCTCGGGTATTGGGCCTCGACCATCGGTCCGGCCGTCGTCAAGGCCCAGGCAACGGTCGCGGAGGAGGACCCGAACGTGCATCTGGTGAAGACCGACGATCTGAGTGGCTTCTACCATTACGACCCCGCCGCCCAGATGATCATTGGCGAGCGCGTGGGACGCGTCCTGCGCCCGCGCTGACGGACGATGCCAGCCTGTCCGGGCTGGTGACTGGCGCCTTCATGAAGGTCGAGCTTGGGGGCGAACATGAAGTGAACACCATGCTCCACGCGAAGATGAAGGCGATGCCGCTCTGCCCATGGGCGACCTGCTCAACGAGCGCTATCCGGTCGCGGTCGCCGTCGATGCGCTCCGTCTCCTTGGCTGCGATGCTCCTGGCGGCGGGAGCGGGCTGCGCCGGCAAAGCCGCGGCGCCGGCCGAGGATGGCGGCGTCCACCCCCCGCCCGGACGGGATGCATCAGCGACTGGCGGTGACGAACTGGATGCGGCACCAGAGCCGCCCACGGTCTGCGGCGATCACGAGCGCAAGGCCCCCGAGGTCTGTAACGACGGCAACGCCGAGTCAGGGGATGGCTGTGACGATCAGTGCAAACCCGAGACTGGCTGGGACTGTCCCGGCGACGGATCCGACTGCATTCCGCAGTGTGTTGATAGTAAGACCTACGAAGGCGAGCTGTGCGATGTGCCCTCATGTCTTACTCCGGGTCCGGACTGCGAGCTGTTCGATCGAAATGTTCTGTTCCAGGGCGGCCTAGATGGCATTGGTCATGCCGGAGCGGCGCCGCAAGGCGCTGGCAAGTTTGTCTTCAATCGCATCTATCGAGCCTCCAAGTACGCCGTCGGGAACAACGAACAATACGGCGTCTTTCACTGGTGGCTTGGCTCTTACGGGAGAAACTCTATCGAAGGCGGGCTATGGGTTCATCCGTTGGTTACGGGACCCCATTTCTATCCAACGCTGCATATCGCGGGCGTCGGCGACACCTATCACACATGCAGCGACGTCCAGTTCGGCAGTGGCATGGGTGGGGCCTTCCTTGGAGACAAGTGGCTTGCCATGATCCAACTCTCCAACAGAGTTCTCACCGTTCCTGGAGTCAACATTGCGTTCGACAAGAATCAGCCGCAACGCGAAAAAGACAACGGTATATGGATCGGCTGGGGTTGGACCAACCTCAACTTGGATCATCCGAGGGACTTCAAATTCTGGATGAGCTTCATTGAATCGTATGATTATCAGGGCCCGGTCAATGGTTACATGCCGGAGTACTTTAACTGGGTCGACCCCGAGAAAATCGCGGACGGTTCTTATGCAGCAAGTCGCGCGTCCTCGAATCCGTTCGGTACGTTTGCGACGCTTGGCTCGAGACCCGACGCCGGCATCGCCAACGAGCAGTACACCCGCGGCCTGCACCTCAGGGACGACCTGTACTATGTCCCTGTGCCTCGCGTGCCCCACTACAAGGAGCGAGAGTACATTATCGCGAACATTCAGAGCATCGAGCAGTCCGACATGGATGCGTACTCAAAGGCCTTGAGGGAGAACGCGACCCTGGACAGCTTGATTCCAACTCGTTTCTTACCCTTCAACGGGGTCCACAGCAGCACACACAGCCAACTGAAGGTCAGCGAGACAATAGGAGGACAGGAGCATCTCACCGTCGTCAGGCCGCCTTACAGCATTGGCTACGACACCTACAACGGTTACGTCGAGTGGCCCGCGTCCGGAACGCCCGCCGCCGTGCAGGCGAGAGCCGACCAGAACGGCTATCTGTACTACCGGAAATTGACCGAAAAGTGGCCGGTTGAAGCAGACGCGAGTGACGGCCTCAAGAACCACCCAAATCTATACAAGAGCGAACTTACCCCTCCTCCGGATGACGTGGATAGGGTGCCCCGTGTCGACGCCAAATTCTTCAGCTACAAAGAACGCAACACGGAGCATCCCGATTTCGCGAACTGGGACACAACCGGAAGGAAGAGATACACGACCTCGCTTCAGAACGGCTCCACGGCCACCTACGTCTGGTATAAGTTCATCGAGCAACCGGCGGTCAAGACAGCCAAACAGAACTGGCCCACTGTGTATACAGACGCGTACCTTGGTCGACTGCAGATCTACATCGAGACCCTTCATCGGAAGATTGCCCAGCGTTCGAAGGCAAACCCTTCAGACCCGGTCTTTATCAACAGCCGAAACGCCGACGATCGCCAGCACTTCGATCCACACCTGGTCAAGATCGACCCAGGGCAACTTGTCGTTCCGCCTGAGGGCTTCGAAGTAGGTTATGTCCCAGTCATCATAAGTGTTTACCACCCCGAGGCGAACAGCAGCAACGGCGCAGGACTCGTCGCTGCGCCTAGTGCCCAGTGCTCGAATTCTAAGTGGACCAGAACGTACTTCCCCGACATCCCATAGATGAATTCGCGGCAGCAGCAAAGCTAGGAGGAAGCGTGAGCGCAGTGCACTACATACGGTCTCTTGCCACGATGCAAGGGTTTCTCACGGCGAGCTTCGTCCTCCTCAGTGGTTGTGGAGGTAGCAAGGTGAAGACTCCCGATCGCGACGCAGACCCTGCTCAACCGGCAGGCGAAGTGCGCAGCACCTTGATCGGGGATCTGCCTGGTGGGCTGCCGACGGCTTGCGAATGGGAATGGACGGTCCGCACCCTGCACTACGACCCTGGAACCGCGACTCCGCGACGCATGTACACCGCGTCATGCCAGGCGGGCGAGAAGGCGCGGATGTTCGCGTCGCTCGCCGTGGGCCCGAACGCGGCTCCTCCCGAAGAGGACCCCACTTCCGGTGCGCTCATCGTATCGGAACTCGATGACTCGAGCGGGACCCTGCGCCGAACCGATCAGAGATTGTTCGAAGAGTGCATTTCGATGCACGGCGTGGCTGTCAGTGACGACTGTCAGACGATCGGCGTGCTGTGCCGCATTCCCAGCGGCACGCAAGGGTTCGATAAAGACGTGCTCGCCACACATCCTGCGGCCGATTGGATGACAAACCCGTATGTCTGCGGAGATCGCGGGCTAAACGACGAAATGTGGCTGTACGAGTGGACCAATGGCGACATTCAGACACCACCCAGACGCTACATCGTGCACAAGTCCATCGGCAGCTGGGAGTACGGCAACGACTACCTGCGGCTATCGCACGACGGCTCCTTTTGGGGCATCGGCGTCAAGGCGACGGTGGGCGGCAAAGATGGCTCGGGATGTCACGAAGCCGATGCCTTTCTCGTCATGGATCGCGACACCGAAAGCTACACTACGCGTGGTTGGAGCTGGGCATGCGGCACCGGTCACACCCTCATGAACCGCATCGCGGAAGATCCCACGACCGGCAAGTTCGCCGCGCTCTGCAGCACGGACTACAACGAGCAGGAAACGGGCGGACTTGGTACCTATGTCTTCCGGATGGAGGACGGCGCCGCACAGGAGTTTCACTACCTGAATCTCGACGGCATCCGGAACAAGGGCGGTGCATCCTCGATCGTGCCGCGCACGGGTGGTGGCTTTCTCGGTCTCATTGTGGGTGTCCCGGGGGCCAAGAAGCCCGACGGGTATCCTGATGCGCCCCCCACGCAAATTGGCCTTATTCAGTGGAACGCGCGAGGAGAGCAGCAAGGTGACATGCGCTGGATCCGCAGCGACCCGGACCACTACCTATCTTACTCGACGCTATCCGTGCTCGGCCCCGATCGCTATCTGTTGGGGTGGGGTGTGATGCGCGCTCGGGCCCACGAGGGCGAACCAGGTGGCGATAACAGCTACCGCGTACCGTGGGAGTACTGGCTCGTCGAGATAGATGGGGATGGTCAGCCCCTAACCAAGCCAGTGATGCTCGACGGCACGGGATGGGGCGAGCTGGACGAAATGGCGCCCCTGGGCGAAGGACGCGCCGGATGGGCCTACATCGATAGCCCAGCCCTGAACGCGAAAGGTCAAGGTCCCGAGTGCAACCAGAGCTCGCTCAAGCTCAGCGTCTACAGGTCGAGCACTCCCTGACGGAGCACCTTTGGCGGTGAAGTAAGCCCAGTCGAACCGCAGCGTCAAAAAGCCCGCGGCGGCCAGCATCTCCGCGCTCCTCTTAAGTAGGGGACCTGCATCATATCGGTCTGGCGCGCCTGTGGGCTGGCATCTGCCCACGATTTCGTCATCCTGTCTCGATGCGGTACGAAGGTCGCATCTACCGACCCCCCTCTGAACACGACGCCTACATTCTGCAAGCCACGATCGGCTGCTCTTGGAATGCCTGCGTGTATTGCGACATGTATCGCGACAAGAAGTTTCGCGTGCGCGCGCTGAGCGAGAGCCTTGCGGACCTGGAGAGTGCAGGCGCGGCTCTCGGCAGGCGCGTGCGCAAAGTGTTTGTCGCCGATGGTGATGCGCTGATCATGCCGCTCGATCACTGGCTACCCATCTTGTCGGCCGCCCGGCGTGGCTTTGCCGGGCTTGAGCGTGTCTCTTGCTATGCGATGGCGCGTAACGTGCTCGACAAGAGCGTCGAGGAGCTGCGCACGCTGCGCGAGGCGGGCCTTACGCGTCTATACATCGGGCCCGAGTCGGGAGATGACCTTACTCTTAAGCGCATCGCGAAGGGCTCCACTTTTGATGAGCACGTGCGAGCCGCCGAGCGGGCGCACCAGGCGGGCATGGAGGTAAGCGTGATCGCCATGCTGGGCGTGGCAGGAGTTGCCCGTTCGTCAGAGCACGCTGCGGGTACTGCTGCGCTGGTCACCGCCATGAACCCTGAGTATTTTGCCGCGCTCACCACCACGGTGGTGCCAGGCACGCCCCTTGCGCAGCTAGAGCAAAAGCAACGCTTCGAGCTGCCAAGCATGGAACAGATGTTTGGCGAGCTGCGCACCATCGTCGCTGACGCACGCCCGAAGCGTGCGGTGTTCCGCACCAATCACGCGTCGAACTACCTTCCCCTTGCAGGAACGCTACCAGACGACCGAGAGCATATCCTGGCAAGGATCGATGCCGCACTCGCTGGACGCGTGGCACTGCGACCGGAATCGTCACGCGGCTTGTAGTGGGGTACCAAGCGACCTCGCCGGCCGTAGGTTCGGCGTCGCCCCCGTAGTCTCAACACCCACACTCGAGGCTGTGCGGTGAAAGCTCGGCTGCCTTGAATTTACTCTCGAGCTTCGGCCGTTTCTGCTCGGGAACGATGAAAACCGCTTAGGTCGAGCAGGCCCGAACCTGTGTTTTCAGGGCCCAGCCCCGTTTGAGCTTCCATACACCCGGGGTCCATCCATGGATGACGGGCAAGTCGGCGTGTCGCGACAACCTTTCTGCACGCATTGAGTGCAGGCAGACCATGCGTGCAGAACGCCTCCCGTGCCAACGAAGGTTCGTGAGGTCCGCGGACATCGGCTGCTGAGCAGTTGGAGCGAAGGGGAGGTACGTGATGCCGTGGTGGTCGAATAAAAAACCGATTCTCGCATGCGCAGTGATCCTGGGCGTGCAGTGTCTCGCAGGCTGCGCGCCCGCAGTCGATGAAGTTGCGCAGAGCGCCGACGGCGGCGTCGACAATCTCGAGGCAAAAGCCGGCACGACCGTCCAGCACGAAGCGGAGGACCGCACGGCGGCGAACGGCTGCGTCCAGAGCGCGACGCGCAGCGGCTACACCGGCCGCGGCTACATGGACTTCGGGGGCAGCGGCACCTGGCTCGAGTGGAACAACATCTCGGCGCAGGCCCCTGGAGAGCACAACCTTACTTTTCGGTACGCGAACGGGACGTCGACCAACCTTCGGGCCGCCATCTTCGTCAATGGTACGAACGTGGGCAATGTAGCGTTCTCGGCCACGGGCGGATGGGCGAAGTGGAGCACAGGGACACTCAAGGTGACACTGCGCCAGGGCGGCAACGTCGTCCGCGTCAAGGCCAACACTCAGTACGGCGGCCCTAACCTCGACAACGTGGTCGTGGCGGCCCTCGACGCGTGCCCCAGCGATCCGGCGAAAACGGCGCCCGGCGTGTGCGGGTGCGGCGTGCCGGAGGGGAGCTGCGGGGGCACATCCACGTGCGCAACGGCCAACGAGGGGGCGAGCATCACGCTCTCGTGCACGAGCGGCAACACCATCCAAGCGATCACGTTCGCTAGCTACGGCGCACCGACCGGAAGCTGTGCAGACGGGTTGTCCACCGGCGCATGCCACGCGAGCTCGTCGCTCCAGCAAGTGCAGACGGCATGTCTCGGCAAGCAGAGCTGCACGGTCGAGGCGAGCAACGATGTATTCGGTGACCCGTGCGAAGGCGTGGGCAAGCGCCTCGCAGTGACCTATACGTGCAGCACGACCACTCCTCCTCCAAGCGACGGGATGCCCGTCTTCCTGATGGCGGGGCAGTCGAACATGGTCGGCAACGTCGACGGGCAGCTCTTCGACTCGCTCCTCACTGAGCTTGGCTCGGGCACCTCCTCCACCTTGCAGTCGCGCCTGAAGAGTCGTCTCTACGATTGGTATTTCAACAGCGACGGTGGTTACCCCTCCTACGGATACTCCGATGGGATGGCGACCTTCGAGAGCTCGGAACTCATCCGACTCAAGAACGCTGGCCTCGTGGGCGCGTTCCTCAAGACCCCGCTCTCGAGTGTCATGTGCACGATGAACAGCGATCAGGTCTCGGGCCTCACCACGAACTGCGGAAGCATCTTTGGTCCGGAGCTCGTCCTGGGTCACTACCTCAACGCCAAGGGCTACACCGCTACCTCCTTGATCAAGGTGGCCCAAGGCGGCACCAACCTCTACACCGATTGGCGTAGCCCCCAGACGGTCGCGCAGAGCGGTGGAAGCGTGGGTCCACTTTACACCCAACTCCAGAGTCGCATCGACTCACTCAAGTCAAGCCCCGCGAGCGTTCACGCGATCTGCGCGACGAAGTCCTGCCGTTGGGGTGGGTTCATCTGGTTTCAGGGGGAAAACGACACCATGGACTCGGCTTCGGCCAATGCCTACGCACAAAACCTGCGAAACCTGATTGCCGACGTACGTCGAAGAGTCGGCGCGAGCACCCTTCCCGTCGTTATCATCGAGATCGGCAAGTGGGCTCAGTCCATGGACTACGGAGCGACGGTACTATCGGCGCAGCGCTCCGTGGTGGGCTCCGATGCCAACACCAGGATCGTCAAAACCGACGACCTGAGCGGCTTCTACCACTACGACCCCGCGGGCCAGCTAATCATCGGAGAGCGAACGGGCATCGCCCTCAGCTCCATGCTCGGAGGAGTTGCTGACGGTTGCCCAAGCGACCCCAACAAGACGGCACCCGGCGCCTGCGGCTGCGGAGTACCCGAGGGAACCTGCGGCGGCGGTACTGCGAAGTGCGTGGAAGTCAACGAGAACGCTACGGCTTCGCTATCGTGCTCGGGCGGTCAGATCATCCAGGCCATCTCCTTCGCCAGCTATGGCGCGCCCACGGGAACGTGTCCGAACGTCTCGCAAGGCACGTGTCACGACTCGAGCTCACTATCCAAGGTGCAGTCGCTGTGCCTGAACAAGCCGTCTTGTAGCATCCCTGCGAGCAACGATGTGTTTGACGATCCCTGCGGCGGTGTCGCTAAGAAGCTCGCCGTCAAATACACGTGCAGCAGCAGCATTGACACCACCGCGGTTGAGCAGGCAATGACCGCACTGGCGAACCATCTCAAAGGCACAGCTGTCTTGAGTGCGGCTCAGATTGCGTCACAAAAAGCCATCGTCGACGACAACCTTTTCGCAACGGGCGCAAACAGTAAGGTCATAGCAACCGCTTTTGATCTGGTGACGACCTACGAAAACGTGCTCGGCCCTCTTTTCATGAATGCAGCCAATGCCGACATGACGGGTCAGGACTGGAATCCGGGTTTTGACCGAAAGGCCCTCAAGAACAACATCCACATGGCGATTCTCAACGTGATGCAGAGCATCGTTGATTATGCGTACGCCGCGCAAAACGTCTCGGCTTTTGAGAGCGTCATCAGTGGACGTCAGTTCAAGAGCTCGGACTATTTCCCGGGCAAAGTCACCTCCACGCCCAATCCGAGCGTCGTTCATACGGCGACCATCAAAGGTGACTATCCAAAGACGTGGGGTCACCTTGTCATGAATGACAACATTCCCTTTGCCAGAAGGCCGACCGGCACCTACCTCGCTCCGGGTAGTATTGCAACGGTCACCGTTCCCCAGACGTTGGTTGGGAAAGGCTTCCAAATCAGGATTGGTGCTCATGCTGAGGACTATTCCAAGTCGAACGACTTCATCAGGCGCCTCGACAGGGTATCCATCGTCTACCCCATCAACGGCACCGTAACGAAAGTCGGCAACCCACTGGGAGGTGGAATCTATATAGACGTGCCCTACTTGGCGAGCGCAGGTGCCGTGACGGTGCAGATCCAAAATGCCGTTCGCGCGCCCTACTACTCCATGACCAGTCTACGCAAGACAACTCTTGCCGAGTGGCAAAACACGGAACGCAACTTCGGCGCACCCTGGGCTGATTTCCAAACCGACAAGTTCATGACACAGATGCCGACGAGCTGGATCTCCAAGTACAACGACCCTTCTGTCTTTCTCACGTTCTGGGACAACGCCATGGACGCCGTTTCGGACCTGATGGGCTTTCCCCGCGTTCGGAACAAGGAGGTACTGTACATGGTGCCGGACCGATCCTGGAGATATGGCGTCGGCGCTCCAGGCTATCCCTCGTCCAACATGCTGTATCTCCCTCAAGAGGAACCGTTCAGCGGCAACGAACAGAACGCACTAACGATGGGGCCTGCGGCGATATACGACGAGGGCTTTCAAACCGAGCTGCATGAGCTCGGCCATGGCCACCTGTTCGCGAAACTTCTCGATTGGGAATATGAATCTGCCGTCGAGATTTTGGCTGCAGCGGTGATCAATAGAAAGTACGGAAAGAGCTTGGATGAGGCGCATAGGCTGGCGGTCTCAGCACTACCGGTGCCACGAGACAAAGCTTCCTATGTGACACTGCCAACCACGGCCATCGAATGGATGATGTGTGAGAACTTCAAGCTCGGAAGGTACATGACCGACGAGGAAGGTCAATATCAGCTCAAGGGGTCTGCCAAGTATATTCAGATAGCCGATATCCTGGGATGGCCGGTGCTGGACACGTTCTGGCGATCCACCAATCTGGATTACGAAGCTGGAGTCAAGGTCGACATGTCCATCAACGGGTTGATACTGAGAATGTCCAAGGCAGCCGGTGTTGATGTCACTCCCCTGCTGCACTTCTGGGGCAATATGCCGAGCGACGTGACGAGCATGAAGGCCGCCATCGCGGCTGCCAACATCCCTAAATCGGCCAAGATTTATGATCGCCTCTTGCAGTATCAAGCCAGCGTGCCGGCCAACAATCAGACCTTTAGGACATTCGCCCAGAATTGGTGGGGGAAACAGCCTGCTAGCACCGGGGAAGTAACCGAAGCCTATCACGCGCAACTTTGGAGCTCCTACGATGCGACCTATGCCTCGCTGGTGAGATCCAATATTCAAAAGATCATCAACGTGTACTTCCCCGACGGACGCCCATAGCCACGGCGTCGGGCGGCGATTGCCCCGACGCTGGTAGGCTCCGTCGCAAAATTCCGAGCGTCGCCGCCTCTGGCAAAGACTGGCGCGTAAGCCGCGACGCGACGCCGATCGACATCGATGACTTGCCTGCCGGCACGTTCGCGCCGTGACGAGCAGTGACGCTCGAACGTTTACAGGAGAACCCGCCGGTTGAAATTTTTGCCCGCGAATGGTTCTTTTTTTGTGACCAGCTGGGCCACGGGATGAAGGGCGACCCCATGCGCCGACATCATCCAGGGTCCGAACGTGCTCTCGCCCCCTGAGCATCGCAGCACGGCGGGCAAGTACGTCCATGTAAGGAGGCAAACCATGAAGCCCAAGGGCATCGCCAAAGTTATGACACACGCCATGTTGGCACTCTTACTGGGTCCGGCCGCGTGTGCCCCGGAAGGCATCGACCCCGAATCGCCGGATTCAGAATCCAACGACTCCTCGGAAGGCGACTCGCCTGAAGACAAGGCGCTTTCGACGACCCGTTTCAAGCTTCGCAACCCCGCCACGGGGTTGTGCATGCGTCGCAGCACGAGCCTAGCCATCGGCTCTGGATACGAAGTTTACCAGGCCTCTTGCAGTGATACCGCGGAGCAGATCTGGTGGCGGGACGACTGCGTGGGTTCCGACTGTAAGATCGTCGGTGGCGACGGGGCAGGTTACTGTCTCAAGGCGAGCAGCTCGCTCAAAGCGAGCGGCGGCTCGTTCAACGTCTACGCCATGCTGTGCTCGGTCGATAACGACCAACGGTGGAACGTGACGGACTTGGGAGGCGGTGAGCTGCGTCTGCAGAGCCGCGAGACGGCAAGCTGCGCCCACGCCAGCGAGAGCGAAACAACGTCACAAGGACAGCCACAAATCGTGCAGCGAGCTTGCGATACGAGCACGAAGCAGCGTTTCGCCAAGGTGTTCGACACGGTCACTCCGCCGCCACCGCCGCCGCCGCCATCGGGAACGAGTATTAGCCAGGTCGGTACCACCAAGGTCTACGACTACGACGGACAAGGTCTGACCATTGCTCGCCCTTCCGGGGTTGTGAATGGGGACTTGATGGTCCTGATCCTGCATCGTACCGACGACTACCTACCCATGAGGGTCGACGGATGGACAAGGGCTGCCGAATGTTATAAGCGTGACAACGGCTACCAGTGTGCCACTGCCGCCGACTGCACAAGTTGGAGCGCCAATGGTAAGTTCTGCAACTCCTTCGGTTCTTACTACCAATATGGTCAAGACCTGGCCCAGTCCATCTTCTACAGGACCGCAAGCAACGAGCCTTCGTCGTATCGAGTCGACCTGAATCAAGACACGTCAGGACATCCAGGCTGGGCCATTCTGACCGCGTTGCGCGGTGCTGCCACGACCAATCCCGTTCGCGCCTGGACGCACAAAGGCTGCGACAGCAACTCGGATAGCAAGTCCCATTTCCCGTCAGTTTACGGCCAAGCCGGCGACATGCTCCTGCTCTCACAATCTTTCGACGACAACGTCGCCCAGTCTGCCTTCGGTGCTCCGAGCGGCACCACGCTGTTCGGGTTCATCAACGGAGACTCCGGCCCAGAGCCGGATGAGACAGGCTACCTCTTTGGCAAACGCCTCACCTCGACCGGCTATACGGGTGAGATGGTAACCTCCGGAGTTGGCGGCTCGGGTTGCAAGGACGCACTGGTTTCCTTGACCATCAAGCCCCGGTAGTCGGCATCGTGTCCCGAAGACCGGCCGAGGTAGGTCGGTACCAAGGGGCGCTCGAGAAAGAGCATCAGCGCCAGGTGAGCAGCGCGGCTTGCGTCATGCTTGCGCTCGACTTTGGCGTCTGTCCGTGATCGCGCGCAAGCAAGATCGCGGCGGTTACGCCGCCCGCGACGAGCACTGCGGCCACGCCACCCCACAACCAACGGTTCCGCAGCAATTGCCCGGCGCGACTGCGCTCGCCCCGCCCATCCTTGGAAGTACGCTGCACACCAGGTTCCGCGAGAGAAGACGGGTCCGCACACGGCATGAGGGTAAGGTCGACAAGCGCGGCCGTGCGCAGAGGAATCGGGACCTCGCGCGTAGACAGTAAGTGCCCGCTGCATGTCGCCTCGACCATGTGACGTCCCGGTGCGACAGCGTGCGTGACGCCGAGCTGCGCGCGCGTCCACGGCGCCCCATCGACCCGAACCTCGACGCGGGCTGCGTTTTCGCCGATCAGCACCGTCAGCCGGGCCGTCTTCTCCTGGAGCGTCAGCTCCAGCTGCTCAGCGCGCGCGCGAACCTCCGGCGACACGTCCACAGCTGCCAACACTCGGGTGACAGCAGCGTAAGACTCGTCGAAGCGCGCCAACTCGTAGAGCGCGGAAGCCAAGTTGTACTCGATCGCAGACGCTCGATGGATCGCCAGCGCCTCCTCGAACTTGCTCGCCGCCCGAGCGTAGGAGTGCTCGCGCGCGTGCTCGACGCCGCGCGCGAACAGTCGCCGGGCCTCAGCGAGCTGTTCCGCGGTGGGCTCGCCCGACGTGCCTGCGGTCGCGGCTTCGGGCGGTGGCGAAGGAGGCGCGCTGCTCTCTGTGTCTGGCGCCGATGCTGGAAGCCCCTGTGCGCGTGCCGGCACGATTGCGAACCATGACAACGCGAGGCCGAGGCACCACGCGACGCTGATTCTTCTCTTGCCTGCGCCCGCCTTATGCATTGAGGCCATGGTCTCAGAATCCGGGGTTGTTCACAAAGCCGGGACTTGGGTCCTTGCCCGTTCCTTCCGGTGCCGGCTCCTGCTCCGCTGCCGGATTCGTATCGCTGCTCGCCGTCCCGGGGGGTAGCTGGGCTGGGCCCTGGTCCTGCCGATCGCCCAGGGTCTGCTGCTCCGCGCTTTCAGGTTGGGGTGCAGAAGCTCCAGCCTGGACGGCAGGCGCGATCACGCGCTTGGCCGGCGGGGGTCCGTCGGGCGACCCCATCGCCAGCCATGCGGCAAATGCGACCGTCGCTGCGATCACCAGCAGCGCGCGTAGCGGCAGTGTCCTGGGTCGCTTGACAGGCTGCGCTCTGGCCGTCCTCATGCTGACTGGGCGCAACTTGCTGCGACCCTGCAGGAGGACAGACGGCTTGCTGCCGCGAAAGTCCGAGATGTCTATCTCGGTGCTCAAGTCCTGACCATTCTTGAGTTGCTCCGCGAACAAACGTCGCATCACTCCGCTCATGCTGCTGGCATTGACCACTCGGCCGCTTTCAGCGAGATACTCGTCCAGCGCCTGGGCCATCTCATCGGCGCTCGCGAAACGCTCTTCGCGGTTCTTCGCCAGCGCACGCATGATGATGCGGTCCAGCGCGGGCGGCAGGCTGGGATCGACCTCCAGAATCGATGCTGGCGGCTCGTTCAACACTGCCCGGAGTGTCTCGCGATCATCCTTACGTCGATACAAACGCCCGCCCGTCAATGCTTCATACATGCAGACGCCGAGACTGAACACATCCGCGCGTCCGTCGAGGTTCTGCTCTCCTCGACACTGTTCAGGCGCCATGTAGGCAACCTTCCCGAAGACGAGTCCAGCACTCGCGTCGCGCTCCGCAGCAGCCACATGCGCAACCCCGAAATCAAGCAGCTTCACCACACCGTCATGCCGCACCATGATGTTTTGAGGACTGACGTCGCGGTGTACCACTCCGAGGGGCTCGCGCCGCGCATCGCGAGCGGTGTGTGCATAGTGCAGAGCTCCCGCAACCTGCGTGAAGATCCAGGCGGCAAGCTCCGGCTTCAGCTTCTCGCCCACTTGCGAGAGCCGAACACAGAGCTCGCGGATCGAGGCGCCCTCGACATATTCCATCGCGATGAAGTAGTTCGCGAGGTGACGCCCGAATTCGTAGACGTGACAGATGTTGGGATGCGTGAGTTGGGCGGCCACTTGACCTTCACGCAAAAAGAGCTGCTCGAACCGTCCGTCGTTTTCCTTCTCTTGCGCAGACTTGCGGAGCACCTTCACCACGACGTTCCGCTTCAATCCCTCGCCGACGGTCTCACGCGCCAGAAAGATCTCGGCCATGCCACCCTTCGCTAGGCGGCCGATGAGATCGAAGCGGCCGCAGCGCGCGATCGACGCTGCTTCGACGAGCGTCGCCGGCGGTTCCTGCTCCGGCGCCCGCCGCTCCTGCTCGCCAGGTGTTGTCGTCGGCGTCACCTCCGGCGGCGCTTGGAGCGTTCGCGTTCGGGACTGTGAAGGCTCCTGGTTCCCTTCACTTTCAGAGTCGGCAGGAACCGGCACCAACTCCTTCGGCACCGCGGGTGCGCTCGGCACGGCGACGCTGGGCGCTGAAGAGTCATGCACGCGCGAGGCCACGCCCGAGTCCGACGGCGGCCCGCTCGCGGTCTCGGAGCGACTCTCCTCTGGGTGCGAGACGGGGTCCATTTGGCTCAGCATACAGCTCCGAACGGCCAACTTCCGGCTCAATTTTTTCTAAGCGTCAGGTGAACACCGCAGTGTTCGTCGGCGCACAGAACACCCCCCGGCAACCGCAGCGCGCCACTGAGCGCGACGCTCCCCGGCGGCAAGCTGCCGTGGCACGTCGCGAGAGCGGCCCCAGTTCTCGCGGATTTTCTTGAGCTGTCAGAGTGCCCTCGCAGCTCTAGAGCGGTGGGCAGAATGTAACTTTGTAGGCCTTCCCCCCCCCCGGCCCTCCGGTACGCAGATCAAGGGCACTCGAATCTGAGCCCTAGATGCGTTGCCACGTCCTCGCGGCCAATCAGAGCCAATCAGAGCCAATCAGAGAAGGAGTACCTATGAGCATTGTCGATCGGCGTGAGCGTCCTGTGCATCCCATGCTGAACCCCGCGACGCTATGGCTGGTGGCGCGGGTGGCGCTGGTGGCACTGGTGGGCTGCGTTCCTGCGCTGGATCCCCCCGAGCAGGGCGCCTCCGACGTGGCTGACGCGGGCGTCGAGATCGCGGTGCCACATACGGCATTGGAGAAAGCGTCTTCTCCCCCCACCGGCCAGCCCGTGACCTTACCGATCGAGGTGTTCGGGGCTCAAGGTGCCGAGAAGCAGGTGACGATCCAGGTCGCCGACCCCAGCCAGGTGACGCACATCTACGTGCGCTGCAATGCCTGCGGATACCACGACACTGCGCTCGACTCGAATCCAGGTCGTGTCAAGGCCACGCTTCGGATCAACGGTGGCGAGTCCATCGCGCTCAAGCATTACACGGCCAACACTCAGGTCGTGGGCAATCCAGAAATCGAAATTGTCGGCCCCGAAGCGCAGTACGGCGGCATCGGAGGCGGCTTTCGCACCGTCCGCTTCAAGCTGCCAGCGCGCGGGCTTCGTGCGGGCGCCAACACATTCACGTTCACTCACGCATCCCCTCAGGCGCCAAGCATCGGGTTTCGCATCGTAGAGCTGAATCTCCTGCGCGGCGCGACTCCCCTGCTCTCGGCTGAGAGCTTTCGTCAGAGCTCCCCGACGACGATACCGTCGGAGTGGCTCCCTCCCATAGACACCGACGCGGGGATCAGACAAGGCGAGCGGCTCTTCCAGACGCGAAATCTTCTCTACGATCCGTTTCTGGCGCAAATCGGTGCGGTAGGAAACGGCAATATGGTCGCGGCCTGTGCCGACTGCCACGAGCGAGAGGGGCGAGACCTATTCTACTTCAATTTCTCGAACGAATCGATCATCGAACGGGCCAAATTTCATCGCCTTTCGCAGAGGGATGGCGAGTGGATCGCCTCCTACATCCGGACCTATCCACGTCGACACAGGGGGGCCGTGGTGGTGCCCCAGGCGCGCCCCTACAATCCCCCGTACCAACCAGGGCCGGGCTTGGATGGTCGCCCAAGCTATCAATGGGCGGCGGGCGCGGGCATCGATGCGGTGCTCAATCGCGACGCCGACATCCGGGCACACTTGTTCCCGCGGGGAGAGGGCCTACCAGCGGTCGCTGGCGTCGTCGATCGCTTCGGTACCCTCAACATGCGCGAGCTTCCCGTTGCCCTGCCGATGCCCGAGTGGAACCAGTGGTTACCGCCCATCCATCCGTCCGATGCGTTCAACACGAGCTCGGCCGTGATTAGCGCGGATGAGGAAGGTCGCGCAGTAGGGCGCCCTTTCTTCGATGAGATCTACAGCGCCGCTGCGAATGCGAGTGGCGGTGGACCCACCCCGGCGACGCTGTCGACCTTCTATCGGCTGAAGAGTTGGGTAGGTCGTGGAGCTACCTGCGACAGCCTCGACAAGGACGGAGGCGCGGACAGGTACCGCGCGGTCCAAAGCCCTGTGCTGAAGGCGCTGAGGCTCCCGCTCGATGGGAAATGCGAAGGACCCAATACCCGACGCAACGCGGAGCTCGCCAAGCGGGCGCTCGCTGGTTGGATCTCCGTGAAACTGTGGGAGCTCATTCACGGCAATGGCCTCGAGGAAGCCCCGGCCAGCCTTCCAGCACGGTCCGTCAACGGGGTAAATGTCAGGGTCCGCGAGGCCCGAGGGTGGTTGGTAGGTAGCGAAGGCCAAGAACTCCAGGAGGTGTTCTATCGTGCGCCGCACTTCATCAGCCAAGACTCGCGCAGCTTCAGTTACCAGACTGCCTTGGAGGGCGCGATGGAGACGAGCGCCTGGTACCACTTGCAGATGGTCCTGAACCCTGGCTACCGCCGCACCATGAACAGCCACTTCGCCTATACCATCAACTGGCTGGATAAATTAGAGAGCATATCCGGCGAAAGCCATGCTCTGCGCTTCTTTGCCACGATCACGAAGATGCGGCAGCTCCAGACGAACGGCGCCTACGGGCGCGAAGTGGGTCTCGACCTGCGGACCGCCCAGCCCTTCTGGCTGTACAGCGACGAAGATGGCCGCGTTTCCAATCGCGTTCTGGGTGCGACGCATGCAGACACCCTCCTGAGAGCAAACATCACTCAGGCCCTCATCGACGACTTCATCGCGGACGCGAACTACGCCTCTGCGAGAGACTGGGCCGCCGCAACAAACAACTCGGAGGTCGAGAGCCGCGATGCCCGCATCCCTCAGAGCGCTGCCAGTCAGCCCTTCGCTGTGGGGCCGTATCAGGGCACCAATACATACCGAGCGATCCCCGGCCTCCGTGAGGTGGGCGTAGCACAGACCTCCATCAACAAGCTTACCGCCTGGTGCCGGAAGACCTGGCCTAACGGAAGCTGGGACAGGCTGATGGACCCGTCGGGAGCCAACGCCCCATTGGCCGATACCATCGTGTGGAGGCACAGCGCGGGCGCAGTTGGCTCGTGGCGCATGAAGGATGGCGCGCTCCATAGTTTTGACCAGATCTATCCCCAGGGTGTCCCGCTGGATTGGCGCCTCATTGACACAGGCGACATGAACCGCGACGGCATAGAAGATCTTATCTGGTGGAACTGGAACAGCGGAGAGGTTGTTTACTGGAAGATGGGAGCCAACGCTCGTCTTGTGAGCAGCCACCATGTTGCTGTCCTGCATCATACGAGTGGCTGGCACTTGAAGGCCGCTGGCGACATAGACCGCGACGGAACAGACGACCTGATCTGGTGGAACCAGAGTGACGGAGCCGTGAATTGGTGGCCGATGATCGATGGCCAGTGGAATGGTGGGGGTGGGACAATCGGGACAGTTCATCCGTCCTCGGGCTGGGATCTGCGGGGGGTCGGCGACGTGACCGGCGACGGATACGCCAACCTGATCTGGCGACATAGCAGTGGCGCCGTCCACTTTTGGGTGGCCAACAATGGACAATACTCCGCATCCCTCGTCAGCGATCAAAGCCCGGATTCCCAATGGACTCTTGCGAGCGTGGGGGACGTGAACGGCGATGGTACGGACGACCTGATTTGGCGCCACAACAGCGGCGTCGTCCACTGGTGGCCTATGCAAGTCGGAAAGCGGATGGGAGGCTTCGATATCGGGGTGGAACCACCTTCCTCAGGTTGGCAAATCAGTGGGGTGGGCGCCCTGAGCAAATACTGACAGCGAGCAGTTGTTGCGGCGACTGTAGTCCTCGCCGAATTCTTCCAGGAAGGCGTTGCCGGCCTCCACCGTGCAGATGCCGCGCAGCCGCAGCTCCTTCACCAGTCGGTCCTGCAACGTCTGGTTGGCTCGCTCAACAGACCGTCCTCACGCGTCCATTTGCGCAACGTTTCGATCGACAGCGTGAGGCCATGAACCCGAATTTCTACTTGGGACAAACCCGACATTTACACTTGGGGCTTACAAGCCAGACGCTGTCGTGTCGGCTCTCGCTTGACCAGTCGCATGGGCAGGGATCCGCCCTTGAGGCGAAGCACCGCCGCGGCCTCTGCTGCCACGCGCTCGGGCGCGATCGGCTCCAGACGGTACGCCCGAGCGATCATTGAGACCACCGCGACTACCTCGAGCGCGGCGAAGTGATCGCCGATGCAGGTTCGCGGCCCGCCGCCGAACGGTATGTAAGCATAGGGATGCCGTGCCTGCTCCGCCTCGGGCAGAAACCTTTCGGGATCAAAGCGCTCGGGATCGGGCCACAGCGATGGCAATCGATGGATGACATAGGGGCTGATCAATACCGCGGCACCCGCCGGCACGACGTACGGGCCGATCCTCTCGTCGCGAAGGGGGCTTCGTCCTAAGGCCCATGCAGGCGGAAACAGTCGTAGGACTTCCTTCATGACTTGCGAAAGGTAAGGGAGCCTCCTCATGTCGGAGGCGGTCGGCGCGCGCGAACCGAGGTTTTCGTCAAGCTCTTGGAGTAGTCTGCTCTCGACTTGCGGGTGAGTGCCGATCGCCCACCACATCCAGGACAGCGTGGTCGCGGTGGTCTCGAACGCGACAAGAAAGAACGTGAGCACCTGCGCGACGAGCTGTCGGTCGTCGAGGGCTACGCCGGTCTCTTCGTCCTTGGCGTGCATCATCAATGTCAGCAGGTCCTCGGGGGGTGAGGTGAGGTGCCTGCGTTCGCGGATCAGATCTAGCACGAAGGCTTCAATCAGCGCGCGCCCACGATTGAAGCGCACGTTGGCTGGCGTCGGCACCCAGAGTGGCGGCAACAGAGGGTTACGTTGCATCTCGCCAACGTGCGCGACAGTGCTGTAGAAGGCGCGCCCCAGCTCGGTCGAAGCCAGGTCGAGGCTCGTGCTGAGAACGGTGGCACCCACGACGTAGAGCGCAATCTTCACCATCTCGGGACCGGCGTCGATGGTCTCGCGCCCTTCCCAACGCTGAAGCGCGGCCTCGGCCTGGGCCACCATGGCGCTTGCGAAGTTGTCGACCAGGTTTTTGCGCATGGCGGGCATCACGACCCTGCGTTGGCGTCTCCACTCATCGCCATCGGACGTCACGAGACCGTTGCCCAGAAGCCTCTTGAGCACATCGTACTGGCGACTCTTCACGAAGCCTTTGCTGCGTTCGTGGAGCACGACGCGGGCGTAGTCGGGATCGTTGACCGCGTAGAAATGCGTGGGCCCGACGCGGTTGCGATAGAAGCCGCCATAGCGCGCGGTATCTCGCATCAGCGTGCCCAGCGGATCTCGCACAAAGTTGAACGTTCCGAAACGAGGGAACAGATCCGGGGGACCCGGTAGTGTCGCCGTCTTAACAAGCATCGGCAGGAACTCCTGAAACGTCGGGCGCAGGGGGGGCGCGCTCGAACGGAATGGCTTCCTACACTGTCCAGCAATGTGCGTCAATCGGCGCTCACCGTTGGGTCGCTCGCGACTGCGGGTTCTGTCGCAAACTCGAGGTCGCGCGTGGAAGGCCTCGTTTGTCGAGTCCTGTTGCTACGCGGCGAGGGCGTAGAACTGTCCGGCTCCGGAGCCTTCGAGCAGCGGACGGAGCTGTCCCTTGCGAATCAGGTGACCAGCTCGATGCCCATGATGGTGGCACGTGCGGAGCGAAAGCTCTTGAAGCCTAAGGGAATCGAACGCCTTTGCGGATTCGGGGACGGTTCTTCAAACATGACAAGTTACACTTCGTGCCCGACAACACCTGAACGCGAGCTTGCCGGGCATGAGCAACTTGTCACGTTAGAAGAACCGTCCCGCTGTCGGTCCCCCAGCGGCGGCAAATGCACAGGCGGCACCACTCCGCCCTCGGCCAAGACCTGCGGCGGCAATCCCGTGAGCACTCAGACCCAGGCCTACTTTGTCGGCGTGCGCATTCCAGCCAATCTATGCGCCCTCTCGGAGTGGCAAGGCTACGCCAACTCGCAGGCCGAAGCGACGGGCTGCGCTCAGGCTGCCTTTCCCGGCTACAACGTGCTGCCTAACCAGAACTACAGTTACTACAGCTATGCGCAGTACAGCCCGATCGGCCCGTGCGCGCCCGTACAGGTGCCAGCCTTCTCGCAGAGCGACGCCGATCGCTGCGCGTGGTCCACGTGTGTCAATTGCACCAACGTTGCTGGCGGGCAGTGCCCCTGACGCGAGTCGCGCCGATGATGGGACACGCGTCAACCTAAAATGCCCATAATCGCGTTGGGGCTGTGCCAGTGTGTACCCGCACCTCGTCGAGGTTCAGCCGTAAAGCCCTTGTCGTCGGGGCTGACGAGAACCTGAGTAGTGGCTTCGGATCGCACCATCCGCCGCGCGGCGCGAGCGTGCCTGAGCGGGCACTTTCGTGGTTCTTTCAGGCACTTTTCTCGCCATCTCGGCCCGCGGAGACAAAGAACTCTCAATCCGAGTAGATCCGAGTAACTGCTCGGTTTAAGCTTCACCGCCAACGGTTGGCATCTGCGATGCGAGCGCGCATCCCGAACCGGGAAACAGTAATGCCTGCGCGGGTGCTCCGAGAATGCGAACGCGGTCGTGACCGGCCCGGATGGCTTCGAGCCATCGTGGGGACTCGCCTCGCGCAGTTTGTGCTCATCGGCGGCGCCATCTTCGCGATCACGCAGCCCCAACTGCGCGCCGACGAAGTTCGCGTCTCGTCGGCCCGCCTGACGGCTACGGCACAGCAGGAGGCTCGGCGTCGGGGCACCCCTCCCCTCGGCCCGGCGGAGTTGAGGGCCCTCGAGACGCGTGCCATCCAAGACGAAATCCTCTACCGCGAGGCCTTGCGCCTGGGTCTCGCAGAGAACGACGGTATCGTGCGCGAGCGCCTCATTCAAAAGGTGCTCTTTCTCGCCGAGGACATGGGTGGTGCCTCGCGTGAGCCCAATGAGCGAGACCTCCGCGCCTTCTTCGAGGCCACACGGGGTCGCTGGTCCCGCCCTGCGTCCCTGCGCTTCGTTCACGTCTTCGCGTCCCACGCGGACGCCGTCCAAGGGTTGCGCTCGAAGCTCGCCCAGTGGAGCGCGCCGTTGGCCGACGCGGTGCCGCCCTTTGGG
>JBKJIA010000591.1:0-3154 GCA_046598735.1 Polyangiales bacterium
CACAAGGTCCACTTCAAAGAGGTCGCTTCCATCCTAGCTTACGGGGCAGTCATCCCCTCGCTTGCGACCGTGCTGGCGCTGCCCACGCTCGGCCTGTGCCTGAGTCTGCTGGCCACGCACGGTCTTTTGTGGCGACGGGTGCGCAAGCAACGG
Source organism: Polyangiales bacterium (assembly GCA_046598735.1). Classification (GTDB taxonomy): domain Bacteria; phylum Myxococcota_A; class Polyangia; order Polyangiales; family DASUME01; genus DASUME01. The sequence continues at coordinate 154 of JBKJIA010000591.1, forward strand.
CTGGCGCGCGGCGACAAAGCTGAGGATGCATCGCTCTACGCGACGGCCTTGGTGCTGACAAAGTTTGCGAACGCGCGCGGCATGGCCCGTTTTGCGGGACGTTGGGCGCGCGGGGAGCTTGAGCATGGCAAGCACATGCTGCAGGTGAAAGACCGCGCATCCAGTCAAGCAAGCTGACGACCTTACGCTTGCGGCAGGCGCGCCGGAATACTCAGACTAGCGCTTGCTCACGTAACCAGCCTTCGAGCTCGCGCATGCCTTGCTCGAGTGAAACCCGCGGTTGATAGCCAAGCTCCCGCCTCGCGCGATCGATGCTGTAGGGCTCCTTGCGCCGCACGAACCGCACGGCTGCCGGACTCAAGGGCGCCTTCAAGCCAAGCCCTGTAAAGCCCGCGTGCAGCAGCGAAAACGCCGGCAAGAGGAGCTTGCTTGGAAACGAAGGCAGCTTGGGTTTGCCGAGCATGCGCGCAAAATGGCCAAAAAACTCGGCAAAGCTCGTCTCTTGGCCATCGGTCACGTTGAACGCGCGGCCGGTCGCATCGCGCTCGATCGCAAGAAACACCGCGTCGATCAGATTGTCGACGTGCACATGATTCATGATGCCGCTGCCCGCATCGGCGAGGGCGAACAACCCCCGTCGCATCAACTGCACGGGTCGCACTACCCACGAGATGCAGCCAGGTCCGTACACGTCACCGGGCCGGATCACAGTCACTTCGAAGCGCCCTGGCTCGTGAAGGCCAAGCGCCAGTTCGTCGCTCTCGATCTTAGTCTGACAGTAAGGGTTACCTTCGCCGCGCATGGGTCCCTCTTCGCTGACCAGACGCGGATAATGGAAACCGTAAACCATCACGCTCGATAGGTGCACCAGACGTTTGACGGCTTGATCGCGTGCCGTCTGCGCCACCCAACGCGTGCCCTCGACATTGACGTGGCGATAGAGCGACCACGCGCCATCTTCCGCCACCACAGCGGCCGTGTGAAACACGATGTCTGCACCTTGCACCGCGCGCGCCACCGCCAAAGGGTTGCAGATATCGCCGACCACCACTTCCACGCCGCGCTCGCTCGCCTTGCGGGCAGCCTTGGGGTCGAGATCGAGGCCGCTCACACGCATGCCGCGCGCCAGGGCACGCTCTGCCATGCGCAGGCCGATGAAACCGCCCACCCCCGTGATCGCAATGCGCGTTCCGGCAAGATCCATCGCCTGCGCATACCGTGTGCGATTCGCGCGCGAAAGCCGAAATGCGGGCGCTAAACAGGCAAAATTCGCAAAAATCGCCGACTCAACACACAGCCTCGCCCGCCTGCAAGGGCCCAAGCTTTGGACGCGCCGGAAGGGCTCGTTTACAATCGCCGCGTGTTGTTGCTTCGTCGGCGCAAGGCAAGCCTCGTAATTCGCGTCGTCTTTCGCTTGTCAGGGAGATGAAGTGGGCAACTGGCTTGCATATGTAGTCATGGCCGTGTGGCCCATCGTGGTGCTCGTGGTCTTTCAGCAGCGTAAGGGTCGCGCCAGCGTCGCGCGCACCACGGCTTGGCTGATGATGCTTGCGATCATGTTCTTGCCGGCCTCGTACTACTTCGATGCGCCGCTCTTGCCGCCCTTCGACAAGTCCCGGCTGACCGCGTTGACGGTGCTCGCGGCGCTGCATCTCTTTCATTCCAAGGAGCTACTCAAGCGCGCGCCCGGCCATCGCATGCCGCAGATCATCACGTTCCTCATGTTGGTCGGCAGCTACATGACCATGGCCACCAATCGCGATCCGCTGCGCTTCAACCTGACCACGGTAACCGGGCTTTCCATGAGCGATGCCTTGTCCTTGGCCATCACGGCGATTCTCGATCTCTACGTGCCATTTTCGATCGCGCAGCGCGTGTACACCACCGAACGTGACTTGCGCGATCTGTTCGATGTGATGTCGCGCTGCTTGCTCATCTACATCCCGTTCATGCTCTACGAATTGAAGATGGCCCCGGTGCTGCACGACACGTTTTACGGCTACAGCCCGTTCAACTTCCTGCAGGCCATCCGCGCTGGCGGCTATCGCCCGGCGGTGTTCATGGCGCACGGCCTAGTGCTCGCGATGTTTACTGTCTGCGTGTACGGAGGCGCCCGCGGCATGTGGGCCGCCAAGCTGGAAACCAAGCCACTCAGCTCGAAGAGACTGCTGCTGGTCTTCACCGTAATCTTACTGTTGTGCAAGACCCTAGCTGCCACCATGTACGCTGGCATCCTATGGCTGTTGATTCGACGCCCGTTGCGCAGGCGAGCGGTCGCGATCTTCCTCTGGGTCATTTCGATAAGCGTCACGCTCTACCCATTTGCGCGCATCGAGGGCGAATTCCCCACCTACATGCTGGTCGATTGGGCCGGTCAAGCCAGCGCAGACCGCGCCGAATCCCTGGACTTCCGCTTTCGCAACGAAGACATCTTGCTCGCGCGCGGCATGGAGCGCCCGGTGTGGGGCTGGGGTATCTGGGGTCGCAGTCGTGTCTACGATGAAGACGGCAACGATGTGTCGATCACCGACGGCCTTTGGATCATGTGGTTTGGTTCGATAGGCTACGTGGGGATGGGCTTGTGGTTAGCCATCATCATCTTACCGTTGCTGCGCACCGCGCGACGCATGAAGAAGCTGCGTGCGTCGGCCGCGCCGATGGTGGCGTCGCTGGCCGTGGCCTCCGCATGCATGGCGGTCGACATCTTACCCAACTCACGTTCGGACTATTTGCCGATCTTCCTGGGCGGTGCGCTGTGGACGCTGGCGGAAACCTTATCCCGACCTTACCCGAAAAAACCGCCGGCACCTCGCGCCGTCACGACCGCACAGCCTCAGGTCATCCCGCCGCCTGAGCCCGCATAGGCGTTAGCGCCTTTCCCCCCCACGACCTGCACCATCTCTGTGGTCGTGAGCGTGAGCGTGAGCGTGAGCGTGAGCGTGAGCGTGAGCGTGAGCTCGATCGCTTTGAACGGCGCGATGTGCGTGCACGCCGCCATATG